>JAWXBG010000194.1:0-18829 GCA_034439875.1 Flavobacteriales bacterium
AGTATTCTATCGCTTAGATTTGAGAATCCCACACGCATTCTACAAAAATTGCCCTAATGCGTAATGCGGGATAAACGGTATTAACACTTCATAGCGAATCCCAATGCGGATTCTGGATTAATTTCTTACGATTTTTGAAATCATCAGAAGCAATCCTTCGACTATGCTCAGGGACCGATAACAAAATCCAGTATATCAGAATGGGGAATGGGCCCGAAGCGGACCCCATTCCCCATTCTTTTCATCTCAACAAGCATGCCGTCCCCGAACTTGGCCAAGGGGCAACTCTATCATTTTTTACGGACAACAATGCTTTTATAATTCGAAAATTCTAACCGTCGCTTCTTCCCATTTCACGGAGATGGACAACGTGTGATCGAACAGCCATCAATACGGTTCTATGTTCGTTGTATGTAATACCAAACTTCTCACAAGTCTCACGAACTATATTACTTAAAGCAGGGTAGTGAATATGAGAAATTCTTGGAAACAAGTGATGTTCTACCTGATGATTGAGACCTCCTGTAAACCAATGTACAAATTTGCTCTTTGTAGCAAAATTGCTGGTAGTCTGAATTTGATGTACAGCCCATTCTGTATCAAGCCTTGTGTTTTCTGGCGTTGGATTGTGAAAATGTGTTTCCTCAACCACGTGAGCTAGTTGAAAAACAACAGCGATTAAAATTCCACATACAGTAGTAACCACAGTGTACCCAACTATAGTTTCTACTAGCCCAATTTGCCAAATAGGAAGAGCCAAAAAAACGAAGAGGTATGTCAGTTTAGTTATCCAGAAACTCAGGTGATCCTTGAACTTATATTTTTTAATTTTTGTTGGGCCCACTCTACCAGAAAAATATTTTTTGTAGTCGAAATAGAATACCCAAAAAAGATAGTTGAGAGCATAAAAGATGAAGCCATAAATATGCTGAAAGCGATGTATACTGTATCTCTTTTGGTGGGTGCTCAGTCTCATGAATGGCTGAATATCAATATCGTCATCGATACCCTCCACATTTGTAAAACTGTGGTGAATCATGTTGTGTTTGGTCTTCCATAGATGCACATCCCCACCCATGAGGTTTAGGCTATAGCCCATCATATTATTGACCCATTCGTACTTAGAAAAGCTACCATGGGCTCCATCGTGCATTACGTTAAAACCAATAGCTGCAAGCGAAAGGCCCATCAAAGCGCACAATACCAAACTGAGAGCAATTCCGGGAGTAAAAAAGACTAGCCAAACATAGAATCCAATCATGCACGAAATGAGAATGGCAGATTTAAGATAGATCTTCCAGTTGCCCCAGCGGCTCTGGCCTGTTTGTTCGAAGTAAGCGTCAACCTTACTCTTTAGTTCGTCAAAAAAAGGATGTTCTCTGTTGTTGAATGCAATAAATGACATGAATGCAGAATTATTATTACGGTAAATATCCAGTCCGTATCGATGCAAAGGTAACCGATCGACACATCTTTATTCACACTAAACTGTCATAAGGTCCATTTCGTTCGTTCAAAACTCGATAATATTCTACCAAAAAAGATATAACATTGATGTTCATGCCTTTAAGGTTAAATTGTGATAACAGTAGGCTTTTGTCCTTTCTAATATAATCCGCTGATAATAAACAAAGCGGCCGAAATATTTCGCACCTCATTTAAACCCAGAATCCGCATTGGAAATCTATTGCAGCGCGAATCCCAATACGGATTCTGGGTTCAATCCTGATTTTGATCAGTTGTACCGTTTGGATTTATGCAAGAGTCCAATTTCGTTTCTCTAAATCGAACTAAACATAAACCACAACGGCATTTACCACTTCATGCGAGATCCTGCAGCGCATGACTCAAAACAGAGTTCCAATGCCAAATTCAAGATGGACCCTTTATTCAGTAAGATTGTTATAAGGTGATGGCAACGAACTCTTATTTGTTCTTGAGGATGCTATCCATTTGCTCAAACCCATTTTCATATTGTAGCTCATCAAATACATCACCGGAACAATCACAAGGGTGATGAATGTTGCGAAGCTCAAACCAAATACGATGGTCCAGGATAGAGGTCCCCAGAATGCAACATTATCGCCACCAAAGTGAATTTTCGGATCAAGTTCGGTAAACAATGTTGCAAAGTCGATATTGAATCCGATGGCCAATGGGATCATGCCGAGGATTGTAGCGGTTGCAGTGAGCAGCACAGGAGTCATTCGAACTCTGCACGCTTCTACAATCGCATCGTGAACGGATCGACCCTGCCGCAAAAGTTCATCGGTAAACTCAACAAGCAAGATACCATTTCGCACCACGATACCTGCTAGAGTAACAATTCCGATACCAGTCATTACAATGGAGAATTCCATGTCGAAAATCGCTTGACCGAGCAATACGCCGATTACCGATAGAAAAATTTCCGAGAGAATGATGACAGTTCTTCCAATAGAATTGAATTGCGTGATCAGAATCAAGAGAATGATGAAGATAGAAATCATCATCGACTTTCCGAGGAATGCTCCGGTTTCGGCTTGCTCGGCCTGTTGACCCATTAGATCGACCTCAACACCTTTTGGAGCATTGAACTGAGCCGCTGCGTTTCTCACCCATCCAGCTACTTCATTCTCGTTGAAATTCGGGAGAACATTCGACTCGAGTGTTACAACTCTCTTGAGATTCTTTCTTTTGATGCCATTGTATGTAGAAGTGTACTGTGTTTTTGCGAAAGCACTCAGAGGAACTTGACGAATGGCCCCACCCATATTCATATCGCGATACGTTACAATAAGACCGTTCAGCGCATCGATATTATTTCTTTGCTCTTCTTCGTACCTCAGCATAATTGGGTAATCATCTTCGTCATCGCGGAACCTTGACACTTCCTTTCCATATACAGCGTACCTCAACTCTGAACCAATTTGGGCTGTGCTGATTCCTTCCCTGTTTGCCCTTTCGCGACTGATATCAATAAACAACTCAGGTTTGTTTGATTGCAAATCGGATTTAAGCTCCTCCACACCTGGAATGCTGAGAGAATCGAGGTAATGTTTTAAAGCGATAGAAGAAGAAATAAGGTCTTCAAATTTATCACCTGAGATTTCGATACTCACCGCTTTCGCTGTAGGCGGGCCACTTTCTTCTTGATCCACAGCGACCACAACACCAGGGATTCCCTGCACTGCATCGCGAATCTTGTCCATGTATTCGGCTGTTGAAACGCCATCTCTCTTTCCATATTCGACAAATGCAACACCAATCTTTGCTTTATGAGAATAGGTAGCTCTATCGTCTTGTGCTTCGTTTGCTCCGACCGCCACGTTTGTAATAACGGATTCAACAACAGGATTATTTTCACCTATTACCCCATATACTCTATCTTCAATAATACGAGCCACAGAGTCTGAAACAGCAGCACTCGAACCCACTGGAAGAGTAGCATAAACGTACACAAAGTTTGGATCCGCCTGTGGGAAGAAAACCACTCTCGGGCTTCTCATAAAAGTCAACATAAGAGAAACAATCAAAAGTGCGATGGTCGCAAAGAATACTGTCTTCGGTTTACCGAGTGCCCATTCTAGAAAACCGGCATACTTAGATTGAACAGAAGGCCACGCTTTATTTTGAAACTTGAAAATTGCTTTTTCAAGAATAAAACGATAAAGCAAATAGACCAACAACATAGTGATTAGGAAATTGCCAATACCTACTGATCCACCCAAATAGAAAAGCAAGGCCAATGCGACAAAAATGACAGTTGTTACACCGAGCTTTTTCAACGAAGGTTTCTTCACTCCTTCCGGACCATGCGGTTTCATGAAAGAAACTGCAAAAACCGGATTCATAATATATGCCACCACCAAGGAGGCCGTAAGCGTGACTATCAGTGTAATGGGGAGAAAGTGCATGAATTTACCGATTACTCCATCCCAAAATGCAAGAGGAACGAAAGGGGCTAGCGTAGTAGCGGTACCAGATAATACCGGAAGAAACACTTCTCCAGCTGCGCGTTTTGCGGCCACTTTTATTGGCACCTTTCCATTGTCGAAAATTCTATGCGTATTCTCGATGACGACTATTGCATCATCCACAACAATTCCCAATCCGAGAAGAAAAGCGAACAACACGATCATGTTCAATGTAAAACCAATTCCAGGTAAGATCAAAAACGCAATGAACATAGAAAGAGGTACCGATAGTGCAACAAAAATCGCATTGGTAGCACCCATAAAAAACATAAGTACAATGGTTACAAGAATAAACCCAATGATGATTGTATTGATCAAATCATGCAATGTGGTTCTTGTAGCTCTGGCTTGTTCTCCGGTTACCTGAATGGATAGCTCTTCAGGAAATTGAGTCAGTTTCAGATCATCTATGATCGCATGAATTTTATCGGTAGCTTCAATCAAGTTTTCACCACCTCTTTTGATGACATTGAGTGTGATTACATTTTTATTGTTCAACCGACCATAGCTCTCTTGCTCTTTGTATCCATCTGTGACCTCTGCCACATCCTTAATATAAACAGGAGCTCCCGACATAGAATTCACAACAATATTGCGAATGCCCTCCATGTCTTGGAATTCACCACTCACACTCAATGAACGCTGCATTTGATCCATCTTCACGTTACCACCTGAAATGGTCATGTTTTCGAAGCTGATAGCACGTTCGATATCACCCATTGTGAGCGCGGCAGCATTGAGTTTGTACATATCTACGTTTACTTGAATCTCGCGATCCAAAGCACCTACAATATCCACACGAGTAATTTCGGTAAGACCTTCAATTTTATCTTGAAGATCATCCGCATATCTCTTGAGTTGAGCCAGGTCATAATCACCAGCTATATTTACATAAAGAATCGGCATCTCCGAAAACTCTACTTCCATCACATTTGGATCTGCGGGAAGATCAGAAGGTAGGTCCTTTTTGGCCCTGTCCACAGCATCTTTCACCTTCTGTTTAGCTACAGTAACATCTACATCGGTGTTGAATTCGACTACAACATTTGAGAAGTCCTGAATAGAATTACTAGTTAGTTTTTTTACACCTGAAATAGATTTGATTTCCTTCTCAATAGGTTTTGTAACCAGATTTTCCATGTCCTTTGGAGCAGACCCTGGGTACACTGTACTCACATATATCGTAGGAATAACGATATCGGGAAACTGTTCTTTGGGCAAACTTTGATACGACAATATACCGGCCAGCGTAATGAATACTGTGAGCAGATAAATGGTCGTCTTGTTATCTATAGCCCAACTCGTAGGCTTAAATTCTTTCATCTTTTCCATTGTGATTCAGTTGGAGCTATTAATACTTTATCTCGATACCGTCACTTAAATCAGACTGACCAGAAACAATCACATTGTCCTGTTCGGAGATTCCAGAAATCACTTCTACACTTCCGTTGTATATAACACCGGTAGTGATGCTGCGCTTTTTGGCAATGACTTTCCCACCTTCCTCAACAGCAACATAAATAAACGGGGCATTTCCGACATTCTGAATAATGTTTATTGGAATTACGATTGAAGAATCCTTCTGATAATCTATCACCTTCAATATAGCAACCATATTGGGTCTAAAATCAGAGGCATTGCCAGGTAAGGCAACTTCGGCTGTAAAGGTCCTCGTCATTGGGTTGATCACCTTAGCAGCATAAATAACTTTCGATTCAATATCTCTATCTAAATCAGGAAAGTGCAATAAAACCGGATTTCCTTTCACAACTTTTGATGAATAAGCTTCTGCAATTTCACCCTTCACTTTTAGATTGGAGAGGTTGACAACTCTGATTGCGGGAACACCAGGGGCAGTTGTTTGACCGACCTTTAAATCGACAGCATCTACGGTTCCACTAATGGGTGATTTGATGCGTGTGAGGTCGATCGTTTCTTGCATAGCCTGCACTTGTTTTTCAAGACCTTCCTTATTTGTTTTGGCCGTGAGATATTGAACTTCGGATCCAATTTTTTGATCCCAAAGTTTTTTCTGTCGGTTAAACACATCGGTAGCCAAAGCCAATTGAGTTTGCATTCCCTCCAATTGCTTTACATAAATGTTGTCGTCGAGTTTAGCCATTACTTGACCCGCACTAACACTTTGACCGGGCACTACAAGCACTTGAGTAACAATACCTGGTGTTTTTGCAGAAACAGTGACATTGTCTTCTGTATCCACATAACCCTGAATTTCGATGAAGTGTTGAAAATTAGTTCTAGACATTTGAGCCACTTTCACATCACGAATTTTCTTGTTAAAAGTTCCAGAAGTATCAGACAATTCTATCTCTGATTCTAACAGTCTTATTTGATCAGCAAGAGCAGCCTGTTGAATTTTGAGGTCTGTCAATTGGTCAGCTTTCGACTTTTCACCGCAGGCAACCAGCAATATTGCAATTGTTGCCAGAGCGAGAAGATTCAATTTGGTTTTCATAAACTTTATAGTTGATTCTTTGATTATGGTTCTATTTACTTATAGTTGGCTGAGTGCCTTAGAGAGTCTGATTTTGGCATTGAGGAGATTCAGCATAGCGGCTACGTAGGACCCCTGCGCTTGAAGGGCCTGGGCTTGACTTTGGCTTACCTCGAAACTACTTGAAAGACCCTCTGAATATTTGACTCTCATTTTGTCCAAAATTCTCTCGGCAAGCTGCATGTTGTCGCGTGTCGAATTATAATTTTGTAATGCATACGAATATTCAGTTTTTGCGCTATTATACTCTAGCTGCAATCCTTCGCGCGTCATAGCCGTCATATCGGTTATTCTCTGCACTTCCACCCTGGCTTTTCCGATAGCTTTATCGCGGCTCAGACCCGAGAAAATGGGTACGTTGAGTTGTATACCCCACAATTGAATTGGAAACCAAGGTTCACTTGTGTCGAAAAAATTGAATTCATTTCTCTGAGCGTTTGTTTGCAGATTATAAAAGGCACCTAGCGATGGGAGTCTTTTTGACCTTTCATTTTTCACATTAAGCTCTTGCATACCTAAAGCACCTATGGACACCTGGTAGTCGATATGCATGTCGGCACTGAATGGAACTGAAAGCATTTCAATTGTTGCGCTTGTGAGTAGACTTGAAGAATTATCAGTCAGTTGAACCTCCGTTGCAAGTGGCATTCCTATCTGGAACTTCAGCAAGTCAGTAGTCAATTTCGTTTGTTGTTCTGCATAGGCAATGCGGTTGTCGAGATCGTTGAGGGAAAGTTGAATTTGCTCAACGTCTTGTTCCTCAGCAAAACCTACATCATATAGCGCCTTTGTATCCGTGAAAGTTTTGTTGAGTACCTCACGACTCTTGGTAAGTAAGGTAAGATTATCGCCTGCAATCACACCGAGGTGATAGGCCTTAGCTACATCTTCGAGCAATTGTTTTTCGGTTTGGACCTTTTGTTTTTGCTTCAAACTAGCGTAAGATCTTGCGGCTTCGAGACCCACGAGCCAAGAGCCGTTGAAAAGCAATTGTGATGCCGAAAGACCGACGGTGATATTGTTTGAGGTACCGAACTGCAGTTTAGCAAACTCCCCTGGTTCACCGCCAAAAAACTCGGCGGGTACAAGTTGAGTAGGAAGATTGATGTAATTCTGGTATTGGACAGAACCATCGATTTGCGGTAAACCTATGCCAATTAATTCTTCAGTTTGCAGAGCCGCAACCTCTATGTCATAATTGGCATTTTTTGATTGAAAGGCATTTTTCAGGGCATAATCCTGTGCTTCTTTCAAAGACAGAGGAACAATCTGAGCAAATACTGTCATTTGCACCAAACCGACAATAATACCCGTGAAAATAATTTGTTTCATATACGATAAATGGTTAAGTATATCAGCTCTTCTTTTTGGTTTTCTGTTTTGATTCTAGCATTTCAACTCCCTTTGAACTAGCAATTCCTCGAATGTGATATTTAAAAATTTCGGTGTACAGATCTGATAAATTGTACTCATCATGAGGAAATAATGTCTGATCGAACATTGCTTGCACTCTTGCCACGTAGAGTTTAGCAATCATATCTGCATTAAAGTCTTTTCGGTAAAGCCCCTCTTTCTGCCCTTTTCTGAGGTTTTCGAAGATGCATTCCATTATGAAGTTCTGTCTGTTGGTCCACAAATCGTGGTACACCGCGGGGTGGTATTTCTCCATGTCGAATGCTACAGAGGGATGCATGTGTTGGAGCATTCCGGAGACCCATTTCATTATTTCGAGGCTTTCATCTACCGCGTTAAGACCGAGATTGCAAATGCCCTTGATTTCTCTATCCTCATTCGCACAAAAATCAATCATTGTTCTTTTCACAAGATCCTCCTTGTCTTTAATATGTAGATAGAGCGTTTTCTTAGAAATGCCTAAATGACGGGCCATATCGTCCATGTTTACGCTTTTGATACCATACCGCATAAACACCCTTTTGGCGCCTTCAATGATTTTATCTACTTTTTGATCCATTTCGGGCGCAAAAATAGTCAGGTATTTCCGTTTGGAAACGATTTAACACTTATTTCGTTTCCAATTGACAATCCAGGAGTTGAATTGACCAAAAAGACAAATGAGTTGTCACTTGGTAAAACAAACTTTTACCCCAGACTAGTTAAAGGGATAGATTCACATAAGAGAGGACGGCACATCCAAATAATATCTAATGCACTGAAAATGGGAGCCTAAAAAGTTTTCCTGATGGGGTCAGAATAACATCTATATAGAGCCCTGGAACTGGCTCCGGAAGGCTGAAAGTAGCATCATTGGAAATGACTCCGCTGTGCACAATTCGGCCGGAATGATCATAAATTTTAAATGTACTCGTTGGAAGTATATCTTGGGTTAACATAATGCTAAATCTTCCTGAATTCGGATTTGGATACAAACTGGGTTGTGAACTCTGCAAATTCTCAACCGGCAGGAAACAACTTTCAAATCCATTTGAACAAATAGCCGTGAAAACATCTTCTTCCAGCGTGTAAAAAGCGCTTTCGTTTCCAAAATCGAATCCATTAAAAGAGCCATTTGTCATAAAAATAAAACCACCATTTATGCTCTCACTCGAAAACCAATACATATCTGAGATTAGCCCGTAAGCCTCTCCCGGGTGGCCTTTGAAGAGGTTTCCTAGACACAGCACATCACCCCCATTGGTATCTGTTGTGCAGTGAACGCCCAATCCCCATGATCGGAACAAACCATAGTAGTTGTCTCCATTGCTTCCATCGTAGGTCCACTGAGGCTCCTGCATCAATTCTATGGTTGCTTGCTCCAAGATTGAGATCCCCTGATAATGGCCATTCTTCATGGTCAACAAAATTCTGGCTAGGTCAGTTGGAGAAATTCTTAACGAGCCTTGTGGGCCAAAAATAAGTCCATTGGTCCCTGTAGTATAATTATCGAGAAACAATGGAACAGGAAAAACACCTTGATAATTGTCGGCTTGGGCGGTCCAACCGTTTTGATTACGGTAGAGCACTGCCACATTATCGATGTTCTGTATATCACCTACATTGTAGCTACCGGCAATGCCAAGAGGTTGCAAAATATTTTCTCGCATATACACATCGAAACGCACTCCAGATATGGCTTCAATCAACGTAGCTACTACGCCATAATTGATATTTGAATACGCGAAGTAAGTTCCGGGATTCTCTTGACGGAACATATTTGAGGTATAGGCATTTCCCACAGGAGTAAGCAATTCGCTGATGGAGGGTGGAGTTGCATCAAAAGAAAAGGTGTCACCCAAAAATCCATTGTAGCCTGTCCCATCTTGAATTGAAGAGGTATGTGAAAGCACCATTCTGAAAGTAATCGGAACATCCGGCCAATTCGGATTTCGAAGTTCGAATCCAATGAAATCACTTACGTCATCATCTAACTGAAACAATTCTTGCTCGTAGAGTTTCATCAAACCGAGTGCAGAAACAGTTTTTGAAATGGATGCAATTCTATACATAGTGCTGTCATCCACTGACAATTCCCTTGAATAATCCTTCAGTCCAAAATGAAAAGATTCGACATCTTCTCCACAAACCCGCACAACGGACATTCCCATGAGTTCATGATCCTCGAAAATACCTTGGAGTTCTTCGTTCAATTGCGAATAAGCCGTGTAACCGGAAGTGAAAAAACAGACCACGACAAGTTGAAGGGAGCGAATGAGTGAGTTTCTAGAAAAAATCATACAACATTATTAGAGTGGAAATTTAATGGATTTGGTACAGAAGTCTGCATTAACAAATCTTCCTCTCAAGAATAACGGAACGTTATAATCTACAATTCAGTGGAGCTACAGAGCGTCAATACCCCAATATTAAACTCCATATTATACTGTTTTACAGTGGTTTAGGCTAGTGGTATTAAAGTGCCATTTTCAATTCAACGTTTATTCACCAATTACCCCCAAAGCACCGAAACTACTTAACTTCGCAGCCCTATTTCAAAATTCCATTCATGACCAAGCCAATACTGTTTACCCTGATTTTGGGTATGTTTTCGAGTATCACTTCGTACTCCCAAATTGTGATAAACGAAGTAGAGAGTGACACCCCTGGTGCGGATCTTCTAGAGTTTGTGGAGCTATACGGCAGTCCGGGAACCAGCTTAGATGGTCATGTGATAGTTTTTTTCAACGGTCTGAACAACGCCTCTTACGCTTCGTATGATTTGGATGGTTATTCATTGGATGGCAATGGATTTTTCGTTTTGGGAAATACTGCCGTTTCCAATGTTGATCTTGTATATGGAGACAATGTGATGCAAAATGGCGCCGATGCAATAGCACTGTATCAAGGTAATTCGAGCAATTGGCCCAATGGCACACCGATAAGTTTAGTTTCTTTGCTAGATGCCTTGGTATATGACACCGATGATGCCGACGATCTTGAGTTGCTGACGCTTATACCCGGGCAATCTCAAGTGAACGAATCAGCGAATGGATTTCCAGTTGACCAGAGTATGTCGCGATTGCCAAATGGGGGAAATCCTCTCCAAACCACGACCTATGTGGCCCAGCAGCCAACGCCTGGAGTAAGCAATGAATTGCAATGTATTGGCGGGACGATTTCAACTACAAATGCCGAAACCACGTTGAACCTATGCGTGGACGACAACAGCGAGCCAATCCTATTGGAAGCGTTAGGAGCAGTAGGAGAATCGTATTTGTGGATTTTTACTCAAACCAATAACACTATACTTTCAACTTTTACATCCGGTTCTTTTGACCCCGATGATTTGATCCCGGGAACTTGCCGTCTCTATGGACTTGCTTACAGCGGCACACTAAATTCCGAAACAGTATTGGGGGGCGAACACATTGATAATGTTTTATCCGATGGTTGTGCAGTGGTTTCCTACAACTTCATAACAATCAACAAAGAACTGTGTAACGACCCAGAGTGTAATGGTGGCGACATCACCGATTCCCTGGGGGCCATTTATATAGTAGCTTGTCTTGACAACAATGCAGACATCATAAACTTTGCAGTATCTACAGACGCCACAGCTACTTCATATACATGGATAATAACAGATAACTTCGGAACAATTGTACTGACGACCGATTTAGATTTCCTCGACTTCAACGAAATACCTGCAGGAACATATAACATTTACGGTATTTCGCACGAAGGACCTCTTGATGCAAGTACATTAGAGGAGGGCGATGATATTCCGGACATTCAAGGTACAGGTTATTGCTTCGATATATCAAACAATTTTATCACGGTCATTACGCAAGCCTGTGAAACAGGACCTGGGTGTAGCGATTTATTTTTCTCGGAATACATTGAAGGAGCATCTAACAACAAAGCCGTCGAACTATTTAATCCAACATCCGAAACGATAAACCTCACTGGATATGCTGTGCATACATATAACAATGGGTCACCAACTCCAACGAATACATTTAATCTTACCGGAACAGTTGGCCCTGAAGAGGTCTTTGTGATCTCAAATAGTCAGGCCGATTTTTTCATTTTAAATCAAGCAGATTACACCTCAAGTATCACTTGGTACAATGGCAATGATGCTTTAGTACTTTATCACGATGGTGAAGCCATTGATGCGATTGGAGTTCCTGGCGACGACCCCATTACAGCATGGGTTGTTGGGACTGGCACTACGGGTGAACATACACTTGTAAGAAAAGTAAACGTTACGGAAGGCACTACAGATTGGGTTTTGGGGGCATCACAATGGAATGTTTATCCGCAGAACACTTTTAGTTTTCTCGGAGGTCATTCATTTCTTGGATGTGAATTCCTCAATACACCGCAAATATCGCTCAGCACAAGCGTACAAAGTGTAAACGAAAATTCAGGAAATGCTGTAGTTGAAATCAACGTATTCAATCCGATCTACGCAGTAGATGTAACCATTTCTCTTCTGGGTGGAACAGCTTCTGCCATAAGCGACTACACAAATGTGCTTCCAATAACATTGACATTTCCTCAAGGTTCAGTTTCTCCGCAATACATCGAAATACCCATTATTGATGACTTAGTAATTGAGTCAGATGAAACCATTATCATTCAGCTCTCCGCGGGCACAGAAGTTGTGCTTTTGCAGCAAGAACAAACAATCACTATTGAAGACAACGATGCGTTGATCCCGCAATACGACATCATTGAAGTGACAGCAGTGAATACCGAAAGTGTTGCAGACAGTTTAGGTATAGAATGCATACTCCAAGGAATAGTTCATGGTGTAAATACTTTTCCGGGAGGAGTTCAATTTACACTTATTGATGAAACAGATGGCATTGGAGTATTCAATGGCGATAGCAATTTTGGTTATACAGTGCAAGAAGGAGATGAAGTTGTGATAACAGGTATTATAGATCAGTTCAACGGACTTACACAAATTACACCGTCTTCTATAGAATTTTTGAGTTCTGCAAATCCAATAAATTCTCCAGAAATTGTATCCGAGTTGAATGAGCTCACAGAAAGTGCAATTGTAGAATTGAAGTGTGTTGAGTTGGTAGATCCTTCGCAATGGGACAATACTCTGCCGGGATTTAATGTTCAAATTTCTGATGGCAACATTGTTTGGGAAGTTCGAATTGATGGGGACACCGAAATTTTTGGTAGTGCTGCTCCTGAGGGTCACTTCAGTGTAAGTGGTATTGGCGGACAGTTCGATTCAAGTATACCATACGACTCCGGTTTCCAATTGTTGCCAAGATACTTCGCTGACTTTTCGCCGAGTGTGGTTGCCGATTTTTCTAATCCCGGGGACATCTCATTTGGAGTTGGGCAAGACATTACAATCACATTCGAAAATTTAAGTGAAGGTGGCACAAACTACCTATGGAATTTTGGAGATGGAACCACAGCCTCAGGTTTTGCTGCCGATCATACTTACTACTTCGATTTTTTATCCGATAATCCTACTATTACAATTGTGCTCATTGTAACAGGCTTCCAAGGATGCTTAGATACATATTCGATAACCATTAGCACAAATTATATAGGAATATCGGAATTGGAAAATCGTGTTTTCAATCTTGCCTTATATCCAAATCCTGCTAACGAACTTATGAATTATACAAGTGCCTGTGAAATAGATGAAATCATTATCACGGATATGAAAGGCAGAGAGGTACATCGTGAAAATTTTATATCGAAACGCTCCGGATCATTTTCTCTGAAAGAACAAAGTGAAGGAATGTATCTGGTGCGAGCAATAGGAGATTGTGGCGAAAGTGTACGACGAATTATCAAACAATAAACAAAAGCATGTCCTTTCTGTAACACGACCTTAAAACGGGAAGACGTTATTTGTCGTCGAATTGAAATGACAATAGAAGAAAACAAAATCTACTAATTCAAAAAGTAATTAACCAATCTAATCACATGAAAACCACAATGAAAACAACACTAGCCATTTTGGCCCTTGTGTTTGTATGTAGTCTTCAAGCACATTCACAGGTATGGAGTGAGAGCTTTGAGACTGATGGACTGGGCACACGCTACAGTGTATCTAACACATTTTACAATAGCATAAACGACCATTATACTCGCACCAATGGATCGAATATCTCCACGGTTACGGCACCATACAACGGTCAAAACGGCACTTTTTTCTGGGCTGGTGAAGACATGAATGATACCAGTGGACCCAACACCGGAGATGGTTTAATTATTAAAACAATCACCTTCTTTCCTATTAATATTACAGCAGTTGGATCCATCGAACTGCGATCACTTTTCGCTACAGGATCAACTGGCGGTGGATGGGACAGCGCGGACCAGCTTTTTGTAGAATACAACAAGGACGGAGCAGGTTGGGTGAAAGTTCAGCAGTTTACAACTCCGATAGCCGGAACAAACTTGGGCCTAAACCAAGATGTTGACTTGAATGGATTAGGCGAAGGAACACAACTTACTCCCACGTTTCAATTGTTTTCAACTGCTATACCGGGCACCGGTACAACACTTCAAATCCGTATCACTGCCGGTTGCGATTCAGGTTCAGAAGAATTTGCTTTTGACTTGATCAGTGTTTATGATTTGGCGGGAGCAATTCCTGGTTGTACGGATCCACTTGCCGCCAACTACAATCCTGCTGCAATAGTTGATGATGGCTCTTGTGTTTATGCCGGTTGTACAGATCCGCTTGCACTCAACTATGATTCACAGGCATCTATTGATGATGGATCATGCTATTTTTCGCTACCAAACATCATCATCAATGAAATACACTACAATCCTTGCACAGCCCAAGGTGACGATGTATTGTACGAGTTTATCGAGTTCTACAATGCAGATGCAAATCCCATAGATCTCACAGGTTGGACAGTTTCGAACGCGATCTCACATACGTTCGGTGCAGTTTCTATTGCCCCGGGTGAGTATATTGTTTTAGCCAAAACTGCTGCATCGTACACCGGAAATGGTTATCAAGTAATACAGTGGAGTGTAGGTGATATCAACAACACAGGTGAAGCCATTACGCTGCGCGATCCTTTTGCTATTCTTGTGGATGAGGTGATATATGCGGATGCTTCTCCTTGGCCAACTGGGGCGGATGGATTTTGTCCATCTCTTGAACTAATTTCTCCATCTCTCGACAACGGGAATGCCGCCAACTGGCAAGCATCCTATCCACAAAACGGAACACCGGGCGCACAAAATTCTTCAGCACCTGTTGCCATTCCGGTTACAATTGTAGAAATTCAGGATGGTACGGTTGCAACCGGCACGTATATTTCAACTACCGGTGTTGTAACTTGCGTTTATGCAACGGCCAACCTTTATACAGTCCAAGATGGCTCAGGTCCTTTTACGGGAATTTGGGTTCAAGGAACAGGAGTTTCAGTAGGAGATGAACTCAACATTGACGGCGTAGTGTCCGAGCCTTTCGCTCTTACTACCCTCACAAGTACGGCAGTTACTATTATTTCTACTAACAATCCTCTTCCAGCATATTCGCCTCTAACAACACTTGCCATCTCTGATGAGCAGTGGGAAGGAGTGCTTGTAACAGTAACTGGAAATTGTGATTTTGACAATCTTGGATTCGGTGAATGGGGTGTAAATGATTTATCGGGAACAGCAGTTATTGATGATCTCGGATTCGCTTATATCCCGACCCTTTTCGAAACTTACACAGTTCAAGGTCCAATATATTTTTCTTTCAATGCATTTAAGATTACACCATGCGGTGCTACAGATGTAAAAAAATGGGGCTGTACAGATCCATTGGCAATCAACTATGATGCTCAAGCCGTAATAGACGATAGCACTTGCACAGGTGTTCCTGTTCCCGGTTGTACCAATCCAATTGCAGTTAACTATAATCCGTTTGCAACAGTAGACAATGGTTCATGTATCATACTTGGTTGTACTGATCCGTTGGCTTTGAATTACAATAGTTTTGCAACCGTTGACGATGCCACATGCTATTTCACACTCCCCAATATTGTGATCAACGAGATACACTTCAATCCATGCACTGCTCAAGGAGATGATTTGACATTTGAGTTTATTGAGTTGTTCAATGCAGGAGCTAGTGTTGCCGTATTGAGCGCTTTCACTTTCACAAGTGGATTTGTTTACACCTTCCCTATCGGTTTCCAAATGGAGCCGGGCGAATATGTAATCATGGCAGTAGACGCCAACTCCTATTCAAGTATCGGAGTAATCGTAATAGAATGGACTGCTGACAACCTTAGCAACAGTGGTGAGACTATTACGTTGGAAGATGGATTCGGTAATATTATTGATACCGTTCCTTTCGATTCAACAGCTCCGTGGCCCAATGCAAGTGGCAACTGTTCTTCACTCGAGTTGATAGATGTAAACCTTGACAATTCGTTGCCTTCAAGCTGGCAGGCTTCTTATGTAGCAAATGGAACTCCAGGTGCTGAAAATTCAGAATTAGTTATTCTGGGTTGTACTGATCCGGCAGCCATAAACTTCGATCCCACAGCTACATCAGATGATGGATCATGCAACTACCCAGGATGTACTTACCCAAGCGCAAGCAACTACAATCCTTCGGCGACTATCGATGATCAAAGTTGCATTTTCATTGACACTTGCCCTGCTGATTTCAACAACGATGGAGTAATTGGTATTAGCGACTTGTTGAACTTCATTGGAGTTTACGGTACTTCGTGCCCATAAATTATTAAATAAAAAATGAATTATCTGTCTCAATAGAATGAAAAGTCCTTTTTGGAATAAACAAGGGTAGAGAGAGAATAGAAAGTTCAATTCAACTAAATATTAAAAGGGGAAGCGGAAAATGCTTCCCCTTTTTGCTTTAAAGAACCACTTCAGACTAACCTCATTTTTATACTGTTTATGACCTGAAATAGCACAATTCCGTTTCACTCCATTGGCCTATAACAGCCACTCTCACGGCATTTTCCACTTCATACATGCCAGACCCTGCAACGCATTACAAAAAACAGATTTCTAATGCGCAATGCAGGATGGACCATTTACTACGTAACTTTAATATTACTTGCACACTCTACTACTACTTTTGATTCTGAATGGTTCCAATACCAGAAATAATCATAGCAATGTTGCACGCGAACATGATGATCATTCTCCTGCACACGCGTACACCAGCCAGGTCTGAAACCTCGATCCATCAGATCTTCCATCGTAGCAATGATCCTTCTTTTTGTACCACAAATTTCTGCTAGCACCATTCTATTAGTCCAAATAGTGCGGTTGACATTCCTTAGTCGTTTTTGATTTACCGAATTCGACCTATTGTGAAAATCCGCCCTACATTGATCGTTACAGTATTTCTTGTCAATGCGGCCTAGAATAGAACGACCACACTCGGTGCAATTTTTTGCCATGAACAATATGTTTTAGTTTTCCGAAAGACGAAATTATACAATACACCCTCTACACGTTTGCAAACGCATAAAAACGGAAATAAACGTTTAAATACGCTTCTAGCGGGAAGTTCAGCACATATTTGCACGGTCGTTTGAATCGACACTGAATTAAAACTTAAAACTATTAAAGCAATGAACGGAATTAGAAATTCTGTGCGTCTGATTGGAAATCTTGGCGCAGCACCGGAGTTGAAAGACCTCGACAAGGGTACAAAAATGGCTCGCGTAAACATCGCGACAACGGATTACTACACCGATAAAAAAGGTGAAAAGCAGAAAGAAACCCAATGGCACACGTTGGTGGCTTGGGGTAAAACAGCTGAGCTCATGATTGAACTAACCGACAAGGGAACAGAAATTGCGGTAGAGGGTAAATTGGTCAATCGCTCTTACGAGAAAGATGGAGAGAAAAAGTACATCACTGAGGTGGTTGTGCAAGAATTCGCAGTACTGGGGAAGCGAGCTGCCGTTGCCGAAGAGCAGCCATAACCTTTTTGCTACCATTCTCAAGCGCACTATTGCAAAGTATTTCCCCTTGGCTTACACCTTGGAGACCAGTCTTGCGTAGATGAAGGACCCTTTGTATTTCCATTGGGTAATTTGAGTTAAGAACACCCCGTTGTTTCCCTATGGAGCGGCGGGGTGCTTCTTTTAACCCATGTATCCATACCAAAAGAATCGATTAGGCTCAACCCGCCTAGTGGGTGAAATCCGGCCGTCCATGTATAAATGAAGATGTGAAAACCCGCCTAGCGGGTGAAATACATTTACAAAAGATCTTGCGAGACATATTTGCCATTCAAAGTTCGGTAGTTCGAGATGGAAGGCAGCTCTGGTGCAAGATAATTCACACGGTCCAAAAAGAGCTTCAACCAAATTACCTCATCCATTATCATCGATCCTATTACTGATCAACTGATCCAGTTCGGTGGCTTCCGTCATCGGATTAAAAAATTCCGTATTCTTGTTTTGAAAACTTAAAAACTAAAATTCTCATCGAGAGAGCTATGCATCATTCGAGGCAGGAGCTTCTTATCAAATGCAACCGTAAGAAAGAAATAAAAATTATTATAAGCCAACTACAAGACGTTGGTTGGTCTGAAAGCGAAAATTGTTGGACTTTTCCGAACAAACCCGAAGTATTCGGAATAACCACACGTGAGCTACGAAAAATTGATTATGTGGATTTTAGAGGGGTCTTTCGGAGCAACGAAAAACAGATCAAACCCAGAATCCGCGGTGGAAGTCGCGGTGAATTGGTATAAACCCGAATCACGCGATGGAGATATCGGAATTCATCGCCAAATCTCAGTTGCAGAGAATCCAGCTGTGCGCCTTGTTCATTCCGATGATAGTGTACCAGTAATTCCGGTGAAAGTGTACCGCAAGTTGGCATTTGCCTCTAGTGCCCTTCTCATACGTGGGCACAAATTCGTACCCAAGCAATTTGAAATTTACGGGTCGGCGTATCCCACTCTTCTCGC
>JAWXBG010000195.1:0-11688 GCA_034439875.1 Flavobacteriales bacterium
GATTCTGGGTTGAACCTCCAAAACGCTTGGTTCAAAAACAAAAAGCCCGGTCTCAATGAAACCGGGCCTTAAATACAATGTTATTTCGAACTAGGCCTCTAAAGCTTTCTTAATGATCGTGCGAACGTGCTCTCTGTGAGCTTTAGTAAGTCCATCCGGAGACGAACCACTTGTCATCATTTGATCTATTCGTTTCAATTCAAAAATCGCCATTCCTTTCGAAACGGAATCATATTTTCCATCGGCCGAAGTGATCTTTACCAAACGCTCTAGATAATTGATCTGTAGATTTTGTCTGATAGTCGTTACCGATGATTTCGCATCAGCTTGAAAGATTGAATTCGTCAAATCAGTCATCACTTCATCCAAACTGTATGTGTTTCCATATAACTGACTATCCGTAATCCTCGTAAGTACATTGGGGTGTAAAAGTTGATTCAGACATTCCTTTTGCATATTGAGAATACGCTCATGGATATGCGGATCAGGGTTGTTTCCAAAAAAGTTGAATCCCCTTCTTTGTGCCAATAAATACTGATACAAGTCCGAGAAATGTTTGAAAGCATCAGGAGCAAAGGCATATTTTGACAATGCTTGCATCGCCTTTTTCTGCTTCTCTTCGGCTACTGGTACCAATGGGCTTCTGCTGCTTTCTTGACCATGGTTTGCCCTGCTGTAATGCACTCCACCAATTTGTCTTGTCATCACCCTCAATTGCCCGGCATACTCTCCTGTTGCAACGAGATAAGCTTGAAGCAATTCCTGATAACTTCTATTGCTCTTCGAAAACTTATCTTTCAGTTTCGGAAGGATGCTGTTCACCAAATCACACCTTTCGATTCCATAGGCCACAGGGTCGCTAGATAGATCATAAATATTTACATCGGGATCGATACCACTACCTGATGATCGCATATCGTCGGCATCGTTTCCAAAGGCTAGTCGAGGATCGCTGCTTCTTTCTGCAATTTTATTGAGTCTGTATTCTTCAGCGATAGGATCGCTCAACGCAGCACTGTAACCATACTCAATAACCCATAGATCGTAGAATCCAGGTTTGCTATCGCAGTATAGTGTTTGATCTTTTGGATCGGCAGAATAATTGAAAGCAGGATATTCCATCACTGAATTGCACAAACCTTCGGCATCAATTTTGGCCTTGTTCTTAATGTCGGCCGGACTCTGAAGGGTGCTCGCTCTCATATTGTGCATGAGACCCAATGTATGACCTACCTCGTGCAAGATCAATCGACCAAGAAGTTGTTTTACAATTTCCTTTTCCGCTGCTGCATCCATATTTAAGGCTACGCCAGCAGTGAGACCAAATGCGAGGTTTCGGTTTGTTTGATCGGAAGCAAAACAAAGGAATGGATTGCGCTTTTTTCTTTCATCAAATTCCTCAAGCATGGCATCGGTTGTAAAGCCGGCTGTACCAAAAATGCCTTCAGCTCTTACACGATTTACAATGGCCACAAATTCCAGCATGATGTCGGCACCTATGATTTCGCCAGTACGAGGGTTCACGAAACTTGGACCATAACCTCCGAAAGGTGGATTCGGAGAGGATGTCCAGCGCAATACATTGTATCGAATATCTCCTGCGTCCCATGTTACATCATCCGGTTGCTCAAGACAAACTACTGCATTCGTAAATCCGGCCTTTTCAAATGCCATATTCCAGCGCTCGCAAGCCTCTTTGATTGTAGGACGTAATTCCTTTGGCGTTGTATTCTCCATCCAGAAAGTGATCGGTTCTACAGGGTCCGACAGTCTGGCATTGGGGTCCTTTTTTACAAGGTTCCATCGATGAATCATGTCTTTCCATGGTGTGGGATCAAAACTGGTCATATCGGTCACTTCAGTGCTGAAATACCCAATGCGTGGATCGTCTTTTCGAGACTGATAATTATTGTCCGGCACCTCCAAAATTGTATGCTGATACTTAATGGTGATTGACCTCGGATCTGTGATGTCCGCTTCATTAAAAGTAGGATTGCTATTCTCGTATACATAGCTCACGAGCATATCCGTATTTTTCGGATAGTTCTTGATATCCACCAATCTGGTTTTATCCTTACTCAATGACCCAAGCGGTCCCGGAGGCGCACCCGGAGGACTTGGATATTTGATCATTTGAAACTTTTCGGATAAGAAAATGGCGTCACCATCTATGAGAATGGATTTGCCATCTTTACTTGTTGCCTCTATTTTCTCATTGGCCAATACAGGATCGTTTATGTTCGCATCAGCCGCCCTTGAAAGTTCGGACGACTCGTCGTAATAATAATCCGTGTTCTCATGAATTATTTCAAGTCGATCGAAAGCCTTATTAAAACGAACAATTTTCGAGCCCATATAGGATCCTCGGAAATATCCCGCTGAGGCAGGTCCATCTGTAATATGGCTGAAATAAATGTACTCTTTGTTCAACTGATCTTCCTGTATCTCAAGGTAGGATTTACCACTTACAGTATCTCTCCAAATATTGAACAGCCCTTCTGATTTAAGACATTTTTTTATGAGGTCGCCATATTTATCCTCTTCCTTTTTTGCTTCGGCTGGCTGCTCAGACTTTTTCTTCTTGCCTTTGTCTTTGTCCTTTTGGGCTTCCACATCGCCCGAAAGCAGCATTCCGGCAATGGAAAGAAAAACTGCAATGATTTTTGTAAAGTGTTTCATGTGTTTTAATGGTTGATACCCGCGAATTAACGACATATCAACGATTTTTGTACAATCAAATTAAGAACGGTAGCAGGCCTCAAAGAGCGGAAAAATGGAATCCCATTGGGTTTCTATATTAGAATTACGCATGACCTCTAAAAACCTGTTTTATTTTTCGCAGTCGCCGAATACAAGTTCCTGACCTTAGTTAGGAAAGGAGCATAACCAGACGTTCTGTAACTAAGATTTGGAAATGTATTGGGGCTGAATGACATCAAATCAAGTGGTAGAAATCAATGTAAACTTGGCGTTATTGTAGGTGTTTTGTGACAATTGGATTTGAGTATCCCGCGATCTGCTTCCCTTGTATTTATGAAAGTTGGCTCGCGGGATTGGCCCGAATGAATTTTCAGAATTTTCTATGATTTTGAAATAGGTCGAAATATGGAAAAGGTTTTTAGAGCTTCCCTTAAACCTTTTCCCCATAAAGCAGTCCTAATTCAGGTCGTATCTTTACCGGTAAGACTGTATGCATAAAACCAACGACGAAGAAATCATAAGAATATTCCGCGAGGAAGGTAATGGCAGCCGTTCGTTTGCCCTTTTAATTGATGCATACCAAAAACCAATCTACTACTTCATTCGAAAAATGGTACTAGACCACGATGATGCTGCCGACATCTCGCAAAACACATTTATCAAAGCTTGGAAGGCTTTTGGGAGTTTTAGGGGCGAATCAAAAATCAGCTCTTGGCTATACAGAATTGCCTACAACGAGAGCATTACATTTATCAATAAAGAAAAAAGACTCGGAAAAGTGAGGCTTGAAGATGTAGAAGAATTTCTATCCAAATCGCTTGAAGCGGATGTGCATTACAACGGAGATGAGATTCAGAAAAAACTGCAAACTGCCATGGCCCTGCTGCCTGAAAAACAAAAGGCAGTTTTCATCATGAAGTATTTTGAGGAAAAAAAATACGTGGAAATATCCGAGATCACCGGAACATCGGTCGGTGCGCTAAAGGCTTCTTTCCATTTGGCTGTGAAAAAAATTGAAGATTATTTGACCAGTCATTAAACCAAAAGGATTCAAATAGATCAAATATAGGAGTTGAAAAAAAATCTGAAACATATCGATCCGGAACTACCAGAATCACTCGGTCAAGTGCTTTCGCAATATGATTTCAAAGAAGATTTCAATGTCCCTGAACATTTTTTTAAGGAAAATGCGGATTTGCTAAAGTCTCTTTCTCAAATTCCAATGGTGATTGAAGACTTCAGTACACCCGAAAATTTCTTTGAGGAACAAAATAAGGAGATCATTGGACGTCTTGATGGAGCAAAAGAAGAAGAATGGGCTACTCCTCCAGCCTTTTTTGGTGAATTGGAGCAATCCTTAAAAGCAAAAATTGAAAGGAAAGGCTTTCAGATATTCTTGCCCTGGATCTATGCCGCTTCTGCAGCAGCAGCAATTGTTAGCGCTATTTTCATATTTGCGCCGGATAAATCAGAAATATCCGAGCCTTCATTTACTGAGATGCTGGAACAAATTGAACTATCGCCAGACGATATGGAACTTTTTGCAGAAACTGAGGACTATTGCGATTTGTATCTGGAGACATCCTTCGGAGACACATTGGTAATTGATTCTTTAACCACGACTGCACTAGATACTCTTACCATGCAACCATCTGTGGCTCCACCTTCTACACTAAAAGATAAGCCAGTGAGCTTCGATGATCTTACCGAGGAAGAAATTTTGAACTACCTGCTCGAAGAAGGTGGAGATGACGTTTTGAATGACCTTTAAAAATATACACATGTATAAGACAACCATTTTTTTTCTGTTAATGTTGATCAGTTTTGGTACTATCGCTCAATCTGTGAACCCAAGCGATCGTCAGGAGAAAATTGAATCGCTCAAACGGGCATTCATAGCTGAAAAATTAGATCTCACAGTTGAAGAAGCTGAGAAATTCTGGCCTGTGTTCAACGAATACAGCAAAGATAAAAAAGCGAATAAAAAGCAGCTTAAGGATCTAATGGAATCTGTGCAAAGTTCTACTCCGAATAAAGCTGCATTGGAAGAAAGTATAAATAAAGGATCAGATTTGCGAATAGCAGAAGTTCAAAGAGATGAGAAATTTTTAACCGATTGTCTTGAAATACTCAGTCCCGATAAAGTGCGTAAACTCATCACCATCGAACATGAATTCCGCAAAAAGCTGATGGAAAAACTTCGAGAGAGGAAAGAATCAGGGGAGCAGAGGAGACCGGGCGGCCGAGGGAGGGACTAGGAATAGAAATAGAAAAAGAGAGTAGAAATAGAAATAAAAAATAGAAATAGGGATAAAAACTCGGAACTCTTTAAAAAAAACCGAAAAAAGCAAGTCTTTCTCCGTCTGCGATGACTCCTACCCCACTGGGTATTTCTACAAAGCCATCGGAGCCTGATAGTTGAGTGAAATCTCCGCTTCCGCCTCCATCCACTGGATAAACTGAAAATCGATCTTCCGAAGTTTGGGTGCACTTAACCTGAATAAATTGTGTCAAGTTTTTATGCCTTGTAAACGCGTAGTCCGATATAGCCCATTGCTCTGTAGTATTTTCCTTAAAGGATTTGTAAACCCAAGGACGAAAATATCGCAAAGCACAAACAAGCGTGCTCACCGGATTACCTGGAAATCCAAATACTGTCTTGTCATCCTTGGTTCCGAACCAAAAAGGCTTGCCCGGTTTTTGCGCTATACGATGTAAGTGTTTCTCAACTCCTAGAGCCATGAGAGTAGCTGGAACCAAATCAAATTTTCCTTTGGATACACCACCCGATAAGAGGAGTACATCATTCTCATTTAAAAGTTTCTCAATTGCTTTTTCGAGTGCTTCGCCATCATCAGAAACATGCTGAAAATTAAATGCCATATCTAATTGTTGAAGCAAGCCCGATAGCATATATACGTTCGACATCCTTATCTGATGCGGCATTGGTTTCTGCTCAGGTAAAACTAGTTCGTCTCCTGTGCTCAGTATTGCTATTCGTGGTTTTGAATGAACAAGTATTTTTGTAAGCCCCAAACTAGCCGCCAATCCCATTTCGGTGAATCGAATTTGCCGACCGTTTTTAAGAAGTAAATCTCCTTGCTTTTTATCTCTCCCACGAATATGAACATTCTGTCCGAGTTTTAAATCGGGTCCTTGAAAATTTGCATTACTTCCATCGATCACTATGTGCTCATAGGGAACAACCGTATCCGCTCCCTTTGGCAACACCGAACCCGTCATAATTTCAATCGCATCTTCGTCAGAAGAAAGATTTCCTGCTTCCTCTCCGGCCCGTTGAATGGCGATAATCTTCCATCCGAATTGTTCCTTTCTAAACCGAATGGCAATACCGTCCATCATCACTCGATCATAAGAAGGTATATCATCATCGGCCAACCAATCCGACGCAGTATGCCTGCCTAACGAGTCTTCTAATCTGATGGTTTCAATAGATGACTTATAAAGATGCGAGAAGATAATTTCCTCCGCTTCAATTACAGTGATGAGAGATTCCTTTTCAATCATGGTTCAACCACCTATAGTTGCCATGCTTTCACTTACCTCTACTCCTCTATCTCGCTCGGCCTCCCAACCATTGCGATAACGCTCCTGAATTGAGCTCTGTATTGCAATTTTAATTTCATCATCAGTGTGACCAGATCTCAACATTTCTTTTAAGTTCATGCCCTTCTGTGCATACAAACATGTTTTCATTTCTCCGGAAGGTGTGAGCCGAATTCTGTTGCAGGTACCACAAAAACTTCGGGTATAGGCTGCAATCAACCCCACTGTTCCTTTAAATCCGGGAATTACAAAATTTCGAGATGTGGAACCCGGCTCCATAGGCATCTGAATCATATTTGGGTAATATGATCGCAATTTGTTTTCCATGGTCACTTCGGTCCAAATCAATTCGGCGGTCTTTCCGGTACCATTGAAGGGCATTTCTTCTATAAAGCGAACATCAATTTTCTTGTCCAAAGCCAATAGTGTCAATGGTATGAAATCATCATCATTCACTCCTGCCATCATCACAGCATTTATCTTAATCCGGAACGGCTGATTTGTTAATTCCGACAAACAAGACATAACTTCATCAAAACAATTGCGACGAGTAATACGCTCGAAACGCTCTTTGTTGATGCTATCCAAACTTAGATTAAAATCATGTATACCCAAATCTGCCAGTTCAGGCAAAAATGGCCTTGTTAGTGTGCCATTGGTTGTAACGGATATTTTATCGAAATAATTTCTTTCGGATATTTCTTTTAGAAAAGTCATCAAATCACGTCTCAAAAAAGGCTCTCCGCCTGTGATACGGATCTTTCTGATTCCCAAATCTGAGTATATGGAGCACAGTCGAGACAGCTCTTCGTACGACAAAATTTCTTTTCTTGGAGCAAAGAGTATTCCTTCGGCCGGCATGCAATATGTGCATCGCAGATTGCACCGATCTGTAACCGCCAACCTCAAATAGGTTATATCTCTTCCGAAATTATCCTTTAGCATATCATCTTGCCTTCTTCGGGATTGGGGAAATTATCTGCCTCATTATCTCTTGGATTCAAACATGCAAAGTCCTTTTCTACAATGATGGTCAATGGAACTGTTTCTCCATTCTTTTGAGCGAATTCAAATCCTGTTTCATCTGACTCAAGCCATCGTTGTATTTTTTCAATTGGCATATTCACGGTCAGTTCATCGCCTTCAATATGCGCATTAAACACATCTAGTTCCCACGGCACAAGTGAGTATTGAAACTGTGATACCGGACTGAATACTGTTTTGGATCTCAGCACAGCGCCACCGGAAAGTTCTGTTACTTCTGTTTGATTTAATCTGATTCGAATACTATTATCCTTAATCCTTAACTTCATTTTTTTAATCCAATTTCTGCAAGACGTTCATCTAGAAATGCTCCAGCAGTGATTGGCTCGTAGGCAGCATGCTCACCTTCTGCAATACATCCCGGTAGACAATCCAAGCGCATATCAGAACGAGGATGAAGGAAAAATGGTATGCTATATCGGGGTGTGTTCCATTTTTCACGTGGCGGATTTACCACCCGGTGTGTCGTGCTTTTGAGTCTATTGTTGGTATGACGTTCTAGCATATCTCCGACGTTCACCACAATATGATCTGGCAATGCCGTTACAGCAACCCATTCATTCTTTCTGTTGAGTACCTCAAGTCCATCGGCCGATGCACCAATGAGCAGAGTGATGAGATTGATATCTTCGTGTTGACCTGCGCGCACAGCAGATTTTGGTTCTGAAGTGATTGGCGGATAATGAATGGGACGCAAAATGCTATTTCCATTATGTATTTTGTCGTCGAAGTAGTTTTCCTCCAAGTCTAGAAAAAGAGCTAAAGACCTTAGCATGTATCGCCCTGTTTTTTCAAAACTTCTATACGCCTGCATTCCCACCACGTTGAAATCCGGGAGCTCGTCTACCAAAATATTGGCAGGATATTCATCTCGAATGGAATCATCTCCTTCTACCTCCTGACCAAAATGCCAGAACTCTTTTAGATCACCAGAGTTGCTTCCTTTGGCATGTTCTTTACCAAAAGAAGTGTAGCCTCTTTGTCCGGCCAACTTTTCATCTTCATATTTGGCTTTAACATCAGCGGGAAGTTCAAAAAATCTCTGAACCCAATGATAAAGGCCTTCTTGAGTTTGTTGATTTATAAAGTGATTTTTGACCGCCACAAAACCTATCGTTTCATAGGCTTCACCAAGCTTTTTTACAAAGTTGGATTTTTGCTCTGGTGTGCCTGAAACAAAATCGTTTAGATCTACACCCGGAATTCCCATATCTATTTCGCTCATGTTGTATAAATAATAGTGCCAAATTACGGCAGAACTACTTATTTGGCAAATAGCAAAACCTACTGAACCTCAAATGAAATGTGTTGAACATGGCGACTTGAATTTCCACATGAATCAGTGGCTATCCATGTTCTTACAACCATTTCGGCAGATTTTTCTTCGATGAATTCTATGTTTAAAGCCTTTCCACTGTTGTCCGAAAAATCTGGGTTTTGAACCGGTGGCAAAGGCGAATCCTTTTGGATAATAATATTCCCCGGTGCGTTGGTAAACAAAGGAGCTTTTTGATCTGTAATTGAAATATACTGTTCAAAAGTCTGGCTCTCCTTTCCATTGCTAAACTCATAAACACGCACCATATTTCCCAAGCAACCACCCGAGAACATTTGCTCGCTTATGATTTTTGTGCTTAAACCTTTGCTTTCTGGGGATGAAAGAGGTGAATAACTGGCAAGATCTTCTATACTCACCGATATTTGTTTAGGGATTTGCGGTAGCTCAATTTGTCCGAAAGATTCGAAAAATGCGAGATTGATCATCAAAACGATTAAATACTTCATAGTTTTTATTCTTCAGTGTACAAATATAGAGCCACCATCCCTCACCGCTATCTTCCATTCACACCATTTAGCGAAAAGTGACTTCACCAGATGTGCTATTTTCACCCCATATAATATAACTCTAACCAAATGAAAAAAGTTCTCTTTATGTTGGCTGTAGCGCTCCTTACGTGCGGTGCCAGTCATTTAGTGGCACAAACGAATACTGTTCCTATGAAAATGACTTACCCTCCTACAGCGAAATGTGATTCAGTTTTCAATTTACATGGAACATCTGTAAAGGATCCCTATTCGTGGCTTGAAGATGACAATGCCCCTGCAACAGTAGAATGGGTAAAAAGTCAAACGGACTTCACAGAAAAATATCTATCCAAGATTCCCTATCGCGAACAAATAAAGCAGCGATATACAGAATTATACAACTTCGAGAAAGTTGGAGCCCCTTTAAAAGCGGGTGAGTATTACTTCTTCTGGAAAAATTCTGGTCTCGAAGCTCAAGGGAAAATATTTGTAAAAAAGGGAATTAATGGATCAGAAGAATTGTTTTTAGATCTCAATACACTTTCTCCAGATGGCACCGTGAGTGCAGGATTGCTTGGCTCTTCGGACGACAACAAATACATGGCCGTTTCAATAAGTGAAGCAGGAAGCGATTGGACATCCATTAAAATATATGACGTGGCTACGAAAAAGGAAACCGGCGACGTTCTAAAATGGGTAAAGTTCAGTGGTGCTTCGTGGTACAAAGATGGATTTTATTACAGCCGCTATCCAGAACCGGTGAAAGGTTCTGAGTTCATGCAAAGCAATAAAAATCACATGGTGTATTATCACAAAATGGGCACACCTCAAACCAAGGATCAATTGGTATATGAGAGCAAAGAACATGCAGACTGGTATCATGGTGCTGGTGTAACCGAAGATAAAAAATACATCATATTATTTGCAGCTCCGGGTACGGACGGTTCTGAAACTTGGTATAAAAAAACGGATGATGCGGGTGCATTCAAGCCTTTGTTCACTGATCTTTCCACACATTCATCCGTAGTTGACCATTACAACGGAAGATTCATTGTGCTAACGGATGTTGATGCGCCGATGTACCGATTGGTTTCTGTAGATCCGGCCAATCCATCAAAAGAAAATTGGATTGAACTAGTTCCTGAATCAAAAAATCTTCTTCAAGGAGTGAGCACAGGTGGTGGAAAAATGTTCGCGTCCTATCTGCAAATGGCTACAACCAGAATTTATGTGATGGACTACGACGCGAAAAACCAACAGGAAATTGCACTTCCCGACAATACCGGTTCGGCAGGTGGTTTTTCAGGAAAAATCGCTGATACCGAATTATTCTATTCATTCACATCATTTACATATCCGGGAGCTCTTTATAAGTACGACGTAAAATCTGGCAAGAGCGAAGTCTTTTATCAACCTACATTGAAGTTCAATCCGGCAGACTATGAGAGCAAGCAGGTAGAGTTTAAGAGCAAGGATGGAACGATGGTACCGATGTTCATCGTTCATAAAAAAGGACTTGAACTAAATGGCAAAAACCCTGCTCTGCTCTATGGATATGGTGGATTTAATATAAGTCTAACTCCTTCCTTCAGCACTAGCAACATGATCTTGCTTGAAAATGGTGGAGTATATGCCATGCCCAATTTAAGAGGTGGCGGCGAATTCGGTGAGGAGTGGCACAAAGATGGAATGCTCTTCAACAAACAAAATGTATTTGACGATTTTATTGCAGCCGCAGAATACCTTATATCTAATGGTTACACATCTGCACAGAAATTGGCTATCCACGGAGGAAGCAATGGAGGGCTTTTGGTTGGAGCATGCATGACTCAGCGGCCAGAGTTATTTCAAGTAGCTATTCCCGCTGTTGGAGTTATGGATATGTTGCGCTTCCACAAATGGACTGTTGGAAAAGGATGGATTCCCGAATACGGATGTGCGGACAATTCAATTGAAGAATTCAAAAATTTGATCTCGTATTCTCCATTGCACACTTTAAAACCCAACGTGAAGTATCCTGCCACCATGGTTATGACAGCAGATCATGACGATCGAGTTGTGCCGGCACACAGCTTCAAATTTGCTGCGAGATTGCAGGAATGTCAAGCTTCTCCTAATCCTTGTATTATTCGAATTGAAACCAGAGCAGGACATGGAGCCGGGCAAAGTACTGATCAAGTTATACAAAGTCAAACCGACAAATGGGCATTTATGTTTTATAACATGGGTGTAAAGCTCAAATAAGGCCAATGATATACCAATGTTATACCAATTCTGCTTATTAAATAGTCCGTGCTAAATTGCGCATTGGAAGTTTTTTTTGGGCAATGCGCTGCAGCATCTTGCATGAAGTGGTAAATGCCGTCGTAGTAGCTGTTATAGGCTAATGGAGTGAAACGGAATTGGACTATTACAGATACATAAACCCAAATCAAGCGATAGAAAAATTGGGCCCTAATTTTGCCGATGAAGGCAGTATTCTATCGCTTAGATTTGAGAATCCCGCACGCATTCTACAAAAATTGCCCTAATGCGTAATGCGGGATAAACGGTATTAGCACTTCATAGCGA
>JAWXBG010000196.1:0-23538 GCA_034439875.1 Flavobacteriales bacterium
AGCCGAGATTAGAGATACATAAACCCAAATCAAGCGATAGAAAAATTGCACCCTAATTTTGCCGATGAATGCAGTATTCTATCGCTTAGATTTGAGAATTCCGCACGCATTCTACAAAAATTGCCCTAATGCGTAATCCGGGATAAACGGTATAAAAATCTGGCGAGAGCACTCGCTCTCTTTCGGGTTTATACCAATTCATAGCGAATCCCAATGCTGATTCTGGGTTTACTCTCCAATTGCAAACATTACTGGTCTTTTGTGCAGTGAAGGTGGCATAGCGACTTTCCACTCCGAAACACGTTTGGTTTTAATTAATTCTTCTGTTGTACCCAAATCGGCAGCAACACACACCTTGGTATTTGGACGAAGGTTGTCTAGTATATCGGTGAAAAGTTGATTGTTGCGATACGGAGCATCCATAAACAACTGTGTCTGCTTTTGCTGCAGGGCAAGGGATTCGAGTTGACGCAATCGTTTAATGCGATCAGAAGACTCGCGGGGAACATATCCGGTAAAAGCAAAACTCTCTCCGTTTAACCCACTTCCCATCAAAGTTAATATGATACTGGATGGTCCTACCATAGGCACTATTGTTATGCCCGACTCATGAGCTGCGGCAATAAGGTCTTCTCCGGGATCGGCAATAGCTGGGCAACCGGCTTCGCTAATTAAACCCATATCATTTCCGGTCTGCAATTTTTTCAATAAACTGTTTGCTGTTCCTGTTGCGGAATGCTCATTGAGCAATAGGAACTCCACTTCTTCGAAATCTGTTGCAAAACCAATTCCTTTGAGCAGTCTCCGCGCGCTTCGAATTTCTTCCACAACAAAAACCCGAATGTGCTCGATACTTCGGAGTGTATCGACGGGAAGGCTGGATTGATAGGTTCCTCCGATGGTATTGGGGATGAGAAAAAGTTTGCCCTTCATTTTTCGGATTTGTAACGGGTGAGAAAATGCAAACAAGCTTTATCCAGCAATTCAAACACTTCATCAAATCCCTGCTGTTCGCCATACCATGGATCAGGAACAGATTTGTTACCAAAATCGGCCAAGATCAATTGAACTTTTTCTTTGTCTTTATCATTTTTCGCAAGACCTATCACATCTGTGTAATTTGATTGATCCATAACAAGTATCAAATCAAATTTCTCGAAATCTGTAGAATTAAATTTGCGCGACCGAAGATTGGAGATATCTATTCCTCGATGCGCCATGCACAAAATGGCCCTTTTGTCGGGGGATTCACCTGCGTGCAGACCTGAAGTTCCCGCTGAGTCTATGTCAAATAAAAGTCGTTGCTCTTCTGAGCGTTGCCTTAAAATCCCTTCTGCCATAGGTGAACGACAGATATTGCCCAAACAGACCATTAATATTTTCATAGATCAAAGTCCCTTAAACCAATCTTGAAAAAATGTACCAATAAAGGGAATGGGCTTTTCTTCTTGCTGAACAGCGGATATCAATCCGATGATCCACATGATAAAAACCAAAATGCCTATGCCAATGGTGAAAATACGGACAGGCAAAAGCAATGAGATGATCCAAATACCTAAGGACTGTCTTAGGTGATAGGTTCCAAGAGATGTTTTCTGCTGTCCGTTTAAAATGAGCGCGATGATCCATCCCGGAACCCATAAATATGAGATGATGGCTACATTTCGTCCATGTTCAGTTGTATCGTTCAATGTGATAAGATTGGAGCGTAAAACTATTGCCTTTTCGCGGAAAATCGGCATAGACTTCTCAACGAGTAATCCCTAAATTCGCGCCACCAAAAACAATAGAATGAAAATCAATTATTCCGTTTTTTTCTTTGCAGTCTTACTACTATTGACTTCATGTGGTGAAAAAAGCGCCGAAGTGTCTGCTGATGCGCAACAAGGAGTGTTGCAGGGACAAATTAAATCGTATGCCGGGATTTATGAAGGTTTGCTTCCATGCAGCGATTGCAATGGAGTAAAAACAATTCTTGAAATAAAAAGAGATTCAAGTTTCATCATTCGCGAATATAGATTGACTCCGGGTGTCAAATCTGATCAGGTTTCCTACGCGGGAAAAATCAACTTTTCCGGTGAAAAGCCGATTTTCGAGCTAGCAGGAAGGGCAGATAACGAAACAAAATGGTTTGCATTACAACCTGATGGCAATTTACTCGTGACAGCACCAGGAGGAGTCGCACTGCCCGATAGTGTAGCACCCAGAAGCCTTATTCGCACTACTACCATGGTGCAAAACTTGGGGAATGTTGATGTTTACGAATATTCCCAGCCATTTTCGAAATATCCGGCTCGGGTATTTCACAGAATTAAGAATGGTGATATGACGATAGACCGAAATTACATCGCTCAGGCGCCAGAGGCAGAAAAGGCTCTTATTGCATATTATACAATTGCTTACAATGTTGGTTGCGTTGATGAAACCTGCATTGTGAAAGATGCATTGAATGGAAAAGCTGAAGAATTGGCGAAAAAATACTTTCAGAGTGATTACACGATAAAACCAGTGCTGGAAGGAACCAATCAGGAAAAGCGTAAGGACCTCGAAATGCTCGTAATTTATAATTCACCTGGAAGATATAGGGTTCAAACATCCTCATTTGGCGAAAATGGAAAGTTGACCAATGTAGTTGAAGAGTACATTCTGAATGGTGAATCATTGGTGAGAAATAAAACTGAGGAAGAGGAGAATAAAGGAACCCGCACGGTTGAGGGTATTCGGAGTAGAAGCGCCGGCCCAACCTCTGAAGCTGAAAGACAAAAGATAATCGACGAGAAGAAAAAGAAAGCAGAAACCCCGAAGAAATAGGATAACGTTACAATTCAGAAGGTGACATTACTCACGGACTGTATTGATTACGGAACTTTATCTTCACACTAAATTTTTGAACCATGTCAAACGGACACTACGTTGTTCCTATTCCGGTAAATGAACCGGTGAAAAGTTATGCAAATGGAAGCCCTGAGAGATCAGCGCTGCAAGCCGAATACAAGCGCCTGTATGATCAAACACCAATTGATATCCCGATGTATATCGGCAGTCGCGAGGTTCTTACAAATGATAAAAGAAATGTAACATCTCCACAGGAACACACGAAGATACTAGCCCATTACAACTGCGGTTCGACGGAGCATGTGAAGGAGGCCATTGACGCGGCATTAGCTGCCAGATCAAAGTGGTCGTCGCTCAGTTGGGAACATAGAGCTGCCATATTTCTGAAAGCAGCCGATTTACTCGCCGGTCCTTGGCGGATGCGGATGAATGCGGCAACAATGTTGGGGCAGGGTAAAAACGCATTTCAAGCTGAAATTGATAGCGCCTGTGAATTGATAGACTTTCTGAGATTTAATGCGGCTTATATGCAGCAGATTTATGGCGACCAACCTGGCTCTGCGCCCGGAATATGGAATCGCTCGGAGTATAGGGCGCTAGAGGGTTTCGTGTTTGCCATTACTCCATTCAACTTCACTGCTATTGCTGCGAACTTGCCTGCAAGTGCTGCCATGATGGGCAATGTAGTAGTTTGGAAACCGGCCGAAACGCAGATATATAGTGCAGAGGTCATCATGCAACTCTTTAAAGCTGCAGGATTGCCAGATGGTGTGATAAATATGATAACGGTTGATGGACCTGTTGCGGGCGATGTTATTTTTAATCATCGCGACTTTGCTGGACTGCATTTTACCGGAAGCACGGGAGTCTTCAAGAATTTATGGAAAACCATTGGTCAGAACATAGATAAATACCGAACCTATCCACGAATAGTAGGGGAGACAGGAGGAAAAGATTTTGTGGCTGTGCATTCTTCTGCCAATGCGGATGTAGTAGCTACGGCTATTTCACGTGGGGCGTTTGAGTATCAAGGTCAGAAGTGCAGCGCGGCCTCTAGGGCATACATTCCGTCGAATATTTGGCCTGCAGTGAAAGATAGACTGATTGCTGATGTGAAATCATTTAAAATGGGCGATCCTGGCGATTTTGGCAATTTTGTTAATGCTGTAATCGATAAACGTGCATTTGATAAAATAAAGGGCTACATCGATTTTATAAAGGATCAGAAAGATGCTGAAATAGTAGTCGGTGGCAATTGCGACGATTCAAAGGGTTATTTTATCCAACCTACCGTAGTTGTGACTGAAAACCCGAAATTCAGGACTTTGTGCGAAGAGATTTTTGGCCCGGTAATTACCATTTACGTTTATCCCGAAAACGATTGGTCTCATGTGCTTAAGTTGATAGACGAAACGAGCGATTATGCGCTCACTGGTGCCATCATTTCACAGGATAGGTATGCAATTGATGAGGCAATGAAAGCGCTAGAAAACGCCGCAGGAAACATCTATATCAATGATAAACCAACAGGCGCAGTGGTAGGTCAGCAACCATTTGGAGGTGCTCGTGGATCGGGTACCAATGATAAAGCCGGAAGTTATTTGAACCTATTGAGATGGGTTTCTCCAAGAACCATTAAAGAAACTTTTACCCCGCCTACAGATTATAAATATCCTTTTTTGGGCTAGTTCAATGAAGGATCTTCCGGAAGGTTGGCAATGATTTGTCCTTTCGTTCCAAAAGTTTTCATGATGTGTTTCCAGATATCATCTAGATCTGTATTCATAATGAGATCGTTGGATATGCTCGTAACGAACCAACTTTTGGTTTTCATTTCTTCAGAAAGTTGGTCGGGACTCCAACCGCTGTATCCAACGAAAAAGCGCACTTGGCCTTTTTTTACTTTGCCGTTCATCAAGAGATTTTTCAAAGTATCGAAATTACCTCCCATGTATATACCTGGTACTACTTCAATACTCTCTTCTACTTCAAGACCGAGGGTATGCAAGTAATATAGATTGCTATTTCTAACAGGACCGCCGATACTAATGCGACTATCAAAATTCGGCATGTTCTCCATTATCTGGTCTAGATCCACATCAATGTAATTGTTCAAAACAAATCCAAAGGAACCTTCTTCATTGTGTTCACACAAGAAGATCACAGTCCGCTTGAAATACGGATCGTTTAGAAAAGGTTCAGATAATAGTACCTGTCCTTTTATGAGTTCTATGTCGCCTGCGGGTGTGAGATCAAACATTATTTGGAACTTTTGTATTTCTTTTACCACTTGAATCCTTTAAAAGTTCAAATAGCAGATCGAAATATCAGGCCAAAGATTACCCTAATTCCGGTTACACAAAAAAATAATGATAATCATCACAAGGATTTATTTCTTCTCAGTACTGTTTTTCTTCATGGTTTGTGCGGCAGGTGCACAACACAGGGTCTTTGATTCGAACGTTTCAGCAACTTGGGCTGAATGCATTGACCGTTATCAAAAACTCGACTCCTTATACGATTCTGCTCAGTTATTGGTAGTTGGAGGTACCGATATCGGCAAACCCCTCCACTTATTTGTGATAAATAGCGATAAGGTTTTTTATCCTGAACTATTCGATCGAAACAAAGTGATTGTGTTAATAAACAACAGTATTCATCCTGGCGAACCTGATGGAATGGATGCAAGTATTCTGTTTTGCGAAGAATTTCTGGCTGGCAAACTTCCTGAATTAGATGAAGTGATGGAAGAAGTAATTCTCTGCATAGTGCCAGTCTACAATATTGATGGAGCCCTCAATAGAAACTCATACAGCAGGGCAAATCAGAATGGCCCAGAAGCATACGGATTTAGGGGAAATGGTAGAAACCTCGACTTGAATAGGGATTTTATCAAATGCGATTCTGAAAATGCAAAGTCGTTCAATCAGTTTTTCACTTCCGTGAGGCCACATGTTTTTTTGGATACGCACGTGAGTAATGGTGCTGATTATCAGCACACAATGACTCTTATTTCTACACAGACCAATAAGTTGGGAGGTCCATTGGGCACATACATGCGAAGTACCATGATGCCAGCTCTGTTTAAAGGGATGGAAGAGCGTGGTCAAAAAATGTGTCCTTATGTGAATACAATGGGCCGTTTGCCGGAAAGTGGTCTGGTAGATTTTTTGGAATCACCTCGCTTCGCCAGTGGATATGCCGCACTATTCAATTCAATTGGTTTCATCACCGAAACATTAATGCTCAAACCTTTTCCCGAAAGAGTTGAAAGCACTTGGCAATTCATTCATACACTTCTTGCAGTGTGCGCAGAAAGCTGCGATGAAATCATTGAGCAACGCGCAAAGGCTGACAGATATGTGCTCGAACAATCTTCGTTTTACCTTTCATGGGAACTTGACACGCTCAAAAAAGAACTATTTCCATTTCTTGGTTATGAGGCCGAAGAAGTAACCAGTACATTTTCCAACTCTAAAAGAATTGCCTATAACCGTTCAAAGCCATTTGAAAAACCGATCGACTATTATAGCACATACAATGGTAAGAACTCCGTAGAGGCTCCTCAATACTACATAGTGCCTCAAGCATGGAAGGAAGTGGTTGAAAGACTAGAATGGAATGGGGTAAAAATGCGTCGAATTGAAAAGGACAGTAATCTCAATGTGGATTATTACTACATCGAATCATACAATTCACCAGAGAGACCTTACGAGGGGCACTTTATACATTCCAATGTTAAGACTAGAATTGCTTCTGGGAGTATCACGTTCTTTCAGGGAGATTACATCATTCCCCTGAATCAATTGGCGAAGAGATATATTATAGAGGTGCTCGAACCAAGCGGACCGGACAGTTTTTTCAGTTGGAATTTCTTTGATTCCATTTTACAACAAAAGGAATGGTTTAGCGACTATGTTTTTGAAGATATAGCCATTCAATTGCTGCAAGATAACCTTGAATTGAAAAAGGATTTTGACTCAGCTTTGAATAAAGACGAATCACTCAAAAATAGCAGATGGAATCAACTGTTTTGGATTTATCAGCATTCCCCTTATTACGAGAATTCGGCAAATAGATATCCCGTTTACAGATATTCGCCTATTGGCAAATGATGGTGTCGTATACAGCGCCATAGCCTGCCCAAACACCCAGACCTCCGGCTACGTTGCTTTGAATATTATAAGGCACTGCAAATGGACTTCCTTGATTTGCCACTTGATCTTCGAAACTAGAGAGGAATCTGAAGACACCGCGGTCTATAACGCAACCTTTCACAGCTATGGTATCGCCAAGTTTGTAAAATCCTCTCTCAGCATTGTTGTCGTCTTCTTTGTTGCTATTTGTCAAAGCACCTCTAAAATATCCAAACTCAAATGTTTGTCCATTGAAAAACTCATCGTCAAAAACACTACCGATCGGAGCTATGTATGCTTCGTCCTTTTGCTCTCCGGCATGTTCGCTCCAGGCTGGATAATGATTGATTCTTTTTGCATACCACCTGTATGCATTTCCTAGCGTATCCGGGTCCGAAATAATTCCAAAGGCAAATCCTAGACTGTCTTGCGGGTCGTTGTTCAAGATTTCGAACCACAGACTGTCTAGTTCTACAAGTTCATTGATTTTGGTTTCGCCATACAAATGATGACCGGGGTAGTCTATAGTAAGCGAATATGTTTTTCCTATCTCACCCCAAATTGCGAGATTGAAGGATGTATAGATGCAAATATTGAGCGATTGAATTTGGTCTACTGTAATCCCTAACAATTCAGCGGCCAATTCAAGTTCTTCCCCTGTGAGATCTTGTGTGCAAAAAAGATCAAGTGTATCGCTTACAGTTCCATTCGAAACCACCACCACAGCATCTTGTATGTACAAATTTTGGAGAGCCTCAATGCTTGTCGGTTCAAAGTATCCCTGAGACCATGAGAGCAATACGATGGGGGGAGTGCCCGGTTCAATTCGACCTTCCACTACAATGCGAGGTGGCGTGGTTGGAAGATCTACTGTGATTTCTTTTTCGCACGATGAAAAGGAAATTGCGAGGATAAGAAGTAAATATAGGGGTATGAAACGTTTTGTAGAAATCATTTTTCGTGGATCTTGGCGCGAAATTAGGTAATCTAAACCAAGAATTATTTCACAAATGGCGTTAATTGTTCCAGAAATCATAGGACAATCTACAAGCGCTAATGTTCACACAATGAGGGTAGAAATGAGGCAGACGACCGATTTGGTTCTGGGTAATATCGAAGGTGAATTTTCAGAAAGACTAAAGGAACCTTTAAAAAATTATACCTTTGGCGCACGGCACTCACTAACGAGATGATAAACTGGAAAAACCTGCAATATTTATGATCGAAGTAAAGGAAACTGTCTTAGTCAATGACACTCAGGCATCAGTGACCGGAAGAATGTCCAAATATGACCACGAACAAGTGGTTTTCTGTCAGGACAAAGCGACCGGCTTACGAGCAATTATCGCTGTTCACAATACCGTTCTCGGACCTGCCGTGGGTGGCACCAGAATGTGGAATTACGCCACTGAAGGAGAAGCATTGACCGATGTGTTGAGACTTTCTCGCGGAATGACTTATAAAAGCGCTCTTGCCGGTCTAAACATTGGCGGAGGAAAAGCTGTAATCATAGGTGATTCAAGAAAGGACAAAAACGAAGCACTCATGCGCCGATTTGGTCGCTTTGTGGATAGCCTTGGAGGAAAGTACATCACTGCAGAAGATGTCGGGATTTCGGTAAAAGACATGGAATATGTGAAGATGGAAACCGAACACGTTGTCGGCTTGCCCGATTATATGAACGGAGGAGGAGATCCAAGCCCTGTTACCGCCTATGGAACGTATATGGGAATGAAGGCCAGCATTAAACACCAAACTGGAAGTGATTCTTTAGAAGGTAAAAAGGTAGTTGTGCAGGGAGTCGGACACGTAGGAGAATATCTTGTTGGATACCTGACTAAAGAAAATGCCAAAGTGTACATCGCAGATATTTATGAAGACAAGTTAAAGTCTGTAACCAGTAAATACAAGGTTGAAATCATTTCTCCGGACGCTGTTTATACTCAGGACATGGATATATACAGTCCTTGTGCCCTTGGAGCAACAGTGAATGATGATACGCTAAAGCTTTTGAAAGCATCTATAATATGTGGAGCTGCGAACAATCAATTGGCCAATGAAGAAATTCAAGGAACGGCGCTCTTGGAAAAAGGGATTTTATATGCACCCGATTACCTTGTAAATGCTGGTGGAATTATCAATTGCTATTGGGAGATCATCGGATATAATAGAGAGGCCGCGCTCTCTCAAGCCGAAAACATTTATCAAACGGCTCTGAATATTTTCAAAATGTCGTCGGAACAATCTATACCTACTTATCTTGCGGCCAATTCGCTCGCAGAACAGCGCATTGAAGCAATAGGCAAAGTGAAATTGCCCTACTAGAAAACTAAGAAAGAACAAACTAATAACCAGAGGGCGATAAATGTTGCTGAATAGAAGGCATATTCGAATAAAGATTCTTCAAGTTCTTTTCGCATACCACTCCGATGAAAAGCCGGATGCTGTAATCTATGAAAAGACGTTGCACGGCAGTTTTGAAAAATTCCGAGATCTTTATCTGTACTTGTTGCAGTTGATCACCGAAATGCAATCGCTCGCTATTGATAAAATAGAAGCGGGTCGCAACAAAAAACTTCCTACCCCTGAAGATCTGCACCCAAATACCAAATTTGTAACCAATGGTCTTTTGCGCATTTTGGCCAATAGCAAAGCCCTTGAGAAGGAGTGCAAATCGAGAGTTATATCGTGGAATGAAAATCGCGATTTGTTAAAGCAGATCTTCAAGATACTTCAGGAAACAGACGACTATAAAGAATACATGTTGAGCAAGGAACGCGGTTTTGAGCATGACCGCGAATACCTTCTTCGATTTTTTCGTAGACATATCATCAATGTAGAATTGATGCATGATTATCTTGAAGAACTGAACATTTTCTGGATTGATGACTTGGATTTAGCATCTAGTATGGTGCTGAAAACATTGAAAAAAATCGAGGAAAATGAAGACGATGTTAATCTACTTCCTTTGTGGGACGATGAGAACAAGGACGAATTCAAGTTCATGATCGACTTGTATAGAAAGAGCTTGGGGATGGGAAGTGAAACAGAAGCTCTTATTACAAAATATGCCGAGAATTGGGAGAGCGACAGGATCGCCACCATGGATTTGATCCTAATGAAAATGGCTTTGACTGAAGCTTCTATTTTCCCTGAAATACCGCTGAAGGTTACATTAAACGAATACATTGAGATTTCAAAATTCTATAGTACTCCAAAAAGCAGCGTATTTATAAATGGGATGCTCGACAAAATATTTGAAGTACTTAAAGTGGAGGGTAAAATCAAAAAAACCGGACGTGGACTAATAGAATAATACACACTTTTTGAAGTTGAATGGTTAGTCTCACAAATGATGAACGCTTACCTTAGGGCATGATAAAAAATCACTTTTTCTTTTCGCTTTTCATGGTCTTCCTCTCAGGAGTTTTATTCTCATGCAGTGATAGTTCGAATGGTGAGATTACAACAGATATGATTAATTATCCGGGAGACGAAGGACCAAAGCCGATAATGACATTCGACTCCATTGAACATCATTTTGGGAAAGTAGCTATTGGAGATCCGGTGAATTTTACATATCGTTTCAAAAACACGGGAGAAGCTCCTTTGGCTCTTGCGCATGTAAATCCAAGCTGTGGTTGTACTGTAATAAAAAGTTGGCCAAAAGAGCCTATTATGCCCGGAGCAGTGGGCGAAATTGTCGGTCAACTGAATACAACCAATTTATCGGGATTCGTAAAAAAGAATATAAGCATTCTCAGCAATACCATTCCTGCTGTTACATATCTCGACCTCTTGGGTGAGGTTGTTGGAAAGGAGGTTCCACTAAACAACAAACAGGCTGTTGAAATGGAAAGAACACATTAGTAAATTAATAAGCACAAATGAATACAATTTTTCTACAAGCTCAGGGTCAACAAGGTGGCGGTTGGGGTACACTTCTTTTTATGGGAGCGTTTTTCCTCATTTTTTACTTCTTCATGATTCGCCCTCAAATGAAAAAAGTGAAAGAAGCTCGTAAGTTCCAAGAAAACCTCAAGGTAGGTGACAAGGTAATGACAACAGGCGGAATTCATGGGGAGATTATCGAAATAGGCGAGAGAGATGTAATCATGAAAATTGATCAAGGTCGCATGCGAGTTGAGAAAGTGGGTATTTCTAATGACCGCACTGTGGCTGAAGCCGCTGCCGCAAAATAGTGTTTTGAACAGAATATTTGTTATACTCCTAGCCGCAATTACTCTGGTATCGTGTGATTCGTCTGTTGTGTATAGCGATTACCAAGATTTATCAGATAACCTGGAATGGCGGAGGACCGACGTTAGAAGTTTCGAGATTGAAGTAGCTGAAAATCTTACTCCATACGAACATCAATTGATCTTCCGCCATGCCACGGGTTATCCATACTCTCACATACTGCTGCGTATCACTGAAGTGCAACCAAACGGTGATGTGGTAACCCGCGATGAGCGAATTCTGGTGCGGGACGAAGCTGGAAAGTTTGAGGGAAAAGCTGATGGTGATCTTGTAGACATCACTTATATACTTGATAAGTCAAGGAATTTTAAGTCTTGGGGTAAATACAAGTTTACAGTCGAACATACAATGCCGAGGGATACAGTTCATTTGGCATTGGAAGTAGGGATGGTACTTAGGAAGCTTAGTGCGGAGAAGTAGTTATGTATGGTTTAGAAGAATTTGAAGTACTTTTTCGACAGAGTTTTCGGATTGATCCGCTTCAATCCATTGTATTTCCGAATCTCTTTTCCACCATGTCATCTGTCTCTTCGCATAATTGCGTGTATGCTGTTTTATAAGATCCATTGCTTCTTCTAAAGTAGAATCCCCATCTAGGTATGCAAATATTTCTTGGTAGCCAACCGTATTCAGAGCATTCAAGGTCTTGAAGGGTATCAATGATTTCACTTCTTCAAGCAATCCCTTCGACATCATTTCATCTACTCGCAAATTGATCCGTTCATATAACCAATTGCGCTCAGATCTAAGTCCAATTTTTACTATTTCAAAATTGCGCACTTTCTTCGATTTTAAGCGAAGCTGAGAGAAGGGCTTTCCAGTAATTGCACATACTTCAAGAGCTCTTATTACTCTTCGAGGATTATTCAAGTCGCTCGAAGCCGCATAGTCAGGATCTAATTTTTGAAGTTGGTCGACAAGTTTGGAAAGCCCATTTTGTTCCAAAGATTTCATTAGAGACTTTCTAACTTCCGAATCGGTAGGAAGTTCATCAAGGCCATTTAATAACGCATCTAGGTACAACATACTTCCACCTGTGCAGATGACATGCGTATGTGTTTCGAATAGCTGATTTAGTTTGTTTAGTGCTTCTAACTCGTACTGTCCTGCATTGAATTCTCGGTCTATTGATAAGAAGCCTATAAAATGATGCGGCACTTGCGACATCTCATGGAAGTCGGGTTTAGCTACACCGATTGACATCTTGCGGTAAAACTGGCGAGAATCTGCGGAAACAATTTCTGTTTTCAAACGGATTGCCAAATCTATAGCCAAGGCCGTTTTCCCAATAGCCGTAGGTCCAAGGACAACAACTAATGTTTTTTTTGAAGAGGAGAAATCGATCACTTATCAGCTCAGTAATACGAATCATCGTCGGAATAACTACCCTTCAAATCTTCATCATCGAAGATATCATTTTCTTCCCGATCATCAGGATTATCCATTTCATCGCCAGTATCATCAAACTCTTGGTCGTCCATCTCGGTCCCATATAGATCCATCTCCTTGCTATCTTGCGATGGAGCGTCACCGTAGGCCAAGGCAACTCTCGGATAAATGGTACTGGGTTTTTCCATTTTCACTTCGATTAACTCCACGTAAAAACACCACATGCGGAGAAAATCATATACGTAAAGAATTTTGTCGGCAGGTTTGTCTACAAAATCTGATAGTGTGCTTCCGGCCATACTCAATTCGCTGGCGCCCATGTCCATTAAAGGAATTTCAAGACCTTTTTCCCAGTTTTCGTCGCTCATGTAGAACGACGCCATCTCGCCATCTTCAAAATCGAAGGCATCGAGGATAGCTCTGTGTAAACTGAAAAAATGATCGTCTGTACTTATTTCAATATCGCGAAAAATATCTTCTTCGGCATCAATAATGACGCGGAATTTGAAGATGTTTATATGATCTTTTTTTGGTTTTGCCATGATATGTCATGATCTGCCGATCCGGGAGTAGAACGGGACGGCAAAATTACCAAAAGAAATCTTCAGGTAATGCTGTTTTTCTATTGAAAATGCCACAGATGAACACCTCCAAACGATAAAAACCCTTTTGCTCCTGAGGTGTGTAGCCATATCCACTCAGAAACTCGAATTCTAGATTTCGCTTTCCTTTTCCTGTTTTATAGCCCGCTGCAAAGCTGAAGTCTAATATCCATCCATCTTTTTCAACGACTATCGCATCATCTAAATCATAACCTAAAGGATTCACAACAATGCCGGAGACCATTGTTTGACGGGCCCAACGCAATCTCGTGGCTCCTTCTATAAAGAAACCATGTGGAGCCGGTTTCCAATTGCGAAAAGGATAGATCCGCATGTGGGGAGAGAGTCCTAGACCAACAACTGAGCGCGTGTCTATTTGAGAATTGCCTGTTCCAATCTGCCTGGAATCAAAATTACCGAACTCAAGAGCCGCGCCGAACGAAATAAGGCTGCTATCAGGACTATATTCTGCCGCAAACCCGCCAACTTGGCGAAGGCCTAGTGTAAAACTTGCATTGAGCTTCAACGAACGTGTTTGTCCATTACTACTTAGACACACACAAGTAACTGCAATGAGAACAACGATTCTAAGCAATTGCATGAGGAGAATTATAAGCCCATTTTTATATTGGAAAACGGGCGACAGGTAATTAAGCATCACGAAAATACCAATTTTCCCGATACTGCATTGCGATTTCCTAGATTTGCACCCCTTTTCAAGATAATGATGAATAAAATAGATACACGAATTGTCAAAATAGCCATTGCACTTGCCTCCCTTACTTGGGCGGTCTACCTTTTTGCCACAGGTCACTGGATTTCAGGCATTTTTGTAGTGCTTCTCTCCGCACTACTTGTGCTGATAGTCTTCAGAAGTATGCGATTGATTCTTGCATTTTTCCAGATTAGACAGCAAAAAATGGAAGGAGCAAAGAAGTGGCTCGATAGAACCAATCCGAAATATCTCTGGAAAAATCAAAGAGGGTACTACTATTTTCTGCTAGGTTCGGTGGATATCCAGAAAAATAGTCTTGCGCAAAGCGAAAAGTACTTCAGACAGGCTTTGCAATTGGGTTTGAGAATGGATCATGATAGGGCTGCAGTGTATTTAAACCTTGCGGTTATCATGGCCAACAAGAGAAAGAAACGTGAGGCAATGAATTTTTTGAACGAAGCAAAGAAATATGATACCCGTGGCTTGATGAAAAGTGAAATTAAGCAGATCGGGAAAATGCTCGCTAGTATTTAGAGATAACCTTTATTTTTCTGTATTATTCTAGAGGACTTCCCTCGAAATATTCGTCGGAAGCTCTGTTGGATGTGATCACTGGCGTTTGCTTTATCTTTTGAATTATAGAGAGCAACTCCAAACTCTTTCGTTGGGTACTTTTTGAAATTTGTTGGAAATGGTCATGCAATTCGCTACTACCAATTGGAAACGAATGAGCGTCGATCTTTAGAATCTGATAATTCAATTCCTCTGAAGCATCTTGTATCACTCGATTTAATTCGTCGGTTTGCTGCGGATGAGAGACTAAATGATGGAATCCTTGCTCAACCACTTCATTCAATAAGGAATGCACTGCCCTGCGGAGCTCTTCTCTGGAAGTTGTCATAGTACAAGGTTTAGGGGGTGGATAACGAATGTAGCAATAATTGCAAGAAATTTAATTGAACTTATCAGAAAATGTTCACCGGGGGTACAAAAAGGACCACGAATACGGAAGTTTGCCGACTTTGGCATTATTTAGTACACATGACAATTATTTCAAGATACACAAGCCTGCTTATTCCAATTTGTCTGTTTCTCGCCGGTTGTAAGGATATTCCTGATGTGCCCGTCCAGGAGTACCGTATTATCTGCAATCCTGATAGCTTAAAGTTTGTTTTCGACAATGCCAAAAAGGACAATTATGTTCCCGTACAGGTAACATTTGCAGGTAAAACACACAACGGGAGAATGCGTGTGAGGGGAGATACATCTCGGGGTTTCCCTAAGAAGTCGCTAAAAATTCAGATCCAAGATGAGAATGGCAACGAAACCGAAACCATAAACCTGAATGCTGAATATCTCGACAAAAGTTATGTACATCAGCATCTTTCGTCTATCATTATTCGAGAAAGTGGTTTGCCATGCTTTCAAACAGGTTTTGCTCCAGTTTTTATGAATGAAGTTTTCTACGGACTTTATGTTGAAGTAGAAAATATGGATGAAAAGTTTCTGAAAATGAATGGAATGAACCCTAAAGGCAACCTCTATAAAGCATCGAGGGATGGGGCGAGCATTTCTGTTTTTGATAAACTCGAAAAACATTGGGAGAAGAAAACCAATAAGGAAGACAGTTGGTACGACATAGATGCCCTGATTCATGAAGTTGATACTGTGAGTTCATCAGGTCTTCAGACATATTTGAAAACGAGGTTTCACTACAATGACTTGGTTTCACACGTAGCTTTGAATGTCTACTTGTGCAATGGAAGTACCTATTATCACAACTACTATTTGTATCGCAACCACGAGGTAGATGAGAAATGGAAGTTTCTTCATTGGGATTTAGATAAATCACTTTCCCATTATGATTGGCGCAATTCATACGAATTGGGTAATGGTAGCGATGCCGACAACGCACTGATAGCAAAATTGTATTGCGACAGTATTTTTATGGTTGATGTGTCAACGGAATTAAATCGTGTAGATGGGATAGTCCAGAAGATGAATTTGGGCAGATACATTGATAAAGTATACAAGGTACTATCTCCATGGATCGAACAGGATAAAACGGATGAAGTGGACGATTTAGTTGATTGGAAGGCGAGACTAGACAAGGAGAAAACATTTTTGAAATCAAACCTTTTAAAAAGATTGGAAGTTCTCAATGGCCCACTCCAGCCTTTTCACGTTGTTGCAGGACCCCATACTCCCGTCCTTTTTCCGGTCATTTCATGGTCTCTCGGTAAAAACGCAAATCTCCATGACATTTCTTATGAGGTCAAATACAGCTTTGATCGGAACATGCCGGATTCCGCTACCACAAGTGTAAAGGACATCAAGGACACATGTTTTACTATAGTTCAATCATTGCCTGAGGGCGAATTGTATTACAAAGTGGTAGCACATCATAAAGATCAAACTCTCACAGGGTACAACAGACTAAGTAGGATGCAGGTGATCCATGTCGCTAAAATAATAAGTGAAATTAACCATAACCTATTGCTACAAGCCAAAGAAGGTCCTTTTTTGATCGACCGCGACATTGTAATTCCGGAGGGCGTTTCGCTCACAGTCGAAAAAGGCTGCGATATATTCTTGGTAAATGGTTGCTCTGTATTAATTAAGGGAAAACTGCAAGTGAATTCCTCGTCGACTTCACCTGTGCGATTTATGTGCGCTCAAAGTGCCGGTGGATGGAAATTGCTTGAGCTGGATAATTGTTCTGATGTGAATTTCAACGCATGTATTTTCTCAGAAGGTCGGATAGCTTATCACAATACTAATCTGCGTTTCGAAAATTGTGAATTTATTCTGAAGAATCTAAATTTAGACAAAGAGGAGGGAAGACCTTCAATAATCTGGGGAGAGGGTGGAACATTGGTTATGAACCATTGCTTGTTTAATGGGAATGGCACAGGCGAAGGAATGAACATACATCGAGGTTATCCTGTAGTTCAGAATTGTGTTTTTGATCATGTGCCTGATGCCATTGAATATATTTCTGCCGATAGTGGACTAATCATCGGAAATCTTGTGAGGTTTTCGAAAGATGATGCCATAGACTTGAATGACTGTCGTAATGTGAAAATTGAATCCAATGTTCTATATAGAAATAGGGACAAAGCGATTTCGATTGGTGTAGATCATTCCGGTAGCTCTAAAAACATTCAGGTTTCGAACAATTACATCTGCCGCAATGGAACCGGTGTAGAAGTAAAAGATTCGTCCGAAGCAATAATTTCGGGAAATATATTGTTCGAAAATCAGACGAATATTGGATTAAGAATTAAAGAACAGGGCTACAAGAAAGGAGGGAAAGCGGAGGTGATCGGCAACATACTCCTTGCTTTTTCTGAGGAGTCGAATATTCTTAAAGACAAGGAATCTATTCTGGAATTGGGTAGTAATCGCTGCAATGTGCCTATAGAAGGTGTGATTGCAATAGATTCAGCTTTGTTTTATTCTTTTGCCGAATCTCCTTTCTTTGTTAGCCACGAAGCAGCAGTGGGCAACTTATTGTCGGCATCTGATGTAATAATTATGGAAGAAGACAGTGGTTTTTTCCGATTAACCAATCGCTTCAATGCTCCTATTGATATGGGTGGAATTCAATTGATGAATCGCGATCGAATTTGTTTGACTATTCCAACGAATTGTATTCTCGATCCCGGTGAAACTTTATTTCTATTCAATTCCAAGAAATTGCCAAAAGACAATATTCCTTTATCTGCAAAATATTTCCACTACAGGAAGGTAGAGAAGGGGATGAACTATCAATTGCACGATTCACAAGGCAAGTGGATACTTTCGATACCAAACTATGGAAGTTAAAAAGAAGAAATTTATTTTTATTTCTACGGCCATTGTAGTTCTCATGGCCTCCCTTATTGCGCTTTTACATTTTTTTGGTCCAGGAGAAAAGTACCTGACCAAAAGAGGTGCCGATTGGCAAAAAAAAGTTTTAGAAGATGGAAAAACCATCGAATTCAGCACTGATTTTTTTGTAGATGATCCAGAAAAATTAAGCGACATTTTTCTATGGGCCCCCGGATCTCAGGTCTTGCAGTTGCTAATAAATCATAGGGTTGTAATGGATTTAAATCCCTATGCTTATTATCCTTCCGATGTAAACGGCACAAGTATTTCGTTCGATGAGTATCATAAACCACAGCCTCATTTTATTGGTGATACCAAGATGAAGCAGGCATTAAAAAAGGGCTACAACAGTATACGTATATGGACCACAAGCGAGGGTTTGGGAGGATGGCAACATAATGACTGGAGATTAATTGCGAATTACTCTGGCTTGAGTTTTAGATATGGAAACTCTCAAAAGGAGGTGCCATTTGAATGGACTCCTGACAATGATCGCCCCGTTGTTTATATAGATGTCGATGAAAATATTATACCCGACAATCCACGTGTTTCGGGCGCGCTGACTTTGAAAAGCGAAGGAGAGTTATTATTCTATTCATCTGTAGAATTAGAAACAAGAGGAAGATCTTCTCAGGTTATTTCAAAAAAGCAATTCAATGTGCGTTTGGTGGATGTAAAAAATCATGATCCCATTTATGAGTCGATAGATGGAATGGCTCCCGCTGCCGATTGGATATTATATGGTCCGTATATGGATCTTTCGCTGATCAGAAATTCTTTGGCTTTTTCCATTTATTCTCAAATGGGACATTACGCCCCAAAAACGAAATTGGTTGATTTGGTGATAAACAATAATTATAGAGGGGCGTACGTGTTGACTGAAAAAATTCAAGCTCTTCCCGGACGGTTAAAAATAACCATGTATCCAACGGATACACTAAATCCCCGCAACAATGGATTTCTTGTGCAAGTGAATCCTTCCAATGAAAAGGATAAAGTTTTTTTCATTCGAACGGCAAGTTTTGTTCTCGAAAAACCTCATGTGAATTACAAAGAATCAAAGCTTTATGAAAGTTATGTGGCGGGCCAGTTGAATATCATGCTCGATCCGGTGATGATTGCTGGAGAAAATTATGATTACACAATCGATTTTAAATCATTTGCTGATTTCTTTTTGATCAATGAACTCTCGAAGAATATCGATGCATATAGACTGAGTGCATACTTCCACAAAACACATGAAGATGAGGATGCGCTTATAAAGGCCGGACCCATTTGGGACTTCAACATAGCTTTTGGAGTGGACGATGAAACGGGAGGTGCGAATCCTGAAGGGTGGATATATCAGAAATCGGATGCTACAGACAGTCTGTGGCATCGATTAAATAAGAACAGGGAATTTTCTCAATTCTTGAAATCACGATATGCTGAATTGAGAAAAGATGTGTTTTCTGAGACCAATATTATTTCACTCATCGATTCTCTTGTCTCGGATATTGAGCCTTACATAGAGGACAACCGCAGACGATACGGGTGGCCTAGCAAAGATTTTTGGCCGTATATAAAGTTACCTGTCGATTATAATACCGAGATAAATAATATGAAGTCCTTTTTGCGCAAACGACTTTTGTGGATGGATGAACAGTTTCAGCGCTAAGTTTTGTCTCTCACTGCGCCTTTTACGTATTTCGATTATTCAGAATTTCTTTTCCACTTGTTCAAAGCTTCTGTGCGGTTTTTCACGTGTAGCTTTTCGTAGATGTGATAGATGTGTGACCGAACCGTGGCGATAGAAATAAAAAGTTTGTTGGCAATGTCCTGATAACGGAATCCTTGCGACAATAGGTCAAGGACTTCTTCTTCGCGACTCGATAAAGAGTAATCGGCCGGCACTTTGAGTGGTTTATTGAATGAAGTAACGACTTTTCGTGCAATCTGTGCCGACATAGGCGCACCTCCTTCGTAAAGCTCCATGATGCTGCTTACAAGAAACGCAGGACTTGAATGTTTGAGCACATAACCGCTGGCCCCTGCTTCGAGAGCTTGAAATACAGATTCATTGTTTTCGTATACCGTAAACATCATGACTTGTGTTTGCGGGGAAATTTGTTTTATTTTTTTTGTACACTCTATCCCCGACATACCGGGTAGATTGACATCCATGAGCACAACGTCCAATTTTATGCTTGAGATTGTTTCCAACAATGATTCTGCATCGGGGAATGGGTGGCAACGAAGATCTCCGGCCTGTTCTATTAAGAATGAATAGCCCTGCCTTACCTCATGATCATCTTCTACAAACCCTACATTTATCATAATCATTTTATTAAAACCAGATTTTTCAGTTGGAATCTATTACCTCACTGAAAGCCCGCAATGATAGGCGCCTTCTCGAATTTTACTTTCACAGTATGTATAATACTGTTTTGGTATAATACGCTCTCAAATAAAAACCTTGCGAGAGCAACCTTCCTGTTTGCCTTTCAGCGTTCCATCTGCAAAATCTCGGTTAATCAATCTTATATCTCTCAGTATTTACTGATCTGATGAGAACACAAACGGTAGTGCCTCCGCCTTTGCTTTCGCTCCATTCGATACTTCCGCCAATCTCCTTAGTTCGTTTATTTAATGTAAGTCCGCCATTGTTCCAGCGATGTACAGATGGTTTCGGCATGCCTTTTCCATTGTCGGAAACACAAATTTTCAATGCTCTTGCTTGATCCGAAACATGCACTTTCACATGTGTAGCCCCAGAATGTTTCAGACAATTGTTGAATATTTCTTTTAAAACCAGAAATAAATTCCTTCGCTGCAATGCCGTTAACCTTTTGTCTAATCCACTTTTTTCCGCCGTCAATTCAAACTGAATATTGCTGTCATGAAAGAACTCAACACCCTGTTGTCTGATGTAAGAGACAAAGTTCGTCATGGAATCATGCGTAGGATTCAAGGCCCAAATGATGTTATCCACTTTTGAACGCACATTTCTTGCTCCTTCTAAAACTCTATTTACTACCGGAACAGATTTATCTTCGGTATTGTGAAACTTCAACAATTCGCAAGCAACGACTATTCTCGACAAGTCGGCCCCGATGTCATCGTGCAAATCAGCGGAAATTCTATTTCTCTCTTCATTAATGAGGGCACTTTTTTCCAATAAGCGCAATTTCCTTTGATATCGGAAATAGAAGATTAAAAAGATAATACTTGCCGATAAAAGTCCAGAAAGTATGTAGAAAAGTGTGGTGCGCCAAAATGGTGGTCGCACATAAAATGAAAGTACATTGGTATAGGCCCAATCGCTGTTTTTGTTGCGGGCTCGGATCTGAATTTGATTTGTTTTGTAAGGAAGTTGGCTTAATGTGATGAAGTTTCCGGGACATCGAATCCAAGTACTTTCCTGATTGAGATTGTACTCATAAATCACCTCCTCAGGTTGAGAAAAGGTAATTGCTCCAAATGTAACGGTGAGATTGTTGTTAGTATAATCTGCATTTATGTTGAGATCACCAGTCCACTTACCCCAAGTGCCGCTGACTTCACGAATGTACATGTTTGGAACAATTTCATTTTTGAGCTTAATACTCTGTGGAATGATGCACAAACCGCGATCTGTACCGGCATAAATATTATTCCCACTTACGGCAACAGCTTTCACGTTTTCAGAGTTAAGGCCTTCGGCTCTTCCTATGAGCTGAAGGTTTTTCATGTGACCCTTGTCTAACTCAAACTGACCAATTCCCTTGTTGGATGCATACCAAACTGTTGATCCCACAATGAAAATATCATTAATGAGGTTCGATTGAATTCCATCGAGTATGTTGATGGTGTCGGTAAGCACATTGTTAAAGGCCAGAAGGATTCCAATGCCATCGGTGGCAAAAACCATGGTACGATCGCTTGTTTGACCGATTTGCTTTATACGTTCTTCTGTAAGAGGATATGAAGATGAAGAAAACGGGTCTTTTTGAGACACACGGTATAGCCCTTCAGATGTGGAAACCCAGAGGTTGTCTTCGTGATCGAAGAATGGTGCAATGGTTCTTTTTTTACCCATGGTGGTTGAATCCAATACTGCAATTGGTTTTTTATCGGACGGATCAAAGCGGTAAAGTCCTCCTGGTTTTCCACACCAGATATTACCAAGCCTATCGCTTGCTAGCACTTTTGCTGAAGCCGAACGCACAAGGTTCCCTCGTGCATCGTGGTGTTGAATTTCTAGCAAAGAATAATCTTTTTCATTGAGTATGAATATCCCTGCATCACCCGCAAAAATCACCTGTCCTTCCGCCGTCTGCAATATACTTTGAGTCCGATTTTTCTGATCTTTTTCGTGCGGTATCACTAAGGTTTTGAGTTCATCATTCTCGAGACAGTAGATTATATTGTCATAGGCCCCTATCCACACTCTGCCTTTGGTATCAATCGCTAAATCATAGATTGTACTTTTGCTCAATCCTGTTCTATCATTATAAACCTTCACATCCAATATACCTTTGGGTATCATCCAGACGCCGCTCTCGCGCGTACAAAGCCATAAATTCTCCTCACGATCGAACATCAAGAAGTTGACTGTAACTCCGTTTAATAGAGTTTTGCGTTCATTGCTAATTGGGTTGATAACCACAACACCCAAATCTCGCGAACAGGTGTAAATCATGCCATCCGGTCCTTCTGTTATGTTGTTTACTTGAATTGGACTAAAGTTTTCTATCACGACTTTCTCAATCCCATTTTCCACTGAAACAATTTTATCTATGGAATAGAAATAGGCTAAATCATTATTCAACATAAAAAACATATCGCTCGAAAGAGGCGCTCCAATTCCGATGATCTGAAACTGATTTTTCTCGGGGTCATACACTTTTCGAACTTCTCGAGAGATTCCGACTAGTCTATTTTGATCATCTTCTATGAAGTGGGGAATACTTTCTCCCACAAAGTCATGCAGTATTTCGAGCTTTTGACCGCTGATGTGAATTATTTGACTTTTAAAGTTGCTTATCCAAATATCACCTTTCTTGTCCTCGAAGAAACTATGTAAACTCAAACCATTGTCAGGAAGTGTAAGCCAGGGATCGGTTTTATCGTTGTGCATCTTTTTACCGTCGAAATAGGAAAGACGTCCATTAAATGTCCTAAACCAAATATTCCCATTTCTGTCTTCATGCACTCCGAATACCTCGTTATCCGCGAGGCCATCGTCCATGGTAAAGCGGTCGAATCGGGTGCCATCAAAACGTGTTACACCTGCATCGGTGCCAAACCAGATGAATCCTTTGGAGTCTTGAAAGGACCTATATACCAAAGCACCTGAAAGCCCATCGGCAACACTGTATTTTCGGAAATTATAGGTTTGTGCTTTGCTGTATAAAGACGCTATCAGCAGAAAAAAGAAGAGAATTGCACGGAGTACAACACTACTGAGTTCATTTGTAAATACATTTTTCATGAAGATATGCAGGGTGGGTGTCACAACACTAAGACCACCTTCATGTACAAAGTTGCTTCAAAGATTGAGCAGTCAGAAGGAAAAATGGTTCGGCTCCCGTTTTATGATTCAATGTTTAACCCAGAATCCGAATTGGGATTCGCTTTATAGTGCTCATACCGTTTATCCCGCATTACCCATTAGGGCAATTTTTGTAGAATGCGTGCGGGATTCTCAAATCTAAGCGATAGAATACTGCATTCATCGGCAAAATTAGGGTGCAATTTTTCTATCGCT
>JAWXBG010000197.1:0-52177 GCA_034439875.1 Flavobacteriales bacterium
ATCATCAACACAACGCCAGTAGGACAATTCCCTTTTGTAGGGGAATACCCCCAAATACCCTATGATGCTATTGGTCCCAAACATGTTTGTCTCGACCTGATATACAATCCTACAGAAACAGAATTTTTGCGGAAATGCCATGCTCGTGGAGCCCAAACCGACAACGGTTTGTCCATGTTGTATGCTCAAGCAGAGGCTTCGTGGCTGATCTGGAACGGGGATAAACCTGTGTAAAAGACAGCTTCAATTGACGGCTCTCAATCTGTGCAGGCGGGCTGTCCAACGTACATTTGTCATTCAATCGCCTATGCCGTTTGGAAGAGCTTGAAAAAAGAGTGCCCATCGTTTCTGTTATCATGCCAGTGCATAATGCGGCATTGTATCTTCATTCTTCAATAACGAGTATTCTTAATCAAACCTTTTCCGACTTTGAATTTATAATTGTGGATGATGGTTCAACCGACGAGAGTATTGAAATCATTGAGTCTTTCACCGATTCTCGTATTCAAATACTGCGACATTCTAAGGCCCTTGGTGTGTCTGCGGCAATGAACAAAGCTTTTAATGTTTGTAAGGGACAATTCATAGCAAGAATGGATGCAGATGACGTTTCATTGCCGAAGCGATTCGAACGTCAAGTAAATTATATGCTGGCTCATTCCGAGGTCGATATTGTATTCAGCCGAATTGAACAAATTGATGTTTACGGAAATCCTGCTGGAAGATGGCTCGATGATGAAAGGACTATCGACTTTAAGGATATCAAAAGACTTTTGCCATGGCGAAATTGTCTTGCGAATCCAACTTTCATGATGCGGTCTTTTTTGACTAAAAAGTATAGTCTACCGTTAAAATTCCATGTGGCAGAGGATTATGCATACTGGTTAATGATCTTAAGCCACGGGCACCTAGTTGCAAAAGTCGATGATGTCTTGCTTCAATACAGAATTCACCCTGCCAGCCTCACTGTTTCTTCGAATAGAACGAATCCAAATCGGCGGTACCTCGAATTCCAATGGAATTATTTCAAAATGATTCTTTCCAATGGTCCTTACAATGATTTTCATTTTCGTTTTTTATTGAGCTTTCTTTCAAATTTGATTTCTTATCCGTGGAGGTCATTCGTGAAACCAGCGATTAGTGCGCCTTTAAAGGTTTGGAGAGCAAGACCATTTGCACTTTGGAAGAAATACAGAAATTTAAAAACAATTTTACAGAGTCAACAATTTGCATCGGGTAATCTATTTTTCTTTTTTCCATTTTATCATGTGGGCGGAGCAGAAAGGGTTCATACCGATATTCTAAGATGTCTCGAAGAACTCAATCCGATTGTTTTTTTTACTAAAAAGTCAGAGAACGATGGGTTTTTAGCGCGATTCGAAAAATCGGCCAGATGCATTGATTTAGCTGACTTGTGTCGATATCCAGTTTTCAAGAATTGGACCTACGAATTAATTTCGGAGTATATAAATGCGAAAGAAAAAGCGACTTTGTTCGGCTGCAATTCTATTGCTATGTATGAAATGATTCCTGGTTTAAAAAGGGAAGTCCGCGTTATAGATCTTATACATGCTTTTGTTCATCCCGAAGAAACTGGACCTGAAAAGTGGTCATTTCCTGTGGTTTCAAGAATTGATCTGCGGGTTTTGATTAGCCAAAAAACAATAGAGGAATTGAAGGTTTTCTACCGAAACAATAGAGTTGATTCTTCTTTGTTGAATAGAGTCAAGTTTATTAGAAACTACACACAAATTCCGGAATTTGTTTTTACAGAAGCAAGTGCACCTGGCGCGCTGAAGGTCTTGTATGTGGGTAGGGCGTCGGCAGAAAAGAGAATCCATTTGATTGGTCGTATCGCGCATGAAGTGAGATTGATATTACCACAAATAGCTTTTCGATTTATAGGAAAGGATTTGGAGACCGCTATGAATGATCTATGGAGAAATGATTGTGAATTTGTTGGTGAAATCTCTACGGATGAAGAGTTAGGTGAGGAGTTGAAACGAGCACATTTTTTAATTATGACTTCGAGCAGGGAGGGTTTTCCAATGGTTATAATGGAGGCAATGGCATATGGTGTTGCTACACTTTCCACTGCAGTTGGCGATATACCAAATGTAATCTCTCATGGCGAAAATGGATATTTATTGTTTGGAGCAAGTGAGGATGAAATTGTTGGCCAGGCTGTTCAAACTATTGTGAATTTGAATTCTGATCGGGTGAAATTGGCGGAAGTGCAAAGGTCTGCTCGAAATTACGCAGAAGAAGAATTCGGATGGGATCGATTCTGTAAGTCTTACCGTGAGATTTTGGTAGGATGAAAAACAAATTCACGCTAATACGATCCTCCGAACTGGTGAGAAATTTTCTCATCTACAGTTTTGGTGCCCTATTCGTCAAGGGGATTTCGTTTTTTCTATTACCGGTATTTACCCGACTTCTTACTCCTGAAGAGTACGGTATGGTGGATTTGCTTTCAACATTTTCTAATTTAATTGATGTAACTCTCTCGCTCGGATTATTTCAATTCATATACATGGAGTATTTTCATGTGGACGAAGAGAGCAGAAAAAAATTGGTGAGAAGTATGATCACCATTTTCCTGAGAGTATCGGCTGTTTTATATCTTCTCACTCTGGTTGCTACTATATGGATCAGTCGATGGGTTTCAGCGGATATAAAGTCGATATGGGTCTTGCTTGTTATGGTCACAAATTATCTAACCTTTTTTCAAGGCTTGGTTATTCTGATCATGAAAGTCAATAAAATGGCTTTACATGTTACCATTTATCAAGTGGCATACGGAATTATTAGTATTCTCCTAAATGTATATTCAGTCTATGTGCTTTCACAAGGTGTCGATGGAATCATTTGGTCGAACTTAGTTTCTGTTGGAATTTCGTTCATCTACGCAGTGTTCTATTTGTACAAACATACCGGTTTGGTGGAGCATTTGAAGGCAAGTGATATTAAACAGGTTCTTCGATACAGTCTACCATTTGTTCCGAATGCACTTGCCATATGGGCAATGATCAGTTTGAATCGGTGGATTCTTTTGCACTATTGTGATCTGGCGGAAGTCGGAATATTTTCAGTAGCGGTTAAATTCAGCGCTCTTTTTGATCCGCTGATTATTCAACCATTTTTGTCGGCATATGCTCCCAAAACCCTTGAGCGATTTTCAAAAGGCGACTATAGGCAGCATTTATTGAAATATGGAATTGGTTCATTGGTTTTCTTCGCTATTGCGGGATTTGTTTTGCGTTTTATTGCCTCTTGGATGATTGATGATGCCTATGGAGATGCATTGGATCTTATTATACCTCTTTCGCTGGCGGGTAGTTTTATTTTAATGACCAATATGTCAAATTTGATTTTGGTATATCGCAAAAGGGTGAAGTGGATCATGATTTCTGTGCTGCTCGGTACGTTGATGAATGTGCTCTTTACCTATTTATTGGTTGTACAATATCAGTCGATGGGGGCAGCGTTGGCGTCTGTAGTAGGAAATGTGATTTGGATGCTGGCCACGTTGTATTTTGCACTAAGGGAAAAGAAGGCAATAGCCATTTAAAATGGATCTTAAAAAGCTTTTGAAGGACATAGCATCTTTGAATATATCTGCATTAAAATTCAGAGCAGACAAACTTTGGCGTTTGAATAGAAGATATCTGCATCTCATTTTTCGAGATTCAGGTTTCGATGTAAAGCGTATTCCGGTCGTAATCAATAATCGAAATAGATTTACTTATCTTAAAGCACTGTGCGCTTGGCTGGACAAAAACGGATTTTCAAATATTATTATTCTCGACAACGATTCTACTTATGAGCCATTGCTCAATTGGTATAAGACAGTTGCTTACCGTGTTATTTTCCTAAACCAGAATATCGGGCCACGTGCAGTTTGGATTTATCCTGAATCTAGAAAATTGACTCGAGAATATTACATATACACCGATGCTGATGTGGTTCCAGAAGATCAGTGTACGGCGCAAACAATTGAGGAGATGTATATTGCTCTTAAGCAAAACCCTACATTGGAAAAGGTGGGCTTGGGTTTGCGTATAGATGATCTGCCAAAACACTTCGCCTTGCGAGACGATGTAATCCAATGGGAATCTCGTTTTCAAAGTATTGTGATCAATGAAAAATATTTTGTAGCTCCAGTTGATACCACGTTTGCAATGTATGCCCCGTATGCGCGCGGAGGGGGCGAATGCAAGGCTTGGCGAACCACCGAACCACTGCTTGCACGACATATGCCGTGGTACGAAAACACGGAGAACCCTGAACCGGAGAATTTATTTTATATAAAGAATGCCGCTCCTTTGAATTCTCATTGGACCGAACTGACTAAGCAATGAGGAAGGAAAATATTTGTTTGTTCAGCAGTTTTTTCACAAGTGTGGAAGTGCCGTATTATGTTCTATTTTACGTGAAAGAACTTAAGAGGCATTACGATGAGTTTGTATTTATTACAAATGTTAAATCCGATGGATTCTGGAAAATTGAATTAGAAGCTCTGGGACTGGAAGTAATGGAGGTAGATAATGAAGGTTACGATTTTGGAATGTGGTATAAGGCAATCCTAAAATTTGATATTTCGGAATATCGGGAAGTAGCTCTTGTGAATGATTCCTGCATACTTTTTCGGAATCTGGATATCGAAATGCTAGGCATTCGAGAAAAACACGACGTCTATGCTGGGATGGTAATCAGCGATCGCATTGCAACCCACTTGCAATCTTATTTTGTAGTGGCAAGGAATAGGGCTGTTGGATTGCTCAAAGAATTTTTTATAGAACATGGAATTGTTACAGAGTATCGTGAAGTTATTCGGACTTATGAGATTGGACTTTCTCAACATATGCTATCGAATGATATTGAGCTGATGTCATTGTACAATAATGAACATAGAGCATGGCCTAGAAACCCTTCTTTCTCGAGAATTCAGGATTTAATTGAAGAGGGAATTCCGATGATCAAAAAGAAGATTGTCTTTAGAAATTTCAGAGGACTTGAGTATTATTGGGTCATTCGCATGAATTTCAGCACACAATACAGACGATATGTAAGAATGATTACAGCCAAGTATGGACAAGGAAATATGATCGATTTCGAACGAGTGATGCGAGATGCCCCACGCAAATGGGAGTGGGATATTTGGTTGATGGAGTTAGCACGATTTATGGCCAACTTGCTTAGAGAGATACCGGGTTTTCCTTGGCTTTTTAGAAAAACAATTGCATTTCTAAAACGGATGAGGGGGAACATAAAATGAAATTATGCTGGCTACTTATAAATTACTTCAAAGAAGAAGAACTTGTTTCTTTTGTGCGTGAGTTTTTGCTCGATCAAACTGAAGGAGATATTGAAGTGAGAATTGCCGATAATGGTTCTTACAAGCCTGAAGTTTTGGATGGTTTGCTGAGTGATAAACGTGTTCGAATAGATGGTAACGGAACTAATCTCGGTTATTTTGGAGGGGCCAACCTGGCTTTTCAAGGGTATCAATTGGAACACGGTTCTTTTCCGGATTTGATCGTTATTTCAAACTTTGATGTTGAATTTGATAAAAAGAACTTTATCTCGAAGATGCAAGAGGAAGTGCTAAAGAGTCCTTTTCAAATTCTTGCGCCGCGAATTCGAAATCGAAATTCGCTATCAGAAATGAATCCATATTACTCTGAACGAATATCAATTTCTAAGCTCAATCGATTGATCTCAATTACGGCTTTTTATCCGCTTTATGCCATTTATCAATTGCTCCACTTGGTCAAGAAGAACGTGTCAAGTTCGGGATTTGAAGGCAAGAGTGATGGGCCATTTTACGCAATACACGGCAGTTTTATTATTCTAAAACGTGAATATTTCGAAAGTGGAGCACATCTAACTTTTGGGTCATTTTTGTATGGTGAAGAGTTGTTTCTTGCCGAAATGGCTGCTCTGCATAGATTGAAGACAGGCGTATGTAAAAGTATTGAAGTGATTCACAAAGAACACTCTACTACGGGCGTATTTAAAAGTGCAAAGCATATGAGGTTTTTGCACGATAGCCTTGTATATATTAGACAGAATTTTTTCAAAGGATAATGACATTTGTCTCAGTGATCATACCATGCAGAAACGAACTTCGATTTATCGATGCGCTTATCAATACACTCAAAGCGCAAACATGGCCCTTAGATAAAATGGAGTGGATCATAGCAGACGGAGAGAGCAATGATGGCACCTGGGAAAGACTGCAAGAATGGAAAAAAGGGCAGTCTAATCTAACAGTACTTAGAAATCCGCACAAGTTCGTACCTCAAGCTCTCAATAGTGCATTGAATGTTGCGAAGGGCGACATTATAGTGCGCATGGATGCACATTCAGGTTATCCAAAGAACTATATAGAATGTTTAGTAGCTGGTCTATTGGAATATAAAGCCGATAATGTGGGTGGAGTTTGGATTACCAAACCGGGATCGGATTCTAATATGGCTTTGGCGATTGCACTAGCTACAAGTCATCCACTGGGTATTGGAAATGCGGGTTACAGATTGGGTGGGATTTTGCCAATGGAGACGGATACAGTTCCCTATGGCTGTTTTAGAAGAGATGTATTTACGCGCTTTGGTTTGTATGATGTAGATATGATTCGAAATCAAGATGACGAGTTGAATGCTCGAATTATAAAAGGTGGTGGTAAAATTGTGCTATTGCCGGATTTGAAGATTGATTATTACGCTCGTCCCAGTATTGAAAAAATGAGTCAGATGTTTTATCAATATGGACTGTTTAAACCTCTTGTCAATATGAAAGTGGGAAGCCCAGCAACATGGAGACAATTTGCACCTCCGGCACTGTTTGTAGCTTCACTTCTTTGTTTTTTGGCTTTGGTTTTAGGTATGATTTCTGTACCCACATTTATATTTTTTGTTGCAATGTATCTAATACCTATTCTCGCCATTTCAATCATAATAGCAAGTCAAAAGGGACTGAAACTTTTTCCTTTTCTTTTATTGTGTTTTCCATCCATTCACTTTAGCTATGGGTATGGATATGTAATGGGATTGCTAAAATTCGGGCTTTTAGGATTGCATAAAAGGGATGTTGCTAACGTTGTTCAAGATAATCGTTGATGGTTTTGCTTATGAGTAGAGTTTCTTTTTTTATATTGTTGCGTTTGGTGAGCATGTCAAGTTTCAACTTTGCACAGTCATTTCAGGAATATGAATTGCCTTTGTCTTGGTCAGTGTGTGAAGTCGGTAAAGAAGAATGGCACAATGTAATCTTGCCATCAACTGTGCACGGTGCACTCATTGATAATGGCATTTTGAACCATCCTTTTTTGGGTGATGGCGAGGCCACTGCGCAATGGATAGGCGAGCGAGATTGGTTGTATAGATGTGAAAGTTTTGATATGCCTCTCCATTTAATGAAGAAGCAGCATCTCGAAATGTTTTTTGGTGGATTAGATACTTATGCAGATGTGTATCTCAATGGCGAGAAAATCTTGTATGCCTTCAATGCCTTTAGAACATGGAGCGTAGATGTGAAAGATTTGGTTAGAGAAAAATCTAATTCGTTGGAAATTTATTTTCACTCTCCGATAAAACGTGGAAAGGAAAAACTGAGTGAAATCGATTACCCACTGCCAGGAGAAGAACTAAGGGCTATTACGAGAAAACCGCAGTTTCATTATGGGTGGGATTGGGGTCCAAAGTTGATTGGATGTGGAATCACGGGTCGAGTCGTTTTTAAAGTCTATAACGAAATTGAAATGATTGAGGTCTCAATTCACCCAAAGATGGTTTCTGAGGATTATGTTCTTGGTGAATTTAAAGTAGAGCTGCAGTCGGAGCGAGATACAAGTTTAACCTTGGTTATCAAAATTAACGAGATCGAGGGTTTGGAGCCAATGCGACAAACTTTTGTTGTGAAACGAGGCAGCAACACTTTGTCCACTCCTTTTAGGATTGATGATCCGAAATTGTGGTATTGTCGTGGATTGGGTGATCCAAATATGTATCAATTTTCTTGGCAATTGTACTCTTCATCGGAACTTTTTGAAACCGGTGATATATCAACGGGTTTTCGGAATATAGAATTAGTTAGAGAGAACGATCAATTTGGTGAATCCTTTTATTTTTTGTTGAATGGTAAAAAAGTTTTTGTCAGAGGTGCGAACTACATTCCTTTTGCTTTTTTCTCCGAGCGAGAACCCGAAACAATGGGTCGGGTGCTTCAAGCGGCTGCAGATGTGAATATGAATATGATTAGGGTTTGGGGTGGAGGTGTTTATGAAGTGGACAGGTTTTACGAGCAATGCGATAAATTGGGATTGATGGTATGGCAAGATTTTATGTTCGCATGCAGCATGTATCCTGTTGAGGAAACGTTCATGGACAATGTAAAGATAGAAGCAGAGCAGCAGGTAAAACGTTTGCGCAATCATCCTTGTATCGCTTTGTGGTGCGGCAACAATGAAAATGCTGAGGCATGGGAGCGATGGGGCTGGCAAATGGGAATGAGCGCTGGCAACAAAAAGACTCTAAAGGACGGATATGATCGTCTTTTTCATCAAATATTACCCGATGTCGTATCGGCATATTCACAGACTTCTTATTGGCCGAGCTCTCCTCTTTACGGAAGAGGAGATAATAGACATACAATCGAAGGCGATGCGCACTACTGGGGTGTATGGCATGACTCCGAACCCTTCGAAACGTTTGAAGAAAAAATCCCACGGTTTATGAGTGAATTTGGTTTTCAATCTTTCCCATCAGAGGCTGTGGTGAAGGAAATGACGAATTCTTCGGACCCAAGCGTAATGGATAGTGGTTTTCAAAGTCATCAAAAGCACAATCGTGGGTTTTCGCTTATGCAGGAATATATGGCGCGGTGGATGAAACCTGTAAAAATGGATAGCATTGCAAAATTTGTACACGCGAGTCAAGTGCTGCAAGCCGAGGGAATTGGCATGGGTATAGAGGCACATCTTCGAAATCAACCTTTATGCATGGGCACAATGTATTGGCAACTGAATGATCTGTGGCCAGCATTTTCATGGTCCGGCATGGATTATAAGGGCAATTGGAAAGCTCTTCATTTCAAGCTACTCGATCTGTACTCGAATGCAAGGGTGGATATTTTTATGAAGGATGATATACCTTCAATCAGTGTTGTTAATCATGGAGTGAGTGATTTGAATTGTACGTTGGTCTTGGACCATCTTGCGCATAGTGGTGAACGAATTTTCACGTGGGACACCCTCGTGTTGGCTCGCGCTTTGGAAGCAGGTGCTATAAAAATCCTCAGAGGTTTTAAATTGAAAGACAATTCTTATCTGAGAGTTCGCATGATAGATGAAGGTGGAGCAACTATTTCGGAAGATCGAATTTTTGGAGCTAACAACTACATGAAGGATCTCACAGAACCAAGTCTTCGGTTGAGTACCTCGATTGTTGGTGATAATTACTTAATTGAAGTGTCCGCCGATAATTTTGCTAAGGGGGTGTTCTTACAATCAAATACAAAGGGAAAATTCTCGCGAAACTTTGTAGATATCGACGGTAAGGCAAGCGTGAAAGTGTTGTTTATTCCTGAGAGACCATCTACTCCTGAATTTACGGCAACTTCTCTTTGGGATACATACAATTAGCAAATGTCCTTTTTGCTATTTAAAGGTCATCTCAACTTTTAATACAGTTTCACCGCTATTGTTTTGCTTAAGTTCTACTTCTTGAACTTGTTCTTCACTGCCAACTTTTGCTTTTACTCGATAGTGCATATGCAAAGGAAGGTTCACTTTCGCCCGACCTGCTTTATCACTTTTCAAATCGGTGATGAGTTTATCGGACTCTGATCCATAAATGGTCACATCAACTCCTTTCAGTGGTTTGCCTTTTTCATCGGTAAGAATCACAAGCAACTGTCCAAAGGATCCTCCTTCATAACCGCTGGAGATCAGTTCGTATTGGCTCACGTCAATTTTGTAAATATCTCGCTCTCCCAAGCTATTGTCGTACTCAGCGGCTATCAAAAGTGCTTTATTGTCTTTTGAAAGAGAAAAGGTTGATTCTTCATTGACCGTATTTATGGGATAACCTAGATTTACCGGAATACTCCATTGCCCATTTACAAACTCGGTTTTGAAAATGTCATAACTCCCCATGCTCTGATGTCCATTGCTTGAAAAGTAAAGTGTTTTTCCATTCGGATGTATGAATACAAATTTTTCATCCAATTCAGTATTCACAATTTTGCCCAAGTTTTTTGGAGAAGACCAACCTTCACCCTTTTTATAAGAAACATAAATATCTCCTTGCCCGATTGCATCCATTCGTTCGCTGATGAAGTAGACTGTGTTGCCATCTGCAGTCATACTTATGGATCCCTCATAGAATGAAGTGTTTATAGGTCTTGGCATTTTTTCGGGAACACTCCAAGTTTTCTCAGCACGGTTGTATCTCGAAAAGAAAATCTCTCCTGTGGTAACTGTATTATTCTTATATACGAATATGCCGCTACCATCAGGTGTAATAGAGAGAACCGCATCATGTGTTTCTGTGTTTACTCCTCCGGGTAGACTTTCTGAACGACTCCATTCTTTGTTTTCTTCATCGTATACAGAGTAATAAATGTCTTCGAAGAATTTATAGTCTCCCTTTTCATTCAATTCTCCTCCCTTGGTATCACTTCGTCTAGAGGTGAAAACCAGCATTTTTCCGTCACCGGTCAAACTAGGTGCATACTCGTCAAATCGGGTGTTAATGGCCTCACCCAGGTTTTCGATTTTGACATTTACTTCGGTCTTCATCATCTCTTTGGCAAACCGACATTGACCAATGAGTTCATTTGCATAAGTGTAATCAGCACTTCCCTTTATTTTTCCTAGACGAAATGCTTCATATTGAATGATCGCTTCATCGAGCATTGCCAAACGATGCAGTATTTCACCATGAAATAATTCCAAATCGGAGTCTGTTTTTGCGTTTATTTCCTTTGCCTTGTCGAAGTACTCCAATGCCAAACTGTATTTTTTCAAATTGTAGTGACAGCGGGCTATTCCATATAGAGCTGTGGTATTGCCAGGATCGGTTTCCAATACCTCACGATAAAGGGTAAGGGCCCCGCGCATATTGTTTTCGTTGTACTCGTGGCGAGCTGCAAGGACCTTTGCCGGCATAATAGCTTGATCAACAAAACCAGGATCGATTGTGTCTTTTTGAGCAAAGTACTGCGTGGTAAATCCAAAAAGGAAAAATCCAACCGTGCAGAAAATATAATAAGTCTTTTTCGACATAATTTGATTAAGATCATTAGTGTTATACCAATTCTGCATATAAAAAGGTCTAAACTACTTTTTCTGCTTGAAATGGTAAATACCGTTGAAGTAGCTGTTATAGGCCAATGTAGTGAAACACTATTGGATTACTACAGATACCTATACGGTATTGTCTTGCAAAAATAGGCAAGCTAGGCCATAAGACCAACAAGCGTGCCCTATTCCACCACGAATACTGATGTAAGGGAAGATTTGTTCTGATCAACTAACCTGCAATCACTCGGATTACTCGAAATACTCAAAGGCATCTATAATGTCCAAATAGACACCATCAAAACCAGCATCTACAATTTTCTTGAGATAGGAATCATTATTTCCAAAGACAATGTATTGCCATTCATTTTCCCAGTATTTTACCTTGTAGTTTCCAGGCCAATCGGGGTTTTCTTCACTCAACCAGCTAGGTGGGGAATCTGACCAGCTATTTTGCCAATAGTAGCGGTATTCTTCAGCTTCACCAATAGACATATACGCGATGACCATGCGCTGTGAGCCGTTGGATTTTTCTTTGAGTTGGGTAATTTCGAATTCATTGAATATGGTTCCGTCATGAAAGAATAAATCTACGATAAGAAGATCATAATTTGTGGACATTACAGCGTCTATGAATGATTCCTTCGTTGCGAATTCGGAGGGATTAATTAGGTACAGAAAATTTTTTACATCATTCAATTCTGAAATGTCGTTGGTGTTTTCATTATTTGGCGCAGCCGGATATTCTGGTATTACATTCAGCTCGCGAGCAGGTGCGGCAAAAGATATGTATCCGTTGTTTTCATTGATCAAATAGGAGTTATCGACATTATTTGGACTAAAACAGTAGTCTGTGGTGAGTATAGTATTACCTAAATTCGTTGATATATCAAGAAAATCTTGTATATAAGATGTTTCAGACGAGGGACTGGCTTCATCGTCGCTGTAGTATCCAAAAAATAGATCTTCTTGGCCATGTCCATCAATGGCATTAATGTAATCAGAGGATATTGGGCCGTTGGACTCGCCATCCATAGTGACCAGTTCAATTCCATTCTGAGGAATGATTACAAATGCAGGGTTGAACGATTTGCCGTATTCACTGATTCCGATAACAAAAGATCGCATAGAGTCTCGATAGTTCGAATCAAAAGGAATCTCAGTCTCTTCTTTATTTTCTTTACAACCAATGGAGAAAACGATCAGAATGAAGGTACATAGAGTGAAGGATTTAGGTGTTTTATTTGATCTCATGTTTCTTATACGTAGCCTCGCTGTTTTTATTGTTAATCATATCTACGACTAATGTATAGGAAACTTTTGTCCTAGAATCCGCATTGAAAGTCGCTATAAAGTGCTAAACCCCACAGATAGCAAGTGCTTTCGCAAGATTTTTATTTGGTGGTGTATAATCATACATCAAGAATAAAAATAGAGAAAGTGCTTGATATCAAAGGGGGTTAGCGCGGCAATAGATTTCCAATGCGGATGCTGAGTTTAAATATCTCTTTCTCGTTTCGATGAAGAAAATAATGGAACAGAGAATTCATTTGCATTTCAGGTAAGATCCCCTTGAATACTGAACTATATATCAGTTCCCGATCAGCCCGGTATGCGCCTTTCCAGAGCAAGGATAGGAAACTTGTCTTCGACGAACGCGAAACATAAAACAGGTTTTTGGAGGACCCCTGTATAAATTCTTTTGTATAATGGCCATTTTCGAAATGAACGTTGTGGAGATTGATTTTGAATTGGACTGCGATTTTGGGTTGCTCATAGAATTTTCATCCGCGATTTGTAGTTTACTTTTTTGATTCGGTACAGCTATTTTTTGAGTTCGACGAAAAGGTAAGAATTAATCGAACCTATACTCTTTTGCTACCGTTAAGGGTATTGAATCAGCCTTTTCCCTATACGTTAGATTGACCGAGCGTCATCGTAAACCTAGCTAAAACGTATTGCCATGGGGAAAAATTTTACACACAGAAACGTACTAGTCATTGTCGCTCTTTTTTTGAGCTGCGCTTATTCTGCTCAACAAAGGGTCACTCAAGATCTAGTTGCCTACTTTACTTTTTCAGAAGGTGGAGGAAAATACATCGCTGATAATAGCGGCTTTGGAGAACCAATGATTCTGAAAATATACGACGAGTCTCATGTTCAATGGCTCGAGGGTGGTGGTCTTGCGGCTCTAAATCCTGTTCTAGTTAAATCTCTCAACAATGCCTCTAAAGTCGAGGCAGCTTGCAGTGTTTCAAACGAAATCACACTTGAGGTTTGGTTGAAAAGTGATAATGCATCGCAAGATGGTCCGGCAAGAATTTTTTCTATGGGTCATGGAACTAGCGAACGGAATTTTATGCTTGGTCAGAACCTGAGTAAATATTTGGCCCGGTCTAGGACAACCACAACTTCTGTCAATGGCACTCCTAATCTTGAGTCGCCGAACAGTTCAGTGGGCAGTAACATTCAACATCTTGTATATACAAAAGATGCTTCTGGTGTAGAAAAACTATACCTCAATGGTGCAGTTGTATCTTCATCTGTTCGAACAGGAGCATTTACCAATTGGAATAGCAACTTCGAATTGTCTCTTTTCAATGAAATAAGTGCAGATAGGCCGTGGTTAGGGGAAATGCATCTTGCGGCTATTTACTCTTCAGCTTTGACCATAGCGGAAGTTGGGCAGAATTATTCCGCAGGGCATCAACAAAGTGGGCCTGGTCTGAGTGCAGAGGAGTGCACGAACCTCGATTGTTTTGTTGATGGTTATGGCACATCTCAACGTTCGCTTTGGATTGCCTCCTTGCCTGCTCCTGTGGGTCAGGAATATCACTTCGGTCCGGATGGAGGTGGATTTGATGTTTTCGAGGACGGCACAGCGCATCTGTACGGCGAAGTTTGGAACTCTTCTGACGAAGAATATGGTTGGTATATTGATGTGTGGTTGCAAGATGCAATGAACTGGGAGGATTGGAGCGCGCTGGGAAGATCCTGGAAGGGAACAGCATCTATCGTTGGAAATCTTTATACTACTTGGACTTATTATATAATGAATCCCAATGCAGCGAATGTCTTGATTGGACTGGGCGAATTCGAAGGAAGTAGTTTAAGTCTTACACACAAACCTGCCAATTATCAATACGGTTTTCAATTGGGTGTGGGAGCTAACGACAAAAATGCATTGCCAGGAATGTCATGTTGGTTTGATTTTTCTGGCAATATCGGCGAGGATGTTGTAAACGGAAATGGTGACTTCAATTTGGAAGGTGAATGCGACAACCTGCCAGCCTTTCAATGCGCAGTAGATGTTGAAGTGAACTGTGATGAAGGATTCTTACCGGAATTGACTGGTTATCCGCAAATGAATTGTCCTAGCGAATATGCACTGAGTTATACAGATGAATTGATAGGATCAAGCTGCCCCCTTTTGTATGCACGAAATTGGACAGTTTGGAATACGGTTGGCGATTCATTGGTGTGCGAGCAATTGATTACACTTATAGATGAAGAAGCCCCGGTTATTAGCCCCGGTAGCGGCATCATCAGTGGTTGCAATATTGAAGCAGAAATTGAGTCATTTGTATCCGACAACTGTAGTGATATAGTTGATATATCATATACTATTTCGGATACCACGTGGGTAAGTTCATTGGAGTGTGAACCGGGTATGTTTAGAACTCAAACACAGGGTGGCTGGGGTGCAGCGCCCAATGGAAACAACCCCGGTGCATACTTGCACGAGCATTTCGGCGAAGTTTTTCCAAATGGAATTTCTTTGGGTTGCGACAATACATTAGTACTTTTAACAGCACAAGATGTAACCAATTTTTTACCGAGCGGATCCTCTCCGGCGGTATTTCCTTCAGGCTCATTGGTGAATCCTGGGTCAGCTTATAGCAACGTTTTTGCTGGTCAATTGGTAGCTCTTACCATAAGTCTCGCAATGGATTCATCAATACCTGAATTTGGATCGTCGAATCTGGCGCTTTCCGATCTTATTGTAATTGGAGAATCGCTTGAAGGATGGGCCGTCGGTGAAGTGTGGCAATTGGCCAATGAAGTTATTGGAGGCTGTAACACAAATTATACCCCAGCAGAACTGGTGCAAGTTTTGTCTTCTATCAATGAAAATTTCGTGGATGGTACGATCAATCAAGGTTACTTAGATTGTAGTATACCAGCGGATTGTTTCACTCTCTTTGACCTCACCATGAATGCAACAGATATGTGTGGGAATACAAGTGTATGGAATGGCGAATTAATGTGGGTTGATTCAATTGCTCCGATTTTCCCTTATATGCCCACACAAATAGCAGTTTCTTGTGGTGAAGTACCTCCTACCGAAATCTTTTGGAGCGAGGAGTGCTTCGAGGCAGCAATAGAACTTACAGTGGTAGATGTTCTTTTTTCTGGCAGTTGCTTACCCACTATTCAAAGGACTTATACGGCTACAGACTTTTGTGGAAATCAATCGGTATTCGTTCAGTTTATTGCTGTGATTGATACAATTGCGCCCGTATTTTTGAATCTACCTCTAGATGTTAATTTGGAGTGTTCTGAAGATTACCCGGATTTCTGGCCAGAAGTAGTAGACAATTGCGATGAGGCTCCTTTGGTTACTTATAATGAAACCAATGAAGACAGTGGCTGCGATTTAACCATAACCAGGACATGGACAGCTACTGATGATTGCGGTAATATTTCATCTGTTCAGCAGATCATTACTATTTCTGATCAAACTGCTCCATCGTTTGTCAATGCTGTTCCTCAAGTCGCTTTGGCATGTCTTGCACAACAAATTGCCCTTCCGGAAGTATCTGATTTTTGTGGCACGGTCGATCTTTCATATACCGATTCGCAATCCGGATCGGGATGTTCTGCACAAATTATTCGAACCTATGTGGCTACCGATTTATGTGGAAACCAATCGATGTTCGTGCAAACAATTTCTGTTTTGGACCAGACGTCCCCGCTATTCGAATACATTCCTCAGAATCTAGTATTGACTTGTGGAGACAGTCCTCCTTCTACTTCTCTTTCGGCCACTGATAATTGCGGTGAAGTGAACGTTTCGTTACTGGAGATTACTACAACTATTCCGGGTGAATGTGCTCAGTTAGAAAGAACTTGGACAGCAACTGATGCCTGCGGAAATACAACTATCGTATCTCAAACTATCCAGTTTATTGATAATACAACTCCTGTATTCGCTCAGTTGCCGGCTAACGTTCAGGTTTCTTGCGGAGGTATTCCGGAGATTCCTTCGATGACAGCGAGCGACAACTGCGATACGGAGGTTACAATAATGTATGAAGAGAATCTGGCGGTCTCCGAATGTTTGACAATATTAACACGCACATGGCTTGCACTAGACAATTGTGGTAACGCAGCTTTCCATAATCAGGTGATAACGGTATCGGATAATCAAGCTCCTATAATTACAGGCGATTCACTAGTGAACTGGTACTGCGATGAATTGGGTGAGTTGACCGTAAATGTTACGGATGATTGTTCTGCGAATCCAACACTTTCATATACTGATATTATAGTTGGATCAGGTTGTCAATATAACATGGAAAGAACTTGGACTGCAACCGATCAATGTGGGAATACAAGTGAGTTCGCACAAACCATTTCAATTACAGATAACCAAGATCCTGAAGTTTCTTCTATCCCACAGAATCTTACATTGCCTTGTGGTATGAGTCCTGTGATGGAAGAGCCTCATTTCACTGACAATTGCGATGATCAATTGGAAATCGAATACACAGAAACAAATACTGGCACGGGTTGTAATGTAACATTGACTAGAGAATGGATTGTAACCGATGATTGTGGAAATAACATTATTGTTGTTCAGACTATTGTGTTTGTCGACACTCAACCACCAATTATTACAGGCGTTCCGGAGAATCTATTATTCGAATGTGATAGTTTCCCTTCCTTTATTCCAGTTGCTGATGTTACCGCTTCTGACGTTTGTGCAGGGGTATTGACCGTTCTTTTCTCGGAGGTAGCGGTGCCGGGAGACTGTCCTCAAGAATTTAGTATTCTACGCACCTGGTTGGCAGAGGACAATTGTGGAAACTCAGTTGTTGCCATACAGGTAATTTTAGTTGCCGATATGACCCCTCCTGTATTTACAGATGAGCCCGGTGATCTTCAAGTAGATTGTGACAATATTCCGGAGCCTATAATTATTGGCGCAACAGACAATTGTGATGCTGATGTATTGGTTACTATGCAGGAAAGTATGCCAGGTGGAGGGTGTCCAATAATTGTTAGGACTTGGATTGCTGTTGATGATTGTGGAAATTCAAATGAATATGTTCAGACAATTTACTTAGTAGATAATGAACCTCCTATACTAGTCGGAATTCCACCGGTGGGTGATGTTAACTGTAATAGCATTCCACCAATGCCAGAGCCTGATGCAAGCGATAATTGCGATCAAAATGTTTCTGTAACTGCATCGCAATCTATCGTTGGTGGTGGATGCCAATACACCATTATTCGCACTTGGATTGCAGAAGATGATTGTGGTAATTCTACTATCGTCAGTCAAAGTTTTAATGTGCACGATACGAGTGCCCCAATTTTTGTGGATCTGCAGCCTGAGCTCACTGTGGAATGTGCCGATTTGCAAACGTTACCAATGCCTGCAATCGATGATGATTGTGGAAACGATGTTGCTTTGTTTTATCTAGATCAAATACTTGGTAGTGGATGTAATTTTGATATTTTAAGAACCTATATCGCTCAGGATTTATGTGGTAATAGTGTCCAAGCAGAGCAATTAATTCATGTAGTAGATAATGAAGGTCCAATCTTTTTGAATCTTCCTGTAAGTGGAGCTGTTTCGTGTGATGCCATACCGGAGCCCCCTTTAGTTATTGCCAACGATCCTTGTTCCGGAAATGTAGAAGTAGTTTTCTCAGAGAATGTTATAGGTGGCGGTTGCTATTACCAAATTATCAGGACATGGACAGCAAGTGATATTTGTGGGAATACTTCTGATGCCATTCAAATATTATTTGTGAGCGATGGTCAAGCACCGACATTTACCAATGTTCCACAGAATATTAGCTTGGGTTGTAATGATTTTGTTCCTCCTTCCGATATTCCTGTAGTTTCAGACAATTGTCTAGTGTCGAACATTGTCATCGAATTCGAAGAGACTGAAGTAGAGACAGAGTGCGGTTATCAAATCATGCGCACATGGTCGGCATCGGATTATTGCGGCAATGTGAGTTCAGCATTTCAAATCATTTCAGTGGAAGATAGTACCGCTCCGCAGTTTGATTTTATTCCAGCCGAAATGTTTATTTCATGCGAGCAATCGCAAATGCTACCCTTTGCTGAAGCTTCTGATGAATGCGGAAATGCCCAGGTCTTTTTTGTTGATGAAACCGTTGTTGGTGATTGTCCTTATTTAGTTCAAAGAACTTGGATAGCGGTAGATGACTGCGGAAATGCATCTGATGCAATTCAGAATTTGTGGGTATCTGACAACGAAGCGCCAAGCATTGTAGGAAGCATTTCGGATATTGAAATAGAGTGTAACGAATTGGCTCCTTATCCCATCTTATCTGCTCAGGATAACTGCAGTGGGGAATTGACCTTGGATTTGAGCGAGTCCTTTAATGACAATGGTTGCACTCAAACTGTACATAGAATATGGACGGCCACAGACTTGTGTGGGAATGTTTCAACGGCGGAGCAGTGGGTTACTATTCTAGATACTCAGGCACCTCAAGCTTTTATTCAGTCGGAGATTTTCCTGGAGTGTCATCAAATGCCTTTTCAGATCGATCCCGAAGTAACTGATTGCAGTGAATACACAGTGGAATATCTGGAGCATTCTTTACCCACAGAATGTGAATCGGAATATGATGTGCTCAAGACATGGATATTGACTGATGCCTGCGGAAATGAGGGTATCATTTCTCAAACGGTTCATGTTTATGACGTCACTCCTCCCGTGCTAAGTGCAGAACCGGAGAATGTTTCTGTTACTTGTTATGAAATCCCTCCAGTAGCTGAGGTGGCAGCATCCGATAATTGTGATGCTGAAGTGGATGTGGATTTTTTGGAAGAAGTAAGATTGATAAGTGGGAACGACAGCACTTGTTTCTTAAGTAATTCAGTTTCATCGGCCGGAGATCTTGTTGTGTGGCTTCCCGGCCTGGGAGGATATAGCACGGAATACATATTTGGAGAGGCAGGAGGTATCCTTGTGCAAAACTTCTCAGACGGGACAGCCCACTTAACCGGCCAGTTGTATGCACCCGGAATGCCGGAGCAGAGTTGGATCATGGATGTGCATCTGCGCGAACGTCGCAACTGGGAGGAATGGAGTGCCTTAGGCAGAAGTTATAAAGACGATCTAAACTTAGCAGGAGATCAATTTCTAGACTGGACCTACTACGAAATGGATGAGAGCAGCATACTTATGGGTGCAGGATTATTCGAAGGTTCAGTACTCAACTTAAGCCATGCTCCAGCAAATTTCTATTTTGGTTTCCAAATTGGGTTTGCCGCGAACAATAGAAATGCCGATTTTGGTATGAGCGGTTGGCTATTCTACTCGGGCGAAGTGAATGGTATCGAACTGAGCGGGCCGGGTGATATTCTCACAAATAATAGTTGTTGTCCGGTCGAAGAAATTACGCGCACCTGGACAGCTACAGATTGCGCAGGAAACGCGACTACATATACACAAGTGATTACTGTAGGGGAGGAGGTTCTACTTCCGTTAATCAATCCATTTGAAGCTCTAGGCAGATCGTCATTTGAAGTGCAAGATGGAAATAGGGATTTTTTCGTGTTGAATTATCACATGTTTTTTGACGAACAGGTAGTTATCGAGATGTATAGTCAGAGTGGACAATTACTTCGACGCGTTTTTGATGGAAGTGCAGAAAGGAATACCAAATATCTGATTTCAATGCCTAAGACCGGGTTGGCTGATGGACTTTATTACTTCACACTTCGAGGAGATTCTGGAATGAAGAGCGATCGGGGAATTGTAATGAGATAATTTCGAATCGAAGAGGGATTCTGTTGCTTAGGTTTCCCGTTTATAAAAGTTCGGTCTCCACATTTCCATTCTTGGCCAGTTCCTCCATCAGGATACTGGCCAAGTTTGTTTTTACTTCTATTATAAGATGTACTTTTTCGTTTTGATCCATTGATATTTTTATTCCTTCATATTGTTTTACCAAACTCATCACTCGCGGCATCTCTTCATAACCGAATGCAATGGAAAATTGTTGGAGACGAGGCAATTCTACAATATTTACAGACTCAATTGCGCCTCGTGCTGCCTGCTTGTATGCGTCCATCAAGCCTCCGGTTCCAAGTTTTGTTCCTCCGAAATACCGCACTACCACAATTAAAACATCAAATAAATCAAAGTGTAGTATTTGATTTAAGATGGGTTTGCCTGCAGTACCTGAAGGTTCTCCATCATCTGAGGAGCGATAAAGTCCGGTTTTTAGTCTCCACGCATAGCAAACATGTGTGGCAGAGTGATGTTCTTTCCGTTTAACGCCGAGCAATTCACGAATTTGTTCCTCAGATTTTACTGGCAAGAGGTAGGCAAGGTGTTTGCTACCAAGTACCTTATGATTGAATTCTGTCGGATCTTGCGTTGTAAAATATGTACCCTCTTGTTCTCCCAACTTCAAGTATAGATTTTAACTATGGATTGTGTGTCGAACATAAGAACTTAACATTGTATTCATATTTCGAAAGGTATAATTGCAACCGTATTCTGCGTTCAAGTTTATGACAAGATCTAAGAAACCCCAATATATTAGTGTAGAGTTATCATGGATTGAGTTTAACGACCGTGTTCTCGAAGAGGCAGATGATTCTAGTATCCCTCTCATTGAACGTCTACGTTTTTTAGGAATTTTCTCCAATAACCTCGATGAGTTTTTCAAAGTTCGTGTAGCTGGTTTGCAAAGAGCTCGCGATTTGGGAATGAGAAAACCTGACTTGTGGGGCTTCTATCCCTTAGATACCATCGAAGAACTTGAAAAGCGTGTTCTTGGACAGCAAAAGAAATTCGAGAATATTTTCAGAAAACTGAAAGGTCGAATGGCAAAATCGGGCGTAGCCATTGTCAATGAACGAGAATACACCCGAAAACACAAGAGTTTTGTTACCGAGTATTTTGAAGAACATATCCGTTCTTATCTAATTCCTACAAGGATCAATGCTCAAACCAAATTCCCAGAACTAAAGGACAACCAACTATACTTGGGCGTTGTTCTATGGCCTAAAGCCGCAGATGCAAAAAAGGAATATGCCATTGTTGCTATTCCTGATCATCTGTCCAGATTCGTGGTTTTACCTCCCGGAGAAAAGAGAACCGAAGTGATGTTTTTGGACGATGTGATTCGTTTGCATCTGAGAAGCGTTTTTGGAGAATTGAAGTATACACGTGCCACCGCATATACTATCAAGATAAATCGTGACGCCGAACTCGAACTAGATGATGATCTGGAGAAAGGCTTCGTTGAAAAATTGAGTAAAAGTCTGGCTAAGAGAGGAAAGGGTCACTATGTTCGATTAAATTTTGATCAGAATATTGACCCAGGTTTGTTGGAATTGATTTTAAAAAAGACGCAGATTCGACGAAGCGCGAATATTATTCCGGGTGGACGATATCACAACAAACGGGATTTGATGGGCATTCCCGACTTCGGGAGAAGTGAGTGGATATACAAACCAATGCCGCGTGTAGTAAATCCTTATATGCCCGAGAATGTACCCGTGATGGACTCGGTGTTAAAGCGCGATATTTTACTTCAGTTCCCGTACCATAGTTTTTCCCCAATCATCGAACTCATCAGACAAGCTGCAATAGATCCGGAGGTAAATTCTATAAGGATAAGTTTGTACAGGGTGGATAGAGATTCGCGAATTGTAAAGGCTTTAATGAACGCTGCCAAAAATGGTAAAAAAGTGATTGCTTTTGTAGAGGCAAGAGCGCGTTTCGATGAAGAGAACAACTTGATGTGGGGTGAGAAGATGCAAGAAGCTGGTGTGAAAGTAATTTTTGGAATTCCGGGGTTAAAAGTTCATGCTAAGCTGCTCTTGATATCTAAGAAAATTAGTAATGAAACTGCGCTTGTATCTCACATTGGTACAGGAAACTTCAATGAAAAAACCGCTCGGCTCTACGCAGACTTCTCTTTTTTGACAGCGCAAAGGAAGGTGGGTCGAGAAATTCGAAAACTTTTCGATTTTTTGGAAAATAATGCTTTGCGCACAACGTTTGAAGAGCTCATTGTGAGCCCTTTTGATACGAGGGGCAAAATTATTCATTGGATACACAAAGAAGTATCGGAAGCTCTAAAGGGCAAGCCTGCTTGGATGATTTTAAAAATGAATAGTCTTACCGACCCAACTATAATTCATGAATTGTATAAGGCTTCTGCTGCGGGTGTAAAAATTGATCTTCTGGTTAGAGGTATATGCTGCCTCATACCCGGTCAGGTGGGAATGAGTGAAAATATTAGTGTAATTAGTGTGGTTGGTAGATATTTGGAACATGCTAGGGTATTCGCTTTTTGTAACCTCAACAAACCACGAGTCCTTTTAGGTAGCGCCGACCTCATGGTGCGAAATCTGGACTATCGTGTCGAAGCCCTCATCCAAATTTCGGATGTAGGACTGGCTAGTCACATTATGAAAGTGCTTCGTATTCAATTGATGCCCACCTCTAAAACTCATACTATGTCGGCGCAAGCTCCTCACAAGTACTATAAACCGGAGAATGCCGCAACCTTACCCGATCCTCATGAATTGATATATGAAGCGGTGAAAAAGTTGAAGAAATAATCTTTTATGCACAAGGGTTGTAAAGTTCAGATTTGAGTGCAACCTTAGCACCCTTGTGAAACTAGCGGCAATAGACATAGGATCTAATGCGGTAAGACTGCTGATCGAAGAAGTTTTTATCCATAAAAAAACGTACCATATCGAAAAGGTTTCGTTTACACGTGTGCCTATACGTCTCGGTGAAGATGTCTTCAAGACAGGTAAAATCTCCAAAGAAAAAAGTAAACAGTTGATCAAAACCATGAAGGCCTTTTGGTATCTCATGGATGTTCACAACATTGAGCACTTCAGGGCCTGTGCCACAAGTGCAATGCGCGAAGCGATCAATAGCAAGGAAGTTATTGACCGAATATGGAAAGATGCCAACTTAAAAGTAGAAGTGTTGTCTGGTCAAGAGGAGGCCAATCTCATTTTTGCGAACTACGAGGGAAATAGTTTTGGAGGAAATGAAAATCTTCTTTTTATAGATGTCGGTGGGGGAAGTTCTGAATTGACTCTTCTCAATAAAAGCAAGCGCAAGGCAGGGAAATCATTCGACATCGGTACGGTGAGAATGCTCTCAATTAATACGCCAAAGAGGATTTGGACCGAAATGCAGGAGTGGCTCGATGAAAACTTGGATTCCCTAAACAAACCGGTGGCTGTGGGTACTGGTGGAAATATAAATACTATATTCAAACTCTGCGGCAAAAAACCGAACGAATTGCTTTATTACAATGAGCTTTTAGCGGAACACGAACTTCTGAATTCAATGACCTACGAAGAGCGTATCATGAATTTCAGATTGAAGCCAGATAGAGCAGATGTGATCATCCCAGCCGCTGAAATTTACTTGCGCATTATGGAAATGAGCGAAATAGAATCCATGTTAGTGCCAAAAATCGGACTCTCTGACGGAATCATTCTTCATCTCTTCAATCAATGGCGCACAGGAGTGATCAAAAATTCGAATGGCCTGTAAACCCAAAAGTCTAGATGCTTCCGAGCATTTCCTGCACCATCTTCGGAGCGTTTCCTACAAATATCTTTTTGTCTGATATAATTACCGGACGTTTCAGAAAAGTGTATTCTTCAAGTATGAACTTACGGTAGTCTTTTTCAGTGAGTTTTTTCTCAGCCAATCCAAGGCTTTTGTATTTCAGAGCTCTTCTGCTAAACAAAGCTTCATAAGAACCGGCCATATCTTTCATTTCGTCGAGTTGAGAAGGTGTAATTTTCTCTTCTTTAATGTTTTGAAGTTCGTACTTCGAAGATTTCTTACCCATTTGCGCAATTATCCCTTGACTGGTGCTGCAATTGGCTAGTGTATATATTTTTTTCATAAGATTTTTTCTTTCAAACATGTCTGGGTGCTCGAAGTTCATTGATGCGTTCAAGAAGATGTGCCATCCCCGATTCAAAGGAATGGGTGTTGTCTATTACTATATCACATGATTCGCGGTAGGGCTCCAAATAGAGCAATTCAGCAGGACGTACGTGATTGTGCCATTGGTAAAGCACTACTTCTTCAGCATACCCTCGTTCTGTGCCGTCCCTTGAAATCCTGCGAACTAGTCGGGTTTCCAATTCTGCATCGATGTAGACCCTAATGTCACATAAATCGAATATCTCCTGAAAGTGAAATACAAATAGTCCCTCAGCTATAATGATGGGAGCCGGGTTTACACATAGCTCTTGACTTTCAGCCGCGGGGTTGTTGAAAGTATATTCGTGTTTCTTGATTTTTTTTCCAGAATGTAGATCATTTAAATCCCTACTGAAGTACTCCCGATCGATAGAAGTGGGAAGGTCAAAATTCACAACTCCATTTTCATCCTCGACCTGATGTTTTATATCTAAATAGTAATTGTCTTGAGATACCAGTGCTACTTCTGTTTCTCCCAATAGATGAACCGCGTGTTTGAGAAAAGTTGTTTTTCCCGAACCACTTCCTCCTGCAATACCGATCAATATGGGCTTTGGTTGAATCATTGTTTCGCCGACTGTCGTTTTATTTCTTCCAATATCGCTGATTCTGCTTCCGCAATATTATCAACTTCTACAAAAGTTCCCGAACCCATAAAGGATACTTCGCGTAAATTTTCAGCCGCGTAATTGCTGGCTTTTATTCCTACGATCGAAGTCTTATAGTTTCTTTTGGCATAACGTTTTACTAGCTTTTTGATGCTTTCTTGGTCTGTGGTCTTAAATGCTCCATCCGTAATTACTATCAGTTGATTGTTTCCACTAACTATTTCATGTTCTTTCAACATCTGAAACGCACGTTTGAAGCCATTGGCGCCTGCCGTCATTCCATAAGCCTTCATCTCCTCTAAAACTTGCAAAATCTGGCCTCTGTCCGCGCCATTTGCATTTTCAATCAGGACTTCAGTATCACCTGCATAAGAGATCACAGATACATTGTCCACTTCGCGCAAGACATCTGCTAACCGACTCATCGATTTTTTTGCAAGGTTCATTTTATCTCCTGTTGACATTGATGTAGATACGTCGACCAAAAAAACAATGTTGTTGGGTTTGTAAATATTCTCGGGTAATTCAAGACTGATAGAGGTAGTGTCCAATACAGATATTTCCTCTTCTATTTCTTCTATTATTTGATTTGGATCTTTTTCAAGATCAAAACGGAAATAGTGATTCTGATTATTGATGTATGTGTATACGGACCCCGTATTGTAACCTTTTAGTGATGCAGACAAATTATAGTATGCAATGTTGATCGATTGAGACGCCGCTCCGGTTTCCCTTGTCATGAATTTTTTGATCTCTTTTCCTTCTTGTGTAATGGTGATGATGGCATTTTTCAATGGTTTGCCTGAAACTTTGTCAAATACTTCAACCAAAAACATATTCGATGGACAGCAATCCGCGGCTCTTTCATTGAACGAAGGACATGGAATATTATCTGCCGGATTTAGAAATTCTACCTCTGCAGAAATTGGAACAATAATGGGTGTTGGCAAGGAACCAAAGTGCAACTTGAGGTCCTCTTTGAATGGACCGGTGTACCTTGGATTGAGCTTAACCCTCACCGTAATTTGTCCACCGGGCTCAAGGGTTTTTGAAGAGTAGATAACATCTAACTCATGCGAATTTTCGATGCGAAGTAAAAAGTCCGATTTGTCTTTGGGATTGTCTATGATGATGTCTACTACTCGTTCAGTTGATGCACTTACTACTCCATAATTGATTTTTTTTGGATGAACTACAACTTGACCGTAAATGTCTGCCATGAAGACCAAGACAAATAGTATAGTTGACATAACAGGCTTTTGCATAATCAAATTTCTTTGGATATCCTTCCTAATTCATCCGCTATTTTTCTGTCGTTCGAAAGTCGCGGCACCTTGTTCTGACCTCCAAGTTTTCCAACGGATTTCATGTATGCATTAAACGTACCTTTTTTTACAAATTGTATTACAGCAGATTTCAGGACACTTCCTTTGATCAAATCATTGTAGTAAATGTTCTGAGTACTCATAATTGTGTCGATGTGGAGCGCAAACGCATTTTGGTCTTCAGGAAGGCGATCTGTCTCTACAAACCATTCATGGTATGGCAATCCTTCTATGGGATTGATCATTGGGGCAACATGAAATTCCGAGATTTGCATGTCAAAGAGTTTTGATGTTTCAAACATAGCCTTTTCAACTTCTTCGGCAATTACATGCTCTCCAAAAGCACTTGTAAAATGTTTGATCCTTCCGGTTACCTTAATCCGAGGGGGTTCGATCGATACAAACCTCACAGTGTCTCCGATAGAATAGGACCAAAGGCCAGCATTTGTGCTCATGATGAGTGCATAGTTGATTCCAATTTTTACTTCACCCAAGCTAAGCCTTTGAGGTTTTTCACTGTAGTATTCTTCCGCTGGTATAAATTCAAAGAATATTCCTGAGTTCACATTAAGCAACAAACCTTCTTCGGTCTGGGAGTCCTGGAACGCAATAAATCCCTCACTTGCAGGATAGGTTTCTATAGTTGGGATTTCTCGTCCAATAAGTTCTTTAAACTTTGGACGATATGGGTCGAAATTCACTCCCCCAAAAACGAAAAGACCGAAATTAGGAAAGAGCTCAGATATATTTTTCTTACCCGATTTTTGAAGTAAAATTTCGTAGTACATCTGCACCCAACTTGGAATTCCACTTATCAAAGTCATGTTCTGCGTCATGGTTTCAACAGCAATGGCATTTACTTTCTCTTCCCAATCTTCAATACAATTTGTCTTGTATGAAGGCATCCTGTTTTTCTGGAGGTATCTAGGTACATGGTTCGCCACGATGCCCGAGAGTCTTCCATATGGTATACCGCTTTCCAAATATTGCAGTTCCGGACTCCCTTGTAAAAATATCATCTTCCCATTTACAAATTGAGTATTCCCGGTTTCTGCTATATACGAGAGCAATGCATTGCGCGCAGATCCAATATGATTGGGCATCGACTCTTTTGTGAGCGGAATGTATTTCGTCCCTGAAGTCGTTCCCGAGGTCTTGCAGAGATAGAGCGGAGTCCCGGGCCATAAAACATCCTTCTCTCCGGCCTTTATTTTTTCGATGTAGGGTGTGAAATCCTCGTAATTGCGTATCGGGACAAATTTTTTCAGGTCATCGTGTGTTTTTATTTCACCAAATTGATGATCCACTCCAAATTGAGTCTTAGCAGCCTTTTGAGTGATTGATAGCAAAACAGAATCTTGACATTCCAAGGCACGCGTGGCTTCCTTCTTTTGCTTGCGAATAATCATTTTAGCAAAGGCCTTGCTTGCTGAGGCTTTTAAGGTCATTCCTTATCTATTTGGACGCGAAATTACAGTCTATCGGTTATCAAATCGGACTAATAGGCAAGTTTCGAGACTAAAAATGGAACGAAATCTCGCGAGAAGGAATTTTGAGGGCATTGATCGCAGAAATATTAAACCTGAATGGGGCAGTTGAAACAATGAAATACAAAAGGGAAGGGAGCTCTCGCAAGATTTTTAGTTGAAAGCTGATTATACAAACGGTGAAAATAAAAATCGAGAAAGCGCTCGGCATCGAAGACCTTCAGTGATTTATTAGATTGCAAATGCAAAATCTGTATGAGATTTTATGATCCGTAGGATTCGCATTTCACGCCGTAAGACTAGTGTTGCGCAATGCGGGAATAGTCTTATTTTCGACCAAAATGAAGACCGATGCGATTTACAAATCTGTTCTCTTTGATTTTTTGTGTGACAATTGTGTTTTGTGGATTGTCCACTCAGGCGCAATTGACGAACATAAATGCGGCCCCAGGCATATATAAGATGCCGGTAGTGGGAAACACAATTCTTCGCGAAGAAGTTTTGTGGACTGAAGAATTTGCCAACGGAATCCCGGCTGATTGGGAGAATAGTGATCTCGGAGGAGTGGCAATATGGGAATATAGAGGCACAGGTACTACCCCAAATAATGAATTGGGAACTGTGGGTTCATGCATTCCCGAGGAAGCACCAGGTGGGGCACCCATTCTTTCTCCTACCTGGTCAAATGGATTTGTAATCTTCGATAGCAACTTCTGGGATAATCCCGATAACCCTTGTTCTCCCCAGTATTTCGGCACAGGACCCGCACCTGCACCGCATCTTGCAACAATTACTACCCCTTCGTTTGATCTGACAGGAATCGACAACGTGGGTATCATTTTTTATCAGTACATCAAGAATTACCAGGCAGAGTCAAGGGTTGAAGTCAGCGTCAACCAAGGTCCTTGGCAAATTGTCTTTGAAAACGAACTAGTCATCAATCAAGCTACGGCATTAGATGATATGCAACGCGTTGTTATTTCTTCGCTCGCCGACAATCAACCGGATGTTCGTATTCGATTTGTTTTTGAAGGCACGTATTACTTCTGGATGATCGATGATATTCAATTGGTGCAACTTGATGAAAATAATATGTCAGCACGATGGAGTTCTTATGGTGACTTCGATTTTTATGATATGTCTCACGAAACAGGTTTTGAATACATGGAGTATGATCAATATCCGGTGGGTCTGGAACCGGAATTGAAATTCACCACGATGGCTGATAACCTTGGGGCAAATGAACAAACTAATGTGAGATTGAATGTTGAAATTTCTAACCTGAACAATTCAACTGTTATACATACTGGTCAATCGAGTGAGGGTTATGTGGTGGATTCGGGTGACGAAATTGAATTGCGCGCAGGAGACTTTCAAATGCCAGCTTCCATCGCTCATTATGAAGTGGATTTTTCTGTCAGTCAAAATGAAGAAGAACAAAGTCCGCAAGACAATAATGATACTTTGACCTTTGAAATTTCAACGGCTACATTTGCGCGAGATAGAGGTTTTACGCAAGCTATATTTGTTTCCAATGATGCGTACAACGGCGTGCCTTACGAAATTGGCAATGTCTATTTAATGGAAGAATCAGGTTTTCAAGCTCATTCCATTACCGCAGGTGTGGCTATTGGCACTTCTCTTCCAGCCCAGATTTATGGAGCAATCTATTCCTTTTCGATTGATTCCGCCATCAATTCAGAATTGTTAGGTATTACAGAATTGTTCGAAGTAGTGGAGGGTGATTTGAATGAATACGGAACCGAGTATCTCATTACAATGAATTTTACTTTTCCTATTGATCTGCCTGAAGGGGCTTATCTGGTTGTTGCGGGAACAACTTCCGGTGCGGATGATTTGTTTTTTTCAATGAGTGGTGCAGCTTATGAATTTACTTCTTGGGTGAATTACGAAGATGAACTTTTATATCTCGCTCAAACTCCAATGGTTCGATTGAATCTCGGTCCTTTCGTGAATCAAAGCGAATGGTTCGCTGAAAGCGAAGTGATATCCATTTACCCAAATCCCTCATCAGATGAGCTTTTCGTTGTAGTTCCTCACTCGGATTCTGCCTCAAGTACATTTGAAATACTTGATGTATCAGGACGTAATGTGTTATCCGGAAAGCAAAATGCAAACACAGGCAAACTCCGATTGAATATCGAAGCACTTACTCCAGGAATCTACACATTGCGTTGGAACGAAATGCCTGTCGAAAAATTTGTGAAGTATTGATTTTTTAGGACATTGAATGAGCAAATTTCCATTTAATGTGCGTGTATACATCATCCTCATTCATCATGAGGGCAAACACGTTTTATGTTCAGATGAGTTGATACATGGCAAGCCCATTGTAAAGTTTCCCGGTGGTGGATTAGAATTCGGAGAGGGCCCAGTTGAATGCGCACATAGAGAAGCAATGGAAGAGCTGGCAATTGAAATTGATAACATCGAACATTTTTATACGACAGATTTTTTTATCCAATCCGCTTTTAATCCTGCTCACCAAGTGATCAGTATATACTACAAAGCCATTGCGAATGAAAGTGCCAAACATATATCATGGGTTACTTCAACAGACGAAGTGCATCTATGCGAAGAAACCGGTGGAAAGTTTTCGTGGGTTGAATTGGGTGTTTTAAATCCGGAGACAATGACCTTTCCCGGCGATCAGGAAGTAGTAAAAAGGTTTTTACGGCTCACCTCAGGCCTGTAGCCTTCTCATTACTTGAGATTCTACAAGTTCGTACAATTGCTCCGGATTCATCGTGCGCCAACTGAGTTCGTTCAGTTTTCCACCAAGCACAATGTAGCTGTCAATGTTGGCTTTGGCCATATCGTCCAATACATAGTCCCTGAAGTTTAACAATGCAATCCATCCATCTGAGTCTGCTATTTCTTCTGACCATTCCTCATAGTAGCAATCGTCAGAAGAATGGAAGTTGAGCACATTTTCGCCGATGAGTATGAACTTGTGAATTCCATGCTTAATCATTTGCTCCACTATTTCTCTTTTCAATGTCATGATGTCGTTGTACAACAAGTCATTCCATTCACCAATGAGTTCTATCACTGCAAAGCCGTCTTCATAGTTTGCATATATGATTTTAATGAAAAGCGTGCTACTACCCATGTTATCCCATTGCGGGTGGATGTAATGATCGTATATGCTATCGGTGAATTCAAATTCAGAATATTCTTTTTCGAAAAATGGAGAGTAAGGATCGTTGCTCGAATCGTAGAGCAATTTCCAATTATAATAGGGTTCTATCTGATGCATGTTTATTTCTTGCTTTGCTCTACAACTGATCTAACACTTCCATGCAGCTCTAATAATTTCCGGGCCTCTTCTTCATTTACACCAAGGAGATCTACTACCATATCTACTCCGCGATTCCATAGCTTGTGATTACTTAATTGCATATCCACCATTCTGTTGCCTTTCACGCGGCCAAGTTTTATCATGATCGATGTGGAGATCATGTTCAGTACCAATTTTTGAGCTGTGCCCGATTTCATACGTGTGCTCCCAGTTACAAATTCAGGTCCTACCACTACTTCGATAGGGTATTCGCATGCTTCAGCCAACGGTGATCCGGTATTGCAAGTAATGCAACCGGTAGAAATACCTCTCGACCTCGCTTCATTTATCCCTCCAATAACATATGGCGTGGTTCCCGAAGCTGCTATTCCTATGACAAAATCTTTTTCAGAAATAAAACGTTCTTCTAAATCTTTCCATCCTTGCAATGCATCATCTTCTGAAAATTCTACGGCTTTGCGAATGGCTTGATCTCCTCCAGCAATTATTCCTATCACCATGCCATGGGGAACACCAAAGGTGGGAGGACATTCTGAAGCGTCAACAATTCCTAATCTACCACTCGTGCCTGCTCCGGTGTAAAACAACCGGCCGCCATCTTTCATTTTTTCGTAGGCGGCATTTACAAGGTTCTCAATGGATGGTATCACTTTGCCTACTGCTATTGGCACAGAAAGATCTTCGGTATTGATGCCGCTAAGAATCTCGCCTAAAGCCATTTGCTCTAAGTTGTGGTAATTGCTTTCTGATTCAGTGATCCTACTCAATTTATTTATTTTTCTAATGCAAAGTTATACCAATGTTACTTTATTAATGGTCCATCTTGCATTGAGCATGGGAAGCCTGTTTTGGGTAATGCCCTGCAGGATCTTGCATGCATGAATTGGTAGATGCCGTTGTGATTTATGTTTTCTAAAATGTATTGAAACGAAATTGGACTATTACATAAATCCAAACGGTATTATCATTGAAAATGAATTGATCAAGGAAGGTCCACCTTCTCGTTCAATGCGCGCAATCGTCTTGTAGTGGCTGCAGCAAATAAATGATTCTGGGTTTAAAGATATTCTTCAAAAGAAAGAGACCTAGACCAAGTAGTTTGGTTCATCCGAAATATCACCAACCTGTTCGGTATATTCTACTATCCCGTCGGCATCTACAACCACCACTGCTCTGGACATTAGTCCGGAAAGTGCAGTACCCGAAATCATATCTACTTGGTATCCTTCGCTGAAGGAATTGTCCTTGTACTGTGATCCGGTAATTACATTCGAAATTCCTTCTGCACCACAAAATCTTTTACAAGCGAAGGGCAAATCTTTGGAGACACAAATCACCTCAGTATTTTCCATTGAAGCTGCCAACTCATTGAACTTACGTACAGAAGAGGCACAAGTACTTGTATCGATGCTAGGAAAGATATTAAGTACTATTCTTTTCCCTTTGAAATCTTCTAAACTAAAATCCCTCAAGTCTTGTCCGGTAAGTCTGAAATTTGGGGCCTTGCTTCCTACAATCGGGAGATTGCCGGTTGTTTCGACATCATTTCCCCTACTAATTATTGTTGCCATTTGGTTCAATATTTTGAAATTTTTATCGAGCGAATGAAGGCGTTAGAACCTTAGAAATAGTTGTTTGTTCATTTTTTAATCCATTTTATCGGTGTTCATAGAACTTTAATACTGACAGGGATGTTTACTTGATAATTTTGCGTAATGATTTCAGCAACGAAAACTTTTCTATCTCTGGCCATGATACTCTTGTCGTATTCTGCCATATCTCAAGACATTTGCCATCCTGAAGGTAATTTGGTGATTTTTTCCAATTATGATGGTGGCACATTAAATATCAATTGCGATCAAGATATTCCCAATCTGCTAATTGGTATTGTGTCATACGAAACCGTTACAGTGAATATTTCAGGCGCGTTTGTTGGCAATATTGCAGGAGTGATTTTCGGAGGATTCAACGAAGCTGTAATCAATGGAGTAGATCCTTCACTTGTTGAAATATACTCTACCACAGGGGGCAATATACCTATCTCAAGTTATCTTGGAAACGATCAAGATTTTCTTGGGTTTCCTCTTATTAATTGCATAACCAGTGGAAGTGGGTGTTTCGATGACACGAATGAAGGTGGTGGAGGCAACTCTTCAAATCAAATTGTTCAATGGTTTTACAGTGAGTTCGGTGCAGGTACTTTACTTTTTTCTCATAACACACAGTATAATCCCTGGCTCAATGCCGACGACTATGCTGTTAGTACAGGAGGGAATTGCTGTATTGAATTGCCAACGTCATTGCCCAATCCTATCTACACACAAGGCAGCACTTATGATTTTTTGCCGGATGTTTTGCAATTGTGTGATGGACCCATAACCCTCGATTTATCTTCTTATCCCGTTCTCTTTCAACCTCCCATTTATACAGGTTACGTTTGGAGCACAGGCCAAACCGGACCAACCATCACTATCACCGAGCCTGGTGTTTATTCTTTTACTGTTTCGGACTATTGCCATTATGAAGAAAGCACTTGGCTGACAGATGAAATTACGATTCTACCATGCTGCGATGTGCCGCCAAGTCCCACGGGGAGCAACTACATCGCTTGCGAAGGAGTTGATATTACACTCTCTGTGAATGCGCTCTCTGGTGGTACTATTACATGGTATGCCGATCAAGCTTTAACTCAAACTTTGTTGGAAGGTCTCACATTTGAACCTCTGCTTCCTGAGGGCAGTTACACTTTTTATGTTACAGAATTGGTAGATAATTGTGAAAGCGATCCAACAATAGTGACCCTATCCGTTGTGAATGCAGATGCTCCGATCATAAGTGGAGTGAATGTTTTATGTGGCAATGCTCAAACTGAATTAAGCAGCAACATTGCAAATGTTTTATGGAGTATCGGACAGACTTCTACAAGCATTAATGTTTCTGAAATAGGCGTCTATTCGGCTTCTAACATCGACATCAATGGATGTATTGCAGAAAGTAATCCTTTCGAGGTAAGTGCAGGCGCTATTCCTCAACCTATCATCTCAGGCGATTCAGTAATTTGCTTCGGAGGAAATGCAACATTGACGGCATCAGGTGGACAAACTTATCTCTGGGGGAGCGGCGAAACAACAGAGTCGATTGTAGTGAATCCCATCATATTTGGATTGTATTCAGTCACAGCTTTTAATGGCCCTTGCTCTGCTTCAACAGATTTTTTAGTGACCATTTCGGCAGGTAGCGTTGGTATAGATGCCTTACCCGATGTAGAAATTGCTTACGGAGATTCAATTCAAATCGGTGTGATCGCAAGTGGCGCCGTTAATTGGGATCCGTTCAATACGCTTTCCTGCAATACTTGTCTCTTTCCGTGGGCATCGCCAACGCAAACAACTTCGTATGTAGTTACAAGCACTGATATTGAATCGGGTTGCATTTTTAGCGATACGATTACAGTCACCGTAAATGGAGATATTCAGATATTCGCCCCCGTTGCCTTTACTCCAAATGATGATGGATTAAATGATGTTTTCCAAATTTACAGTCCTAATCTCATTAATCCGTTATTCAGAATTTTCAATAGGTGGGGTGAAGAAATTTTTACAAGCACAGATTCGCAACCGATTTGGGTAGGAGGTAAAGATGATTATTACGCACCCTTAGATTCTTACAATTGGATTTTAGAATACGATACTCTAGAGGGAAGAGCCACTAAAAAGGGTCATGTTATTCTCATCAGATAGTGATTCTTCCTGATATCTAGAGATCTGCAGAGGTAGCCTTTAAAAGTCCCTTTAGTATTTTCGTTCTGCGGTATAATTTAGAACGACCAAACTATTACATGTCCTTTTATCCACTGCCACTTTATCTCGTGCATGTGCGTGTCACTGTTCTTGTATATCATTGCCAAAGCAATATTGCGATCATTCTTCAATGGACCAATTCTAATTTGTTCCGCAAAAACAAGCCCCTCTCCATAAATTTTAAATACTGCTTCCTTGGCTGACCAAAGCAATGTGAGATAGGCCAACTCATCTTCCGATTGCTGGGCGTCGTTTAGTTCATCTGGATGACAAAATTTGTTCCGTATTCGGCCAATTTGCGGCGAGATTTGCTGTATGTCGAGGCCTACAGGCTTGTCGGATCGAATGAAACCTGCGATTTTAGTCCCATGAGAGATAGAGATGTGCGGACCATCGTGTATAAAAGGTTTTCCATTTTCGAAATGTGAAATGGGTTTGAAAATCTCTAGTGCCTCCTTCATTTTTTGAGTGGATAAATACTCAATGATCCGCTTGGGATGATGGATATGCGTTGGCAGATTTATTGTATTCGATACAGTCTCTTCTAGCATCAAATCCCAAAGGATAAGACGTGTGTTTTCGATGTCTTGTATCTCCGATAATTGCGGCATGCGGCGAATTTAAGAAGTGAGACAAACAATTTGGCTATTTAGCTGTTGATTGCATTGATCGAACGATTTTTCAGATTAGGTGAAAATTCGTATCTTTGCGGCCCTTTTGTAATAAAAATCAATACATTAAATAATAAACCATGTCGTCAACAACTGCAGAAAAAGTGAACAGTTACAAAGTAAAAGATATGTCCCTGGCAGAGTGGGGCAGAAAGGAAATCAGACTTGCCGAAGCAGAAATGCCCGGTTTGATGGCCATCAGAGAGGAATTTAGAGCTTCTCAGCCGCTTAAGGGCGCTCGTATAGCAGGATGTCTTCACATGACCATCCAGACTGCGGTGCTTATTGAAACTTTGAAAGAATTAGGAGCCGATGTTCAGTGGTCGAGTTGCAACATCTTCTCTACTCAAGACCACGCGGCTGCTGCAATTGCTGCCGTGGGTGTCCCTGTTTACGCTTGGAAAGGTATGAGCATTGAGGAGTACGATTGGTGTATTGAGCAGACTCTTCATTTTGGTGAGGACAAGCAGCCGTTGAATATGATTTTGGACGACGGGGGTGATCTAACCAACATTGTACTGGATAAATACCCAGAGATGATTTCTCAAGTGAAGGGAATCACCGAAGAAACTACCACCGGTGTGCTTCGTTTGTATGAGCGCGAGAAAAATGGCACGCTTGCGATGCCAGCAATCAATGTAAACGACTCGGTTACCAAGAGCAAGTTCGACAACAAGTATGGTTGTCGCGAATCATTAGTAGATGCAATTCGCCGCGCTACTGATATCATGATGGCTGGTAAAGTGGCTGTTGTGGCAGGTTATGGTGATGTTGGAAAGGGTTCGGCACAATCACTTCGTGCGGCCGGTGCCCGCGTTATTGTTACTGAAATTGATCCAATCTGCGCACTTCAAGCGGCCATGGAAGGATTTGAATGTAGAAAAATGGAAGAAGCTGTAAAAATTTCTGACATTATAGTTACTGCAACAGGTAACTTCAATATCATCTCAGAAAAGCATTTCCGTTCGATGAAAGACAAAGCGATTGTTTGCAACATTGGTCATTTCGACAACGAGATTGATATGGCTTGGTTGGACAAGAACTATGGGCATACTAAAGATACCATCAAGCCTCAAGTGGATATGTACACGATTGAAGACAAAGAGATCATTGTATTGGCAGAAGGCCGTTTGGTAAATCTTGGATGTGCAATGGGTCACCCATCGTTTGTGATGTCAAATTCATTCAGCAACCAAACTTTGGCTCAGATCGAATTATGGACCAATGGCAAGAACTATGAAAACAAAGTGTATGTTCTTCCTAAGCACCTCGATGAAAAAGTAGCTCGCCTTCACCTCGCTAAAGTGGGTGTAGAATTGGACGAACTTACCACTGAGCAGGCAGCTTACATTGGTGTTCCAGTGGAAGGTCCATACAAAGGCGAAACATACAGATACTAAGAGATAGAATGATTTTTATTGAAAAGGCCTCACGGATGTGGGGCTTTTTTTTTGCTGTACAGAGACGAATTATCGCGTCTCTTTCTATCTCAAGAAACGCGATTCACTAGTGCACTCGCCAGATTTTTATTTGATGGTGTTTATTCATACATCAAGAATAAAAATCAAGAAAGTGCTTGATATCACAGGGGGTTAGCGCTGCAATAGATTTCCAATGCGGATTCTGGGATTAATTGAATATATGCAAATACGGATCGGTGAATGTTGCATCATACTGCACCAATGGAAATGTGGTTGGACCTGTTACAACCGAACCATCTATAATAAGCCATTGAGAATTGCTGCATGGATCTTCTACTATCACATTATCATTAGTTACTATTGCAGCACATGCATCTTGCGCGTTATAGGGTGAATGCCTCTCAAGAACAGTAAATTCTTCTAGGTTGTTGCGGTATATAATCATTCCCCGAGAACCACCTGTGGTGTATTCCCATCCGGATGGAACCAATAGGTTGAACCATTGTGGTTCATTGATATTAATCCATAAGTCTATCTGCACGTATGGAACATCAGTTGTTCTCTCACGACAACTTGTGGATACCATAATCAATAGAAACAAAATCGCAGACCCTATCTTCATAAGTACAAAGTAACGGAAAAGTGAGCATTCACGAATCGAAACTTGAACCGAGATTTTGCAGTTGAAATTGTCGTGAAGCGGTGAAAGGCAAAAAGGTCGAGAACTCTCGAGAGATTTTTGTTTGAAAGCGTAATATACCTGTACGGATTATTCTTATCTTGAAGAAGATGGAAATCGAGAAAGCGCCCTTCTTTGCAGACTTTCAGTGATGTAATAGTTTTCAACTGCAAAATCTGGGTTGAACGCAATTCGAATGAGTGTATTATGACTTTCTGTGTTTCTATTTAAAGTGTTGATGTTGCATCTTTGCATCATGATAATTGTGGGTGAAACGCTGGTAAGCGAAGAATTATTTGAAGAGTGCTTCGTATGTGATTTACAAGCTTGCAAAGGTGCTTGCTGCGTGGAGGGAGAAAGCGGAGCCCCGCTCGAAAACGATGAATTGGATGAATTGGAGGCGGTCTATGAAATTGTAAAGCCCTATATGAGAGAGGAAGGGATTCAGGCCATTGAAGAAAAGGGTTTGTATACGGTAGATCATGATGGCGACCTCGTAACTACCCTCGTGGGTGATCATGGGGCTTGTTCATTTGTAGTTTACGATTCCCATGGAATAGCTAAATGCGCCCTCGAACAAGCTTATTTAGACGGCAAAACAACTTGGAAAAAACCGATTTCTTGTCATTTATATCCTGTTCGATTGGCCAATTTGAAGGATTACACTGCAGTCAATTATCACCGATGGCAACTCTGCAAACCCGCTTGTGAATGCGGTTCGAAGCTTCAAGTACGTGTTTTTCAATTCCTCAAAGAACCACTCACGAGACGCTTCGGTGAAGAGTGGTTTAAAGAACTTTTCATCGCGTTCAATTTATGGAAAGAGGGTAAAACGACCGGGCTATAGGAAAAAATGAACAATTTGAAATATGATTGATGGAATTTGGAAAAAATACCTATCTTCGTATCCTCTGAAGACGGAGGCCGTCCGGTCATCCGTCATAAAGAGATAGTTTTTAGTTTTTCAGTTTAAGTACAGGGCTCGTGGCAATGGTTGCGAGCCCTGATTTTTTTTTACAAATTCGAATGAAGTGCTATTTCTATTAATAGAGCAGATCTCCGTCTCTTCCGAGTGCGCCCCTTCTCTGAAGTTTGAGATCCTGCAACAAAGGCGACTTAATATTCAACTGAGCCATATAACTCTTCCTCTGACCAAAGGGAACCCATGAGAAAGTGAATTCCCAGCAATGCAAATCCCAAGTCAAATTGATATTGGTTGTAGTGAATTCTTTATTTGTAAAATCATAGCCGCTATCAAATCCTAAAGCCCATTTTTTTAGAATTACGACGTCTCCATTAAATGTTGCTGCTTGGGTAAGGATCGATTCATCGCGCTGCTCTGCCACTTGCCACTGTTTTGAAATTCTCAAATTGTAGTTTACATTTAAATTCCAAGGCATCGAAAAATCTACGAAAGCATTCCTGTTTTGAATAAGGATGTTGGTTTCCTCTTCTGTCAAATTGTTTTCTTCCTCTTTTGGATCGGCTGTTTCTTTTTTCTTCGATCGAAACAACTGACTGTTTAATCTGAACCCAGTTGCCAGATTGCTTCCTTCCATCCGAAGCCACTTGCCAGAACTACCCGGAAGAAATTCGTTGATCTCTCTGCCCAAACTATCGCGATTGTATAAGCTATAGGTCCCATTGTAATTCACCGTTATGATTCGGGCAATAGTGGTAAAAGCACTGGTGGATAGATTACTCCAGTTCAACGAATCAGCCATTATATTGTAGCTGGTCGAGGTTCGGAAACTTTCAATTAATGTGATTTTTTTCGTTGCATTTTTTGCCTGACCTCCTGATTTATCAAGCACTTTGGCCTCCAAATTTTGATTGATGCTAAAATTTAGATTGGCCGCCTGCGCTGCATCCGAAGGCCTGAATCGTGCAATATCAAAAGGACTGTAGCCGATAAAAGTTCCATCTTCTCCGAAAAATCCAAAGCGACGGTTATTGCTGTATGGCGTGTAACTCGCACCTATTGATGGGTTCACCACATGCCGTATTGCCTTTAAACCCTTACTTTTTCGGAAATTGAAGGTTCCAAATAACCTGGTGTTCGCATTGATTGAGGCATTCCAATTGCGAGCTGTAATAATTCCACTTACCGTATCTGTTTCTACAGTTCCATTCTGATCAACCAATGTTTTGTCTGTGTATTTGAAAGCAACGAATTCAGAATAGTTAACGGTAGGATTAGCCGTAACAATTCCTCCGAAAAGTTTCATCGATGTGCTTGCATTTGCATTAAGCCTCAAACCATTTCTGGCAGATGTTCTCAGTTGATTAAAATTGGCCCAGTTGTATAAACTGTCTCCGGCATTCACTGCATTTTCGTAAACTATTGTCCCGTTCACACCTATGGGGCTAATCCACTCTGGTGCTGCTTTACCCTTCGAAGGATTGCCATCGAAAATGGGCAGGTAAACGCGAGATAAGTTGAAGGTCAACGAAGGGAAAAGCACATCGACGTTTCGCGTTTGAGTGTTTTGCGAATGACGGGCATTTGCCGAGATAGTGTACGGTTTTCCGTAAAAACTTCGGCTCCATTGCAAGCTACTACCAAAAGTGCTGGACAGGAAATCTTGCTGTGTAGTGTTTATGTTGTTTTGAAAGTTGGTACTTGTCCCCAAGTTTACCGACGCTGAAAAACGGTTATTAGGTCTCGCTTTGGGGTCCTGGTTATGCGTCCACTGAACGTTGAAATCCCGGCGTCTTGTATAGCCAGATAATTCAGGGATCCCATTGACATTGATCGTACGTGAAAGATTGAAATTCCCGTTGTATTTATATATTTTCCGATATCCTGTCACATTCCGAACACTCCAGCTTCCTCTAGTATAAATGTCGAAGAGTAGTTTTGTGTCTAGAAAGGGAGAAACCGGTACATAGTAACCCAGATTTTGAAGAAAATAGCCCTTGCTGTCCGCATTTCCATATCCGGGAAGCAAAATGCCATGAGTACTTTCTCGTTTATTTGGAAAAAAGCCAAACGGGAGGGCTAGCGGGGTTGGCACATTCCCCACTTTCATATACAATGGCCCACTTACTACTTTGTCGTTTGGCACCGCGATGGCCCTCGACAATCTGAAATGATAGTGTGGCTTTTCTTTATCACAAGTGGTAAACATCCCATTTCTGATATGGACCCACTTGTTGGCATGAAGTTTACTTTTTTCTGCAATGAGGTAAGCATCACCTTCTTGCATTCTCGTGCGATAGGTAACTCCTTCCTTACTTTTGAAATTGTAAACTAAACTGTCCTCAGTAAATTCATTTTCACCTTGTTTGAAAAGTGGTTTTCCGATGAGAGTTCCTGTCGAATCGAGAACACCGGAGGCTTTTACAACGAAAGTCTTAAAATTGAACTCAATGTAGGCCGCCCGAAGCTCCATATCGCCATATTTCACTACAGCATCTCGATATAAATAAACAATTTCGCGCTCCACATCCATGATGGTGCTGTCGGCGGCATTGGTATAAACCGGGAATTCTATACCAAAATTATCGTTGGGTATAATAGAATCGACTGGAATTGCGTTAATAAACAAAGAATCTGCTTCATTGGGAGATTCTGATAAGGAATCTGGAACAATAACCTGCGCAAAAGTCATGGCCATGGCGGCATTCATTATCAACAGAAACAATGTGAAAAGAAGTCTCACAGCAGGGCTCATGCTAGGTGACGAGGGATAATTTTGCTTTCTATCATGGAAAATCGTGTCAAAGCTATGCATTTAAAGGGTCTGAGGACATCAGGAAATACTAAACCGAAGCACATAGGAGTCGTCAAACGACTGATTCCGGTTTTTCTTGTGCTGCTAGTATTGATTTGTGCGGCATTTACAAATGTGCCTCGAACACCCGCAAAAACCTTTACTGTAGTGCTTGATGCAGGTCATGGTGGAACTGATCCGGGAAACCTCGGTACAGGCAGATACAAGGAAAAGGAAAAGGATGTTTCTCTTGCCGTTACGCTGAAAGTTGGGAAATACATTAAGGAGGCATATCCGGATGTGGAGGTTTTGTATACCCGGAAGGATGATTCATTTCCAACACTGAAGGAGCGTTGCGATATCGCCAACAACAACATGGCTGATTTATTTATGTCTATTCACTGCAATGCCAGTGATAATAAACAAGCCTATGGTTCTGAGACTTTTGTAATGGGATTGCACAAAACGCAAGAGAGTTTGAAAACAGCTATGAAGGAGAACGCCTCTATTTTTCTTGAGAAAAACCACAAGGAAGATTATAAGGGTTTTGATCCCAACGACCCCGACACCTACGTCATCATGAGTTTGCGCGAAAATGTCCACTTAGATCAAAGTATAAATCTTGCTAAAAATGTTCAAGATCAATTCAGAACAAGGGTTGGACGAAAGGATAGAGGAGTGAAGCAGGCTGGTTTTCAGGTGATTTCATACACCAATATGCCAAGTGTACTTGTAGAACTAGGTTTTATTACCAATGTGGAGGAAGAGGACTATTTGATGAAAGATGAAGGCAGAACGTTCATGGCTAGCGCAATTTTTAGAGCTTTTAAGGATTATAGGGCGAAAGCTTCAAATAAAGCGGAGGCTTCTACCGTCTCAAATGAGGAAAAACCAAAGGCTCCTGTGCAACAAGTAACAGTAAAACCCGCAGATAGCAAGTCGCGTTTGGTGAGCGATGAAGTGCAGAGCGGGATATGTTTTAAGGTGCAATTTTTATCTTCTGCAAAACCTCTTGATAAATCGGCTGCCGATTTCAAGGGTTTGGAAAAAGTTGATGAATATCTTAGCAACGGCGTTTATAAGTACCTCGCAGGTTGCACTGCCAATTATGAGGTGGCTAAAAAGAACCAAGCGGTGTTGCGTGAGATGGGCTTTAAAGATGCATTCGTGGTCGCTTTTGAAGATCAGAAACGCATTGAATTGAGCGCGGCACTTGCAAAAACAAAGTAATCAGGCTAATGAAGATTTCTAGAGAGTTTCTGATAGGGGTAATTGTTGTCGTTGTAATTGCGATCTTGTATTTTGGAATAAACTACCTGAAAGGAATTAATCTGTTCTCCAAACAACAAACCTTCTTTGCTGTTTATGATGACGTTCAGGGTCTAACTGCCTCAAATCCGCTTATCCTTAATGGATTCAAAATAGGTTTGGTTAGAGATGTTGGACTGAATGAAAATGGGGATGGTAGAATTGTAGTGGAAGTGATTATCAACGACAACAAATTGGTAATACCTAAGGACACCAAATTGGAAATATTCTCTCCTGATTTCTTCGGAGGTAAAGCCATCCGTCTCATAATGGGCGATAGCTCAGTGGCAGCAATGGATTCTGATACACTTACAAGCGCTATCAAAGAGGATTTTACAAAGACATTGCAAAAAGAGTTTGAACCTCTTAAACAAAAAACACAGGACCTCATTGCCGGAGTGGACAAAGTAGTTACAAACCTCAATAAAGTATTCGCTGATACCGCAGCTCAAGGATTGCCACTGGTATTTGAAAGTTTGCAAAGATCTCTCAAAAATGTGGAGATCATCTCTGCCGACTTGAGCCAAATCCTAGCCGGCAACAAAGGAAGATTGAATAGCATTTTTGGAAATGTTGAAAATATTACTACCAATCTCAAATCGAATAACGAAGTGATCACGGCTGCTATCGCAAACGTGAAGAATCTCACAGACTCATTGTCGAAAATTCAATTAACGAATACAATACGTAAAACTGAAAAGGCCATGGGGGATTTCGCGGAAATCATGGAAAAAATCAACAAGGGGGATGGTTCCATCGCCATGCTCATTAACAATGACAGTCTTCATACTCAATTGCTAAGTGCATCTGCAAGTCTCGATAAATTGCTCGACGACATGAAGGCCCATCCGGGTAGGTACGTGAATTTCTCCCTCATTAACCGGAAGAATACCGAAGGTTTGAGCAAACGTCAATTACAGGAACTGCGAAAAGAGATCGACAAAGCCATCGAGGAGAAAGCCGCTGAAGACAAGTGATTTCATATCTGTTCGCATGTTGTCTTCTTTATTAGATAGGGCTTTTTGCTTTATTTTTGAAACTCAATTTGGTATTCAGAACTTTACTGTATGATAGAACAAATACTATTCATTCTTTTGCTTGGTGTAGCGGTTTTTCTGACGTGGAAAAGATTCAGATACATACGCAGAAACATTTTCCTAGGTCGCAAATTTGAAGCTTCAGGTTCATCTCGCGAAAGATGGGCTACGATGGCACGCGTTGCCCTCGGTCAAAGTAAAATGATGGTTCTTTGGGTTCCGGCCTTAATGCACTTTTTTATATATGTCGGATTTATCATTATCAATATCGAGGTACTCGAAATAGTGATTGATGGCATTTTTGGAACACACAGAATTTTTAGTATTCTCGGTGGCTTTTATGATTTCCTCATTGGAAGTTTTGAAATCCTCGCCTTATTGGTTCTCATTGCTTGTGTAGTTTTTCTCGCTCGAAGAAATATTATTCGTCTGCGTAGGTTCCACATGAAGGAAATGACCTCCTGGCCAAAAAGTGATGCCAACATAATATTGTTTGTTGAAGTAACATTGATGACAGCTTTCCTCAGCATGAACGCTTGTGATCTTTTGCTTCAAAATGCTGGTGCTGCTCATTATGTGCAAGCAGGTTCATTTCCGGTGAGTTCATTAATGACTCCTATATTCGAAGGTCTTAGTCAAGAAAATCTTGTTTTCACCGAACGTATTTTGTGGTGGTATCACATTATTGGTATACTGGCCTTCCTTGTATATGTAACTTACTCGAAGCACTTGCACATTATCCTTGCTTTTCCAAATACGTATTATTCCAAGTTAGTACCTGCTGGTCAACTTGCAAATGTGCCTAGTGTTACCCGTGAAGTGAAGTTGATGCTCGATCCATCTGCAGATCCTTATGCAGCGCCAGTGGCTGAGGGACCTCCCGAAAAATTTGGAGCCAGAGATGTAACCGATCTTACTTGGAAGCAGTTGCTCGATGCTTACACATGCACCGAATGTGGCAGATGTTCTTCTGTTTGTCCGGCAAATTTGACCGGGAAATTGTTGAGTCCACGAAAGATAATGATGGACACGCGCGACCGTCTCGAAGAAGTGGGTAATGCAATCGACAACGGTGAAACTTATGAGGGCAAGTCTTTGCTGCGAGACTATATCACCGAAGAGGAACTTTGGGCATGCACTAGTTGCAATGCTTGCACTGAAGCGTGTCCGGTGAACATAGATCCTTTGGGTATTATAATTGATTTGCGACGATACCTGATTATGGAAGAGTCAAAGTCTCCGGAGAGCATTACAACTGTGTTCAATAACATTGAAAACAATGGGGCTCCCTGGGCATTTAGTCCGGCTGATAGAAATAATTGGACAAAGTAACTTATTTGAATATGAAACACAATGCAGAGAATAAATTGGTTCAGGTCCAATCCGACGGAAAGGCGTTGAGTCCCGTGCTTCCCGAGAACATAAAGAACTTTCTCATCGATATTGATGGAACTATTTCCGATGATATACCGAACGAAGAACCAGAGAGAATGGTCACTGCACCTTGCTATCCCGACGCACGCAAGAAATGCAATCAGTGGTACGACGAAGGCCATGTGATTTTCTTTTTTACTTCGCGAACGGAGGCACATCGCGCAGTAACTGAAAAATGGTTGAAAGACCACGATTTCAAATACCATGGAATAATATTCGGTAAACCTAGAGGTGGAAATTATCATTGGATCGACAACCACTTGGTGCGCGCAACGAGATATGAGGGAAAGTTTACAGATCTAGTGGATGAGGTAAATACGATTCAGGTTTTTAAAAAATAATTTTACTCGCTTGAGAGAATGATCACATTAAACGTAAAAACGATGGCCGAAATGGCCGCCATGGGGCAGAGTCCAGAAGTTCTCTTTTGGGTGGGCTGTGCCGGAAGTTTCGACGATAGAGCGAAAAAAATTACAAAAGCTGTTGCGAAAATTTTGCAACATTGTGAAGTGAGTTTTGCAGTTCTCGGTACCGAAGAGTCATGCACAGGTGATCCTGCACGAAGAGCGGGCAATGAATTTTTGTTTCAAATGCAGGCTATGAATAATATCAATGTCCTCAATGCATATGAAGTGAAGCGAATTGTAACTGCTTGTCCCCATTGTTTTAATACTTTAAAGAACGAATATCCTGAGCTGGGAGGTAATTATGAAGTAATTCACCATACCCAACTTATCAATGAGCTTTTTGCGAGGGGAAAAATGACTCTTCAGGGCGGTGGTCAGTTTAAAGGAAGGCGGATTACTTTTCACGATCCGTGTTACCTAGGCAGAGGAAATAATATTTATGAAGTACCCCGTGATCTGCTCTCAAAACTGGATGCGGAATTAGTGGAAATGAAAAGATGCAAAGCGAACGGACTATGTTGCGGTGCGGGTGGAGCCCAAATGTTTAAAGAGGCGGAAAAAGGAAATAAGGAAGTAAATGTGGAAAGAACAGAGGAAGCACTTGAAACAAATCCTGAGTTTATTGCAACCGGTTGTCCGTTTTGCAACACTATGATGACAGATGGAGTAAAACATTTTAATAAAGAGAAGGATGTTCAAGTAAAAGATATAGCCGAATTAATTGCCGAGGCTGCCGATTTGTGAGTTATGAGGGAAACTCTTAACAATACATCTTCAACAAGATCGTTGTGAAATTATGAAAGGAATTTTCGTGTATATTGTGGTTGTAATTGTTTCGACTTCTTCGGCTATGGCTCAGGAGGGCAGACAATTCGGAGATATATATACACCTGGGACTTTCAGAAATAGAGGTTGGTTTTTTGCTCCCGGTATTACATACATGATCCCTTCAAAGTTTAATCGTGATGAAACTCGAATCAGCCATAGTGAGCAACTCAACGATACCTTGTTCACCGGAGAATTTCAGCAAAGAGGAAAAATTGGTCTTTATGCAGAAGTGGGTAGACACTATTTCCTCAAAGATTTATACCTGATACATCATTTGGATTTTGGTATTCATGTTAAAAACCTTCGTGGAACTGAAGATTTTAATGGAAGAGTCAGAGTAGATTCGGTGATGATGAGCACTGAAAATAGAGGGTATTTCGGAGAAGTTTTTGCAGGCGCTTTTTTCAATGTATCCCATATCACACAGCTTTCGGACAAAACCTGGATTCAAAATGGAATAGGACTGAATGCAGATTATCGGGTGATTTCAAATCGGGATTATGAAGGACCAACAACGGGTATGGTTCAGAATTTTCCCAATGCATTTGTGGGTCAACTCCATTATAAATTGGGATTCGGATGGAAACCGGAGAATGGTGTCTACATCGTTCCTTCCATAGAAACACCAATACTTACTCTCTATCCTATGGATGACGGAAAAAGTACTTTGCAGTATTTCTTTTCTAGATATCGCCCTATCATAGTTACAATTCGCATATGTTTTCTCGATAAAGCAGAAGATAGAGAGTGCCAACCACTTGATTTGCGGGGCTCCAAACCCCAACTATGGGACAAGGACATGCGCAAGAAGAAGCGCTATGGTCGGGGATAAATCAATCTGTTTTTTTTTCTTGACACAATTCAATAAGGACGCTATTCGAAGTTTTCGGATGCATGAATGCGATGATTTTTCCATCGGCACCCTCTTTCGGTTTTTCATGAATCATAACGTAGCCAAGGCTTTGAAGACGATCAATCTCTGCATGAATATCTGAAACATCAAAAGCAATGTGATGTATCCCTTCTTTGTTTTTCTCTAAAAACTTGGCAATGGCACTCGAAGGATCAGTGGCCTGAAGCAATTCAATTTTGGTTTCGCCAATACGGAAAAAGGAAGTCAATACTTTTTCACTTTCTACCTCTTCTTCCTTGTATGGTGCAACCCCGAGAATATCTGTGAAAATCTGATTGGACAGTTTGATATCCTTGACGGCAATGCCAATATGTTCAATTTTATTCATGTATCAATTGGGAATGAAAAATGTCCCGAAGGACAAAGGTAGTACTTCAATTTCTCGGAATGAAGAAGAGCTGTATTTCACCCTCAATCAGAAATGAGAAAGAACTACATATTTGCCGTATGCCTAGTATCGTGTCTCCTTATTTCAAAAGGATGATTATTTTATATTGCATTGCGCATTGGAAGCATCTTGAGGTTATTGCGCTGCGGGATTCGCGAATCTACAGGATGGAACAAAGTAATAGTCCCACCTGTGAATTCCGATATCTCCATCGTGTGAATCGTGTTTATAGTTTCAACTGCGCCAAGCATCCTGCGAATTTGTTGTTCACTCCAGTCATGATTTGCTGTGCTCTTGAAAGTGAAAGACATGCCATACATGGTTTTGGTAGCAAACAGATGGTAGTAATTCGGGCTGCCGTCGGGAAGAGGAATTTGATAGACTAAATAGTTATTGCCTTCGTCAAAAGCTTTGAGCGGAAATGCAGATTCCTTTGCAAAGTGAGTTTTGAAATCGGCAACAGTAAGGTCTACTTGAGATATGTGAATCCCGAATTCTTCGCCGCATGTAATTTCATAGTCTCCCGTATTTTCGTTCAGTTTGTGTTCAGGTGAGCAATCCATCATTTCATTTAATGGAAATTTCATAGCCATTTGAAAAACCCCTGCATTTATTTGAATTGAATCTTTAGTTTCAACCAATTCAACTTTTTGAGGCTCGGTTTCTCCTTTCTCCGAACAACTGAAAGCAATAAGCGCACAACAGAGCACGATTGTGATTGTGTAACGAAAGGCGGGGCGTTTGTGGATCATAAGCATAAGCATTGTATACGGAAAAAGTGAGTCCGCTGTTTCAGTTTTATTTGGATAGGTGGATCGTTCAATCTTGTCCATCTTTGCGAAATGAATTTGAATTTAAGTGGAAAAAGAGCCATTGTTTGTGGTTCTACTCAGGGTATTGGCAGGGCTGCTGCCATAGAGCTAGCTGCATTGGGCGCTCAAGTAGTTTTAATGGCCCGCAATGAACAGTCATTGAAGGATACATTAAGTCTACTCCCTCGGGCTGCAGAGGGAGAGCATTCCTATTTGGTTGCAGATTTCAGTCATCCTGCCGAAGTTGAAAGGGTGATTGCCGAATTTGTCAAAACCAACAATGCGCATATATTGGTCAATAATACCGGTGGACCGCCCCCTGGGAAAGTGGTTGACTCGGATATTGAAGCTTTTCGAGTGGCTTTCAACAATCACCTCATAAACAACCATATTCTGGCCTCTGCTCTTATCCCAGGAATGAAGGAAGCTGCTTATGGAAGGATTATCAATGTAATCAGCACTTCGGTAAAACAACCTCTCTCGGGCCTAGGTGTGAGCAATACGGTGCGGGCGGCTGTAGCCAACTGGTCAAAAACACTTGCCGGGGAAGTTGCGGCTTTTGGAATTACTGTCAATAATGTACTTCCTGGTGCTACTCAGACAGGTCGATTGGATCAAATTATTTCTGGAAAAGCCGGCAAGTTGCAAAAGACCGAAGATGAAATTAAAAGGGAAATGGAAAGTGAAATCCCGGCTGGTAGACTGGGTAAGCCCGAAGAAATCGCTGCAGCTATTGCTTTTTTGGCTTCTCCAGCAGCAGGGTATATTAATGGAATAAATGTACCTGTAGACGGTGGGAGGACTTTGTGTCTCTGATGCGGATTCAATCCACCAAAAGGTGGAATCGTGAACACTGCCTCTATAAATCGGTTGTCATAATAAAATCGGATAACATGCGTTCAAGCCTAGCTCCGAACAATACATTACGAATGAAACTTAGGCTACTACTTCTCTTGCTTCCACTAGGCTCCTTTGCCCAAATAGAAACCACCGCATGGCGCGACCATCTTCCTTATGGCAAGGCCATAGATGTGGTAATGGTGAACAACGATGTTTATGTGGCCACTCCTTATGCCTTGTTTTCGTATAATCCTTTTTCGGAGGATGTTGAACGTCTCAATAAAACAAACAAGCTTTCTGATACTGGTGTTTCTTGTGTCGAATATGATCCTGAAACAGACATTATTGTGGTTGGATATAGCAATGGCAACCTTGATTTATTGGGGAAAGAAATCAAGGTGAATGTGCCGGATGTCAAAATCAGCAGCCTTATTGGCGATAAGGGTATTTATGGAATGGAAATTTTCCAAAAGAAGGCCTACCTCGCCACCGGATTTGGAATAGTTGTATTGGATTTGGAAAGATTTGAAATCAAAGACACTTATCTTATTGGTGACAATGGTGCTCAATTGACCATTCATGATATCGAAATTTTTCAGGATACGATTTATGCCTGTACTGATTTCGGAATTCAAAAGGCTCCAATTAATGGCGCCTTTCTTGCCAATTTTCAGAATTGGAGTCAATGGGAAGGTCTCCCCAACTCGTCGACGATCATTACCGAACTCGAGTTTTTTGCCAATCGAGTTTTCATAAATGTGAGAAGCGATTATGATGTTCTTTGGAACTATGAAAATGGCATGTGGTCGGAGTTTCAGAACATTGAATCCCTGACCTACAATGACCTATGGTCAGGAAATGGTCATCTGGCGGCTTCCGCATCTTGGGCATACCGAGTTTGGAATGAAGAATTGCAGCAAGTTGCAAATGTGCTCGATCATCAAGGTATACCCGTGAGAGCAAACGCAACGATACTGTCGCCCGGTGGAAAAATTTATGTGGCAAACGATTTTCAAGGATTACTCATAGCTGATAAGTATGGCTTGAGAAAGAATGCCGCCCCTGCGGGTCCTAGTGTGGCTCTTACAAGGAGAATTGATGCCTACAATGACAATTTATGGATAGCTCATGGAGGAGTAAACGAGGGTTTTAGCAATCTATGGTTCAAAGCAGATATCTCTGCCTTGGTAGCTGAATCTTGGACAAAAGTGAGCAATGAAGCAGGATCGAACAGTTTAGAGTGGATCATGGACATCATGGACGTAAGCATAGATCCTCTGAATCAAAATCATATTTACCTCGGTTCATGGGAAGAAGGTATCATCGAAATACTAGATGGTGAAATCATCAACATTTTCAATGAAACCAACAGCACCTTGCAACTTGGAACAGGGTTCGGATGGGCTCCCGGATGGGTTGGCGTAGCGGGAGTTGATGTTTCGGATGATGGTGTTTTGTGGTGTACAAATTCTTACACCTCCAAAAACGTACATGCTCGAGGCACCGATGGGAATTTCTATGCTTTTGATTTTTCGCCTCAAACAACAAATAACGATAAGGCAGATGAGATTCTTGTTACTTCTAATGGTTTCGTTTGGGCCATTATTCGGAGCAAAGGAATTATTGTTCTCAATACGAATGGAACATTGGGGACACAAAGCGATGATCTGTATAAACTACTGAATGACGAAGAAGGGAATGGTGGTTTGCCTAGCAATGAGATTTTCTGCATGGAAGAAGATCTCGATGGCGAATTGTGGATAGGAACTCTAAAAGGAATTGCAATTTTTTATACTACAGATGACGTCTTTACTTCTGATGCTGTGAATGCTGAACAAATCCTGATAGAGCAAGATGGAAATATTCAGATTCTATTGGAAACAGAAGCGGTGACTGCAATTGAGATTGACGGTGGAAATCGCAAATGGGTAGGTACCCAAAACTCTGGAGTCTTCTTATTTAGTGCGGATGGAGTAGACGAGATCTATCATTTTACTACTTCGAATAGTCCGTTACCAACGAACAGTATCCTTGATATATCAATAAATCACAGTACAGGGGAAGTTTATTTTGCAACAGAGAGCGGTGTAGTCTCTTTTATGTCGACGGCTACAAATTTTGTTCTCGATATTGGAGAAATCACTGTATTTCCAAATCCTGTGCGACCGAATTATGAAGGTCCAATAACGATTGATGGACTCGCCTACAATACCGATGTGAAAATCACGGATGTAGCTGGAAATCTGGTTTATCAAACTGCATCCGAAGGTGGCAGAGCGGTTTGGAATGGTCTTACTCTAAATGGGGAAAAGGCTGCTCATGGAATGTATCTTATTTTTTGTTCAAACTCAGACGGAAGCACTTCTCAAGTTGCAAAAGTTGCAGTGGTACGATAAGTTATAATCTTCTTTTTTGAAGTTCCTTCGTATCTGCACAATCGGCTTTTTTGTATTCCTAAAAATTGGTGCGCGTTGGGACTCTCTATTTAACCCAGAATCCGCATTGGGATTCGCTATGAAGTGCTAAACCCCACAGATAGCAAGTGCTCTCGCCAGATTTTTATTTGATGGTGTATATTCATACATCAAGAATAAAAATCGAGAAAGTGCTTGATA
>JAWXBG010000198.1:0-28798 GCA_034439875.1 Flavobacteriales bacterium
CCCAAATCAAGCGATAGAAAAATTGCACCCTAATTTTGCCGATGAATGCAGTATTCTATCGCTTAGATTTGAGAATCCCGCACGCATTCTACAAAAAATTGCCCTAATGCGTAATGCGGGATAAACGGTATAAAAATCTTGCGAGAGCACTTGCTATCTTTGGTGTATAGCACTTCATAGCGAATCCCAATGCGGATTCTGGGTTTAATATATCTGCAATCCCAAACTGTTTAGGAATATATTAGCGCACCGCGAAGAGTATGCACAAATATCCGAACCTATTTCAGCCTTTACAACTTCCTAACACTACTGTGAAAAACAGAATTGTGATGGGCAGTATGCATACCGGTTTGGAGGAATCTAAAGACGGCTTCAATAGACTAGCAACTTTTTATGAAGAAAGAGCAAAAGGTGGCGTGGGTTTAATTGTCACAGGGGGTATTTCTCCGAATAGACGTGGTTGGCTTGCCCCTTTTGGAGCCAAAATGAGCAGCATGTCAGAAGCGAAAAAGCATCAAATTGTCACTGATGTAGTTCATCGCCACGACTCAAAAATATGCATGCAAATACTTCATGCGGGGCGATATGGTCACCATCCTTTCATTGTTGCGCCCTCAAGGATCAAAGCACCGATTTCAAAATTCGCACCCTTTGCATTAAACGAAAGGGGGATTAAAAACACCATCAAAGATTTCGGAAATAGTGCTATGTTGGCTCGAGAAGCTGGTTACGACGGCATAGAGATCATGGGCAGTGAAGGTTATTTGATAAACCAATTTCTCGTAACACACACCAACCAAAGAGTAGATGATTGGGGCGGGAATTTTTCGAATCGAATGCGATTCCCGCTAGAAATAATCAAAGAATGCAGAAGACAAACAGGAAATGATTTTATAATCATCTACCGTCTGAGTATGCTAGATTTGATAGATAATGGTCAAACTTGGCAAGAAGTTGAAACCCTGGCAAAAGAGGTCGAAATGGCCGGAGTCAACTTGATAAATACCGGGATTGGATGGCACGAGGCAAGGATACCCACTATAGCCATGATGGTTCCCAGGGGAGGATTTGCACAAGTGACAAAAAGACTAATGGGCAAAGTGAGAATTCCTTTGATTACCACAAATCGAATTAATACCCCGGAATTGGCCGAAAAAATTCTTCAAGAAGGTTGTGCCGACATGATTTCTATGGCAAGACCTTTTTTGGCCGACCCAGAGTTTGTGAATAAAGCATTATCGAATAGAAGCAACGAAATAAATACTTGTATAGCCTGCAATCAGGCCTGCTTGGATCAAATTTTCAAACAGAAAACAGCGTCGTGCCTAGTAAATCCGCGAGCATGCCACGAAACATTTTGGCCTCAAAACACCCCTGTCAAAAGCATCAAAAATGTAGCTGTCATTGGTGCCGGTCCAGCCGGATTGTCAGCAGCTCTTGAAGCTTCGAGCCTCGGTCATACGGTTACACTTTTTGAGAAAAATAATGAACCAGGTGGCCAACTGAACCTCGCTAAAAGAGTTGCCGGCAAAGAGGAATTTTATGAAACACTGAGATACTATCGAGTAAATCTTGAAAAGCTTGGAGTAAAAGTTCTATGCAATACCGAGGTAAACAAAACATTCATAGAATCCCAAAACTTTGATCATTGGATTATTTCCACGGGCGTGCGACCTAGAAAGCCTCCATTGCACGGAGTCGATCTGCCAAAGGTGGTTTCATACGACGATTTGATATCTGGTAGAAAAGCACCCGGACATAAGGTAGTGATTATTGGCTCGGGAGGAATTGCTGTTGATACAGCTCGCTTTTTAGGCGGTAAACACAAAGATTTTTACTCTTTTTGGGGCATCGAAACGTGGGTCGGAGGAACAAATGACATTTCAGAAACAGATCCTGTCGTTCACCCTCAAATCACAATTCTAAGCCGTGGAAAAGGTCGGCCTGGGGAAGCATTGGGACGAACCACTGCGTGGATCCATCGCCTAGAACTTAGAAAATCGGGAGTGAAATACATCAATAATGTTGAATACGACTTTATTGATGACAAAGGAATTCATCTTCAGGTTGAAGGCAAACCTGAATACATCCATTGCGATCAAGTGGTTTTATGTACCGGTCAGTTAAGTGTAAACAATCTTTTGAATGATCTTCAGGATTTGTCCATTCCTCATACTTTAATCGGCGGTGCATTAAATGCCGGTGAACTTGATGCCAAAAGAGCTATTGAAGAAGGGATGAAGGCAGCGAGAAGCTTATAAATTCTATTGGAATCCTCGTATGAGTCAATAATTGGTGAAAAGCAATTGGCAAAACAACGGGAAAGTCTATCATTCGTTCTTTCATTTGTAATCTGTAAGTGACCTTTTGTAACCAATTTAATGAGACAACCCGGAAAGGTTTTTTTTCTTGTTTTCCTGACATTTCTTGTTCACAATGTGCAATCTCAAACGGGTTGCGATGCCATTGGCAATTATTGCATGGACAATGTGAATATCCAAATCTGCGAAGGGAGTATCCTCGATGCAGGCGGCGGCAATGCATATCCCGACGCCAATTACACAATGACTATCTGTCCGGATAATCCGGGTGATGTGATACAGCTCAACTTTAGTGCATTCAATCTTCAAACCAGCCCAAATTCCAACAACAGCGATTATTTAATCATTTATGATGGCAACAATACAGGAGCTCCTTCATTGGGGTCCTACACTGGAACAAGTCTTCAAGCGGTAGATGTAACCGGAACCATTTTTAACGTCACGGGTTGTCTAACCCTCGTATTTCAGGACAACGGAAATCCAAATGCCACCAATCCAGGTTTTGAATGCGGTGTTTCTTGCACCACTCCATGCGCTTCACCTACATCTGCATCCGAAATTGTATATCCTGTACCATTGGGCATTGAGCAAAGCGTGTCGGTTTGTTTGAATAGTCCTGTGACTTTTGCGGATGCGGGTAGTTATGCAGAACCAGGTTTTACAATCGAACAATATATTTGGAATTTCGATGATGGAACTGTAGATACCACAAGTGGCCCAAACGTCTCCTATCTTTTTCAAGAACCTGGAGAATACATTGTTTCGCTTACAGTAGAAGACAACAATGGATGTCAAAGCCTTAATGTGATTCCCCTTCAAGTACTAGTGAGCACTATACCCCTTTTTCCAAGCATTGAGGATCTGGAGACAGAATATTGTTTGGGAGAAGAGTTTCAACTCGACGCAGGTGAGGTAGAAAATGTAACATGGACAGCTCTGCCGCCACAGGTGGTAGCTGGAGAAACGTACTTGGCGGATGGCGCAGGATTCTCCTATTCATCTTCACTTGTATTCGACTTTTTTGAGCCAGGAGCGTTACTCGAAAACTGCGAAGACCTACTGAGCATTTTCGTGAATATGGAGCACAGTTACATGGGTGACCTGGGAGTTCTTATTCAATGTCCTGACGGCACAAGTGTCAATTTGGTGGAATGGGGAACAAATGGTGGAGGAGGAACATATTTGGGCGAAGCAGTGGACGACGAAAGTCAAACACAGGGTGTTGGTTACGACTACTATTGGTCTCCAGAAGCGAATAATGGGACCTGGGGTGAAAATGCAGGTGGTGGCGCTACATCGCTGCCTTCGGGCACTTACGAATCAGCGCAGGATATCTGTGATCTCGTGGGATGTCCACTCAATGGGGAATGGACTTTTACGATAACCGATAATCTTGGGGCCGACAATGGATTTATTTTCGCCTGGGGATTAAATTTCAATCCTTCTCTCTATCCGGGAGTTACATCTTTTACCCCTACAGTTGGGATGGATGCTGATTCTTCATATTGGACCGGGCCATTTATCAACTCAATTGACGATGATGCTGACATCATTTTTGTTCAACCTACAAGTGAGGGTTCGTTTGAATACACATATACAGTTGTCAATAGTTTTGGTTGCCAGTTTGACACCACCATTACCATCACAGTAACCCAAAGCCCACTAGTGAGCGCTGGCCCGGATTTATTATTCGGATGTATGGAACTAGAGTTGCAAGGTGGTTGGGAAGACATGGCTGCTCCGAGTTGCAGTGTCGACGGAGGTACTTTCGACTATTGTTATGGCAATTCCGAAACTTTTACTTGGACGTTTTGCCCCGATGATCCTGGAGACGGAGTCACTTTTATGACCTTTAGCTTCTTATCTGGTCAAATGGAGTTTTTTCTAGACGTCTTAACAATATACGACGGCGAGGACACCTCATCTCCGATTTTAGCAACTTGGAATATTGGAGATGCGAGCGGCCAATCATGGACCGCGGCCAATAGCACAGGATGTCTTACCATTACTTTTTCGTCGGATGGAAGTATATCATGTGCTGATGGATTCTACAATCCTTGGGAATACACGGTAAGTTGTACAGAAGGTTCGCCTCAATATGTTTGGGAATGGACTCCCCCCAACTTCCTGAGCAATCCGAACATTCCCTCTCCCACCATTACGGCGATGAGTGGTACTACATTGTATACCCTTACGGGGTACCCGATTGGTCATCCTGATTGTGGCAGCTCTGATCAAGTATTAGTTACGGTTCCCACCGGTCTTGAAGTTGTAATGCCTGTAAATCCTCAAGCATGTCCAGGTGAAACAGTGCTTTTCGGTCCGACCTCTATAGTCGAAGGAGTTGAGCCTTATTCATTTATTTGGACTGACGATTTAGGAAACACATGGTTTACCGAAGAAATTGAGGTTCTTGTGGAGGAAGCGGCAAACTATTGCTTAACGGTAAGCGATCAATGTGGAGAACAGGTTACTGAATGTGCCACAGTGATCCCATTTGAGACCATATCTGCGGCTTTTGGCATAGATACGACACTTGCCTGTGAACCCCTTATTGTTCAATTTGAGGCATTTACTGAAAACACAGATCAAGTGGTGAGTATGCTTTGGAACTTCGATGACGGTGAAGAAGGCAGTGGAATTCCAAATGTAGCTCATGAGTATTTGGAGGGGACCTATCAACCATTTATGACTCTGGAAACCATTGATGGCTGTATCTTCAGCGATACTTTGGACAACCCGTTGATAATCTTCCCTAGCCCACTTTCATCTTTTAGTTTCGATCCAGAAGTTGCTATTTTGCCTTCTACCACATTTGATTTTCAAAACAACTCGATAGACGCGGGCATTTATTATTGGGGATTTGGGGAATTCGATTTCTCCACGGAAGACGAACCCTCATTTGATTTCCCCGCAGAGCAAACCGGTCAGTATCAAGTATATCTCATTGCTTCCAACAATTTTGGATGTATCGACAGTTCTGGCACTTACGTGATTGTAATCGATGAAATGGTCATATTTGCTCCCAATGCGTTCACGCCAGATGGAGATGGTATCAATGATGTTTGGCAGATAATAGGGAAAGGTTTCGCCGATGAAAACTTCAAATTGATAGTTTTTGACCGATGGGGCAATCAAGTTTTTTCAGCCACTACGCCTCATCAATCTTGGACCGGGAATAAAGACAGCAGAACACATTATGTCCAAAACGACGTTTATCCATGGATTTTGGAGGTAATGGATGCTCAAACTGGAACAATCGAAAAGTTTACCGGAACCGTAACTATGATTCGGTAGAATATTTGATTGGAAAGAATCATTGGAAATTTGATCATTCTTCCACTTATTTCGCCATAAATGCCATTATTCCGACACTTTTGGTCAATTCTATACCAAAAAATCGATTTACCGAGTAATCACCTCAAATCCGTCTGTTTCAAATTCTACGGTTATTGTGCTGCCATTCAAAGTGATCGACTTTCCAAACTGAGCCTTTAAACCAGTGGAAACCAAAAACTCAGGAAGTTCGATGCTACTTATTGCTGCACCCGACTTATGGAACCAAGTGATTACCACGTCATCAAAGTACTTTCTTGCGTATACAAAGTCATTCTGATCGCTTTTCAGGATGTACGTGTCTCCAAACAAAAGAGCCAAATGCGATGAACGTAGTTTGGTCAATTGGGTAGTTATCTCTCTGGTTTTTAATTGGTTTTTATTTAAATCCTCGAAAATCATCATTCTTCGGTTATCCGGATCATTTCCACCGGGCATGGCAATTTCGTCGCCATAATAAATACAAGGCACCCCCGGAATGGTCATGATGAAGGCCATAAGCGCTTCCATTTTCCTAAATCCCTTGTCGCCATTGTTTTGAATATCCCTTGTCCAACCCGCTAATTTAGCGTCTTCCGAAAAGCTCACACTTCCATCGGCGTAGCTAGCAAATCTGGCTCTATCCTGATTTCCCGTAATGTTGCCCATCAGATTATGCGAACCGTAATACTGAAGGCTCTCACCGAGTACCCTACTTAGGTTTTCGAAAGATCTATTGTCGTTGGCAAATGCATCTACTGCGGCATCGTACAAATTGAAATCAAACTGGCCATCCATTTGACCGCTATTGACGTAACTACCAATCAGTTCCGGATTTCCGTATGTCTCACCAATTTGATAAACGGGTCGATCTACTTCAGATTTTATACGGGCAGTAAGCTTTCGCCAAAACTCCTCGGGAACATGTTTTGTAGCGTCGTGCCTAAATCCATCTAAATCATACTCCTTGAGCCAAAAAATAGCAGAATCGGCCAAAGCTTCTCGCACTTCAGGTCGGGAGAAATCCCAGGTAGGCAAAAAGATATCGAACCAAGTGGTAAGTCTATGTTCATCCCAAAGCTCGGTATTCAATCTTCCGTCGGGCAAATGGAGCTCCGTAACCCAATCTGGATGCTGGTGAAATAGCGGATGGTCCTTGTGAACATGGTGGGCCACAAAATCGAGTACCACGTTCATATCTTGGCTATGTGCGGCGTTTAGAAGTTGCTTTAGATCGTCAGACTTCCCAAAACGATGATCAACTTGGCGAAGACCTGTTGGCCAATAACCATGATAACCCGAAAACTTTGAGGTTACTCCCTTGGTCCACAGTCCCCATGCTCCTTCTGCATTTTTTGTGATGGGTGAAATCCATAATGTATTTATTCCTAAACTTTTAAGATAATCATCCTTCACTTTAGATGTAATTCCACTCAAGTCCCCTCCTTGATTATTCGCTTTGAAGTGTATGCTGTCATTTAGGGTAGGTTTGTTGTTCACAGAATCGCCGTCGACAAATCGATCGACCATCATGAAGTACATTATATTATTTTGATAATCATGCCTATTAACAGCACTTGCCTCTTTTAACACTTTACCCTTTTCGAGGGGAATTAGCAGATCATTGGAACGCAAAATTCCATCGTGGGCAAAAACCCGAATGTAAGATCGGTCAAATGCTTTTGCCTGATCGGGGATTTGAACACTTAGTTCCGTTCCATCCCATTTGCTCTCAATAAGTTGGTTGTTCCAATAGGCATGGGTTCCTTGAATGGCTCCTTCCGCTTTCAATGATATTTTGTTTTCGACTACCTCATTCGTAAACAAGAATGGAGCTTTCCGCGTGGGTTCTCCAACCGTGAACGAACTATTCATACCACCTTGTCCGTTGGGGATTTGATTGGGATTTGTATCATCGAGTTTCCACTCCCCGTTTACAACCAATTGATATTGATAGACCCCGGGGTTGAGCCACCAAGTAATTTCCCATCCCTCGCCTGATTTGGTGCATTTGCCTGCACTTGGATTCCATCCATTCATGTTTCCTGTGATGGCTAGTTCTGAAATTGAGGTTGAAGTTTCCTTATAAACGAGTGTGTGCTGAGTTTTATAAGATGCGAAAACCGGTATATCGTGCTGAATTCCATCCTTTACCACTCGTAAATTGGACAATGGATCGGGAATCCCATGTAAAAGTGTGGCAAGTCCGGTTGCACTATCCCAAGACAAAGCCTCCCCTTTGATAGTAATCTGAGTGATACCCTTAGTATCGGAAAAATAGTCGAGAAGTCTGATTTCACTTGTATCCACTCCGAGTAAAATAGGACTTGCGAGACCTTTGATAAGGCTTTTTCCATTAGCACCCGTTTCTGAATTTTCTTGAGATTGGCAAGACCACAAAAGAGCAGTCAATGCAAAAAAGTAGACCCGTTTTTTCATCTCTATTTAGAATAAGGTCGCAATATATCAGAACTATGTTTCACTAAGTGTGCAAAGTACATTTATCTCCAATTTAGCATATCGGACAGTGCGGCAATTAATAGAAACGGAAGTCCTATTACCCTATTCCAATGCAACCTTGGAATATCCCTTATGCCGTTTGTAATATATGTAAAAACCCAAGTCCGTTTCACTCCATTGGCCTATAGTAGAAACTCTAACGGTATTTACCACTTCATGCATATCATTTTGTTTGGACTATTTTTATAAGCAGAATTGGTATCATAAGCGCTCAGTTAGGGATTGTTCAAAAAATGCTGCGGAATGAATTCTTGCACTCCCGTTTTCAAAAGGATAAAGATTGCCCCATTCTGGCTTGCTATGCGGTTATCAGTAGTTTACGATTTTGATAAGCCTCTTGCTCACAACTTTAATCAACACTTTGCTTTTGTCTTTCGAAGGGTGCTTCGCTGCGCATATATTTGCCAGCCATTATTGAAAATAAAACGTGATGAAATTCATAGTTACCAGCACAGCCTTACTAAAACAACTGCAGATACTTAGCGGTGTTTTGAACAACAATAACACACTTCCGATTCTGGATAATTTCCTCTTTGAGATAAAAGACAAAGAATTGGTGCTCTCGGCCAGTGATCTGGAAACGGCAATGACGACACGTATGGCCATCGAAGCCAAGGAAGAAGGTGTTGTAGCAGTGCCAGCTAGAATTGTGCTAGATATACTCAAGAATCTACCAGATCAGCCTCTAACCTTCACCATTGATGTGAAGACCTTTGGAATAGAAATCGCAAGTGACTTTGGAAAATACAAATTGACTGGTCAGAATGGTGAAGATTTCCCGAAAGCGCCTGCTGTCGAGAAACCTAAAACCATTAAAATTGGCAGTTCCATTCTGGCTAAGGCCATTGGAAAGACCATTTTTGCGGCCGGAAATGATGATATGAGACCGGTTATGAGCGGAGTCTTTTTCGAGATTTACGAAGGAAGCTTCAGACTCGTTGCTACTGATGCGCACAAACTTGTGAGATATAGCCGCACCGATGTTGGTGGCGACATGGCTTCATTCATTGTGCCTAAAAAGCCACTCAACCTTTTGCGCAACGCCATTGGTTCTGCAGAAATTGAAATCCTAATTGAGCACACAGAAAACAATGCTCTCTTCACCTTCAACGACATCTCTCTTATGTGCAGATTAATTGAAGGAAAATATCCAAGCTATGAGGCTGTAATTCCAAAAGAGAATCCTAATAAACTCACTATTGATCGTTTGGATTTGTACAATTCGATTCGCCGTGTGAGCATTTTCGCAAATAAAACCACTCACCAGGTGCGCTTGAAGATGAATGGCTCGGAACTTAATGTTTCTGCTGAAGATCTTGACTTCGCCAACGAGGCACAAGAGCGTCTGACGTGCAGTTATGTAGGTGAGGATATGGAAATAGGATTCAATTCTCGCTTCATGCAGGACATGCTTTCTAATCTCAATTCGGAAAGCGTGAACCTGGAGATGAGCGCTCCTAATCGCGCAGGCATTTTGACCCCGGTAGAAAAGGCAGACGAGGCAGAAGATGTATTGATGTTGGTAATGCCGGTAATGCTGAACAGCTAAGTCGGCTTGCTTTCGTTGGAAGCTTTTTTCTCTTTGTATTCGTAGTGAATTTCTATGGACTTTTTTGATTTCACTTCTTCATAAGTGACTTCATCGGCGTTTTCTGAATTTTCTTCCTCTTCTGGCTCTAGTTCCCACTGGAATGGTATACGCTGAGGTCCTTTGTTTTTGTATGCAAAAGCTAGAATTATTCCCACCAAAACTCCCGAAAGATGTCCTTCCCAGCTAATTGTTGGATCTATTGGAAAAATATACCAAATAAGCGATCCATAATACAGGGCCACCACTAAAGATACACGCATCATTCGACTATCTTTTCGAAGAATGCCGCTGAAGAAGAGGAATGCAGCTTCACCAAAAATGAGCACACTGGCCCCAATGTGATTTTCCGGTCTGGCCCAAAACCACATAAACAAAGCCGGAACTACAAATAGCCATGCGAAAACTTTGACTGAAATAGACCTGTAGAAATAAAACAAAAAACTATTCAAGACCAAAAACCCAAGGGTATTGTGACCAATGTGCTTCCAATCTCCATGCAAGAAGTGAATGGTAGCGACACCTCGCAAACCTTCCAAGGTCCTAGGTCTCAATCCATACTGTTTCAGATTAGTTCCCAGAAATTGATCGAAAAGGAACAATGCCCAACAAATCATTAAAAAGAAAATAGATGCCATGAGGGCATCTTTCATTTTGTCTTTGTCGGTAATCGGATTGCTGAAATTCGTTAAAGCCAACTTTTTTTTAATTTTGATTTACTATTTTCCCGCTCTATCTCTAAATCCATGAAATCCAAATTGTTTGCTTTGATAGTATTAAGTGTCGTTGCTCTTGAGGTAGAAGCATCAAATAGCGTGACCTTGAATCCGGGTGACCCTAAAAAGGAAAAGGAGAAAAGTCCAACTTTCAAGCTATCATCGGGATATTTCAACTTATTCAATATTTGGAATACAGAACCCGCTAAAACTGACACAATTAGTCAAAAGATATTGCCTGTTTTGCCGAAGCAAGTTGTTAAATCAACAAGTGGTATATAATATTCTTCTTACTCTTTGTAGTACTTCAATGCCTCTGGCATGTACTCCTTCAGCTCTCTAATTCGTGTGTCGTCGCTTGGGTGCGTAGATAGTAACTCCGGCGGAGCTTGACCTCCTTGCGAAGCCATCCTCTCCCAGAAAGTTGGCGCCACTCTTGGATCATATCCGCCCATAGCCATGAAGATAAGTCCCATTTTATCGGCTTCCAATTCATGCTGTCTGCTAAAAGCCAATATTCCCAACTCACCACCAATGCCATAAGATTGCAGAAATAGGCCTTGGGCCAATTGAGGTTTATCAGATAGCAAAACACTGAGGGCAATTCCACCGGCCTGAAACAGCAAACCTTGACTCATTCTTTCGTTACCATGACGAGCAATTGCGTGGGCTATTTCGTGTCCCATTACAACTGCAAGGCTCGCTTCATCGGCCGTTACAGGCAAAATACCGGTATATACTACTACTTTTCCTCCAGGCATACACCAAGCGTTCACTGCTGGATCGTCCACCAAATTGAACTCCCATTGAAAACCTTCAATTCTCTTTATTTGTTTTTTTTCAGTTAGAAATTGCTCAACCGATGTTTTTATCTTCTCACCAATACGCTTCACCATCTGGGTGCGGCTATCGGAGGCTGCTACAACTTTCGATTCGGAAAGAAATTGATCATATGCTTGCAGACTCATACCTATCATTTCGCTCTCCGGCATAAGATTCATTTGTTTGCGACCAGTAATAGGCACTTTCGTGCACGACACAATGTAGGCCAGTGAGAGGAGAACTCCCAGTACCTGTATGGCTTTTTTCATTTTTTTAGTTTATTGAATCTCTGCGGAAAGTCCTCGATCTAAGAGGGCTACACACATAGGTTCTAGTTTTTCGTAAGTTCCGTTCTTCACAGAGCATTTGCCTTTAAAATGCACAATAATTGCGCACTGTTCGGCTTGGGTCCCTTCATGTCCACAAACATCGATAAGTGATTCTATCACATGGTCGAAAGTATTCACATCGTCGTTGTACAAGGTCAACGATTTCTCGTCTACTTCTACAACTTCGGTAACTGTTTCGGTATGGTGGCTTGTATCAAGGGACATTTTGCTCCAATTTCTTTTCAGACACCAAATATAGATTGTTCGACTTTGATTTGGCAATCGAATACAGACAGTTTTTCACAGCGAACATTGAATCCAATAAAATTTGGTCGAAACGTGACGGCTGTTTTTTCAGGCTCCCATTTGTCTTGGATTCCCACTAACAGCAATGGATGGGTCTAGAATGCTCAATAAACACCGTTTAAAACGGTGATGTGCTCAAAAACGTACATCAAACAACCATTTAGGGTTATGAAAGGAGGTCAATTGAAATTGATTTCGGTTATTTTTACAAAAGGTAATCAAATGATGTATCATTTCAAATCGAAATTTCATTGATTTTCAGTCGAGATATCGACTCCATTGAAAAACTAACGAAAGACTATGATCTGAATGATTGCATTGAAATTATCTGCATAGCAACCTTAACTACGCCTACTTATATGAATAAAACTGCTCATGTCATGGTAGTGGAAGATGATCTCGTTGTAAGATCTACACTCGAAACCTTACTTACCGATATGGGGCACAAAATCGCCGGATTTGTAGACAATGCCGTAGATGCTATGGTAGTTTTCAGTAGCAAACATCCCGATATTATTATTGCAGATATTAGTTTGAATGGGCCTTTGGATGGGATTGAACTCATCCGAAAAATAAATGAAATTAGAAAAGTTCCGGTCTTATTTCTTACCGCCAACAACAATGAAGATGTCTTCAATAAAGCGAAAGATGTTCAACCTTTCGCATTTATCAGCAAGCCCATTGAGCGTAAAAATCTTGAACGATCTATTTCTCTGGCAATCGAAAGCACTTCTCTTCTTGCACCTCAGTTTAAAGAATTGAGTAGTGCAGATGAAGCTATTTATACGCGCATAGGTCATCGGCTGAAAAAAATAAACATCCACGAAATTGAAAGTATCGAAGTGGATGGTAAATATTGTTCACTGCAAATTGGAGTAAAGTCTGTCACCTGTAAGATCACGTTAAAGGAACTGCTCGAGGTACTTCCTGCTCGCAACTTTGTACAGGTCTCTCGCAATCATGCTGTAAACCTCGATAAAATTGAAGATATGGACATGATGAACATGACCGTAAAACTCTCGAATAGCGAGGTCTCAATATCTAGGAGTTTTAAAGAACACTTTTTCAGTAGAATTCAGGTGATCTAGTGGGTTAAAAACGCGAGGGAATCTTCCTTCGTCTATGGACAAATCGAACCATATGCAGCATTGAAGATCAACAGATCTGTAACCCCAACAGATCCATTTCCATCTAGATCTGTCGCTCCGCAGTTTGATAAACAACCGTAGGTTGCATTGAAAACCAAAAGATCTGCAATTCCCACAACTTCATTGTTATCGAAATCTCCGGTGCAAGTTAAAGATGAGACCACGGAGATGTTATAAGTGCCTGATTGCCCTATTCCACCGCTAATTCTTATGAAATAGCTTTCTGATGCCAACAAGTTTTCGACTAAAAGCGATTCGCCAAGCGAATTACCGTTGGCATTTGCACAACCTATTTCTGTGAGCGAAGAGCATTCGCCACTAAAAAATTCAATTTTTGGATTAAAACTGGCGGAAATCGGAACCACATTTTCGATTGAAATCTCATAGCTCGTTCCCAGTTGTGTATTAAAACTGTACCAGACAGATCTTCCAATTGCCGGTGAACAAGATCCTGCCACTTCGCCATTAATTGACGCACACTCATTGGTTTTATTTAAAGCTAACGCATCTACAATAATGGTTTTATATTGAAAGCAATGATCGTTTGGACGACTGCAAACACTGCTTTCCACACAACCCATATCAACATGAGTATTTTGAATTCGTGTTTGCTGAAGAACATCCTCATCGGTATTTACGAAAGCATTGTTTCCTCCATTTAGACCCATAGATCCGACTTGAAGTTTATAATCACCACCAAGCGCGTTAGCAAAAAGGGGATCCTCATAAAACACATTTTCACCCGCATTGGTGGCCGACAGCACTGCCCCTTGCAAAATGCAATGATCAACTTCAAGCTGGCCGCTCAGTCCACCATCAATGGCCTTAGAGTTGATATTAGTAGAATTACCCCAAATAACAGTATTCACAACCTGACCTTTTAGCGCATTGGCATTGGCACCTTTCACTATATTAAAGCTAGTTTGAGCAATACTCAATGCGTTTCCATAAAATGTGCATCCTCTCATATCAAGCTCAGCAGCAGGATCATTTTGAAAGGTAATTCCTTGAATACATTCATTATTCAAAAAGGCACAATTTTCGACATATATATCCGAATTGTATGCCAAGGCCGCGCCCAAATTGACAGCCTCGTTGTTTTGAAAAACAGAATTGGTAAATGAAGCAGGAGAATTTGTATTTATTGACCAAATAGTATTGCTCTGGCAATAATTGTCCCTTATCCAACAATTGCGGAGTTCAAAATTTTCCGCGTTTTCCAACAATATAGCAGACCCATTGTCGTCATTGCCCGGTCCTACAATGGCATACCCATCTGCAACAACACATCCATCAATTTCAAAATCTTCGCTCGCGTCATTTACTTTTAGCACGTGATAAGTGTTGTCTGTATCTATTCCAAGGTTGCCTATGTTGCCAGATAAAATAGTTAGATTGGCTTGATAATTTCTTTCCGTTATTGTCGATTCAGTACCAGCAAATCCACCGTACACAGGCACCCCGCCTTTGAGTTCAAATGAAATAGATCTATTCACTCCAGCAGTTGGTTTATATGTTCCATCGGCAATCCAAATTTGTTGTCCTTTTACGCTAGCGGTTAGGGCATCTTGGAGTCCGGTAAAGGCATTTGCCCATGATGTTCCATTGTTCAAACCTGCAGATGAAGCATCAACAAAAAAGATAAGTGGAATTTGCACTTCAAAACAACCCATATCGATGACCTCGTCATATTTTCTAGGGTTGAATGCTAAATCAACATTGCTCGTTAAAAAATCATTGTCACCTGCATTGCGGGCGGGCGATAAAACATCAACTGTGAAAGCATCACTTAATGGATCACTAAAATTGGGATTGGAATTTATAACGTCATAGTATAATGCAACAGTGGCCGGATCAAAATCTTCCATAATCGAATTGAAAATATGGACGGTCGAATTAGATTGGAATATTGAAGCAGAGTGATCCCAAATGATAGAATTATAAAATTTGAAAGTTCGATTGCTAAATCCGGCAAACACGTGACCTTGCGGAGCCAGATTTCGTGTAATAGTGCAATTGAAAGTTTGTATGGTAGTGAGAGATGCTGTAGTACTGAATACGCTGCCCAAAGTGGCTTCATTGTCATAAAAAAGGCAATTTGTAAGAGTGAATGTTGAAACTGCCCCACCGCACAATAATGCGGTTCCATCAAGACCTGTATTATCATGTACTCGACAATTTCGAACACTCGCACTTCCATTGCTCAATATGATAGCTGCGCCAAAACCAGATTCATTGTAAGCCTTGCGAATATCGAATCCGTCGAGCACTACTCCTATTGCATTTGTAGCTTTAAATAGAATTTTGGAATTGTCGGTTTCACCAGCCGCGCCAATTGCGCCGCTCAAAATTGTAGAATTTGTCTCCCAATTGCGCTGTTCTCTTTCCGTTTCAAAACCTTCAAAACCACCATAGACTTGAACCGAAGTAGATTATAAAGTAAATGATAGATTTCTGTCGGCACCTGCGGTAGGTTTGTAAGTTCCTTCAGATACCCATATTTCTTTGCCGGGTATAGCGGCTATTAGCGCGGTGCTCAGGTCCGTATAAGCATTGGCCCAACTGCTCCCATTGTTGGCCCCGACGGCACTATGATCTACATAAATTAATGACAATGTTTGATCCTCATAACATCCCATGTCCACTGTACCGGAAACAATCCTGGTAGATTTTGCAATGTCATAAACTGAAAGAGAAGCCGATACAAGTCCTGCATTTCGCGCAGGCGACAGCAATTGCAATGCAAAATTATTTGTCGCAGCATCTACAAATAATGGATCAACATCCATCACATTTAAACCAGAAAACCCTCCCTCAATGATGGAATGACTCGCCGCGCCGAGAGAATCATCAAATAATTCTGCTCCTTCATTGTCCCAAATTACACTGTTAAATATATGGGTCGTACTTCCTCCTGTGATTCCAACAATAGATTTGTCGAGCGAAGTGGCAGAATTCTGAACTATTGTGGTTTCTACTATGCTCATGCTCCCTCCACATAAATTTGAAATAATTTTACCAGAACTTGCGTCGGGATCACGATTATCTCTGATAAGACAGTTGTCGATTGTAACTACGCTATTGCACGAAGAAATCGCCGCGGATTGAACGCATTCGTTATCATAGATCATGCAATGACGCAATAATAATTCACCCTGATTAATTGAAACCGCCGCTCCGTTTTGTTCGACAAATTCGTAGTATGCACGCCTCACTGTGAAGCCATCAACTAGAATCGGGGACCCGACATTATTGCCAATTTTTACAATAATATAGCTATTGTCAGCAGTTGTAGTCTGGTCTCCTATTGCACCGCTTAGAACCGTAACATTCAAACTCCAGTTTCTATCATTCTGATTTATTTCAGTACCGTTGAATCCACCATACAGGTCAACCCCTGCAGGAATTAGAAATGAAATTGAGCGATCCGCAGTAGAAGTGGGTTTGTATACTCCTGCTGCCACCCATATATCATCACCTGCATTTGCAGTAGCTAAAGCGTCTTGAAGATATTCAAAAGCATTTGTCCAACTCGTTCCATTGTTTGCTCCATTTGCATCTACATCCACACGAATTATGATAGCATTGGCCTGATAGGAAATAAGGACAGAAAAAAAATGAATAAATTTTTCATTGCCAAGGACGGTTAAGGTTAGTGATCAAGACTCCCAATTCACGATTGGAAACATGGCACAAATGAAATCCCTTTCTTCAAAAGTGCCCTCACCTAAATGGTTGGTTCTTTTGAACCCATACCACAAATTCATCTTTTGAACTACAGTTATGCAATAGACAAAAATGCAGCGTGAAAACAAATCTCTTTCACACCAAAATCAACTTTTGGACTAATCGCCACTAACGAATCACTTATCCATCTTTTTTATCGTGCTTCATAAATGAAAGAAATTTTTGAGGTCCCTTTTTATTTTCATTTGAGTTACATTCGACAATCGAAAATGATTGGAAGATCGTGAATCAAAAAATCGCTAAAAAAATATCCCTCCTCTTTGGATGTATTGTATCACTTTCTTGCAATCATAAGTTGCACAATCAAATTGATTATGAAGTATTCTTGACAGGATATAATGTAAGATTGAATGATGCTATTATAAGCGACAGTGTATGGACAATAGTAGGAGGCATCCGTGGAGAAGAAGGAAAAATTATTCGATCGAAAGATCAAGGAAACACTTGGAATGAAATATACAGTATCCAAGGTAAGAGCCTCTACTCTATTATTTGGGATACACATAATTTAGTTTGGGTTGGTGGAGAGTATATTACTCTTTTGAAGAGCGAAAACACTGTAGACTGGGAAGCTATAGATTTCGGTTCGCAGTTGCCTTTCCACGAAGAAGATCGACCTTCCATTCGGTCAATCAGCGTTCCATTTGAAAACACCATTTCGTTTGTAGGCGGGGAAAATTTGGGTGAGGGAATTATTTATAGAAGTACAGACAGTGGAGAACATTGGCAGTTCGAATTCTTTCAGCATGAATTAAGAGATTGCTTGTGGATAAACGAGAATCTGGTCATTGCTGCAGGCCATGGTGCTTTATTCCGAGCAGACACATCCTTTACACAGATTCAAAATCCGAATACAAATTATGCGTTTCATACCTCACTCAATCGAATGAATGAGGAACTTATAATATGTGCAGATCAAAGTGGGAAAATCATCGTTACTGAGGATGCCGGATTATCATGGCAGGAAGTCCTCAATAATCGCATTTCACCCTTATTGGACTTGGGATACAATGATGTCGATTCGATTGAAGAAATGGCAGTAGCATGTGGAAATGGCGGTCTTATTTCATTCAGTCGTGATGGAAAACAATGGCGCAACTACTTTATCAGAAACGAACCCAATCTTTACTCCGTCCAGTTGCATGAAAATAAATGTTATTTCACATCCGATGAAGGTAAGATATTTGTGACCGAAATACAATTCTAAATCATGCACGAACATCGCCAAGAGATAAGGTTTTCTGATATTGATGCTATGGGACACGTAAACAACGCTGTCTACCTCAACTATCTCGAACAAGCAAGAATTTCATTTTTCAGAGCTATTCTGGGAAGACCTTGGGATTGGAATGCCGCAGGAATTATAGTAGGAAGAAATACGATCGACTACATGGCGCCCATAAAATTCAACGACAACATTGTAATTCGCACGTATGTAACGCGAGTAGGAACGAAGAGTTTTAATCTCACTTACGAAGTTCTGCGCGTTTTTGAAGATGGAGAACAATTGTGTTCGAAAGCCGAATCTGTTATGGTCTGCTTCGATTATCACTCCCAACAAACAATAGAAGTTCCTCCACTTTGGCGAGAGTACTTTCAAAAAGTTATTTCTGAAGTTCCAAAATAATAATGCTTTTGGGTGGACAAAGTTCTACTCCATTCAAGGACCAAACCTCTTCTGTAAAAATATCCTTACCGAATTGAAAATCACGAGCAGTTGTTTCTTCACGGAATCTTGATACATCAAGAGGTATTTCTTTGTCATTTTGATTGACCACCACCATGATTGATTTGTCTTCTCCCCGTCTGAAGTATACATAAACTCCATTTTGCGGAACAAACTGGGTCAATTTACTATTTCCTATCCATTCATTTTTCTTTCTCCATTGTGCCAAGGTCTGAATAAAATTGAAGGCTTCATTTTCGCGTTGATCTCGTCCGCGAGGAGAAAACTTATTGATTGTATCGGAAGGCCATCCCCCGGGAAAATCGCTGCGAACCAAGCCATCGGGTGAAGAAAAATTTTTCATCAGAATTTCTGTTCCGTAGTACAAACATGGTATGCCACGAAGAGTTAGGAGCATTCCCATACCCATTTTCCAAAGATCAACATCTTCATTCATCACCGAGTAATATCTGCTCAAATCATGATTGTCCAAAAAGGTTACATTTCTATATGCATCCTCATACAATACATCATGACTAAGAGTTAACTCCACTCTGGTTAACCCTTCTGACCATCCGAATGGCTCATTCAATCCTTCCGTAATGGCATAATACAATTGAAAATCGGTGACTCCACCAAGTGAACTATTCATGTCGCCGGAAAACCCATTATTCCCGGTAAACCAAGCCTGTATTGGCGATCCCTGCACCCACGTTTCACCAAATAGAGTGAAATCAGGGTACTCACTCAGAACAGATTCGTTCAACTTTCGCAAGAACTCTTGATCCGGATATGCGTAGGTGTCAATTCTAATGGCGTCTAGTCCTGCATATTCTATCCACCAAATAGTGTTTTGAATCAAGTACCTTTCCAGATAAGGGTCTCTCTGATTCAAGTCGGGCATGTGTTTATCGAACCATGCATCTTTCATTATTCTCTGGTCCGATTCAGAAGCATATGGATCGAGCAATGTCTCTGCCCTATATGATGTTCTTGTGAATTCAGGCCATGCATGAATCCAGGATTTAAATGGCAATTCAATCGCCAAAGGATGCTCATTGCCCCAATGATTGTAAACCATGTCCATCACCATCTTCATTTTCCTTTGACGACATGTTTTGCTCAAATTCACATAATCTTCGTTTTTACCAAATCGAGGATCTACTTTATAGAGATCTGTTATAGCATAACCATGATAGGATTCCTTAGGTTGATTGTTCTCCTGAATAGGATTGAGCCATAGTGCAGTAGCCCCTAAATCCTCTATGTAACCCAACATATTGCAAATACCTTTTATGTCGCCACCATGCCGATGATACATATGATTTCTGTCTACAAAATTTTCGTTCATTTCCGAGATAAAATCATTCGTCGAATCCCCATTAGAAAATCTATCCGGCATAATCAAATAAATGAGATCAGATGGATTAAGTCCCCTGTCTAGGCTCACTTTACCCTTGATTTCGTACTCAATAATTTGAACTTTTTCCCCAATGGAAAACTTGAATTTTAAAAAACCGGGTTTTGCATTATTTTTAAGTTCTATACCTACGAAAAGATATTTGGGGTTTTCTGCAGTTTTGGTACTCACTATTCTGGCGGAACCGGACTCCATTTTTACTTGTGCTCCGCTTAAGTCATCTCCTATGAACAAAATCTCAAATGTCCTGTTTTTCATTTGATTAAACCAAAAAGGGGGTTCCATCGATACAGTATTTTGTCCAGAAATGGTATTAATCTGAAGTAAATACAATAAGGTCGCTTTTAAGCATAGAAAAATTAACGATCTGTTCATAAATGGCGTCAATATTTATTGGTTAGTCAACAAAAACCTTTACTTTTGGAAAGTGTTAAAAGTACACGAAGTCAAATCAATCACACAAAAATCAAATAAACAATGAAGAAAATCTACCTACTAGCACTGTCGGCAGCGCTCTGTACATCGGCATTTGCCCAGGTAAATGTAACTTTTGAAGTGGATATGAACGGTCAAACAGTGAATCCTGATGGAGTGCACTTAGCCGGAAACTTCAACGACCCTAACGGCGATGGTAATGCGGACAACCCTGCTTACCTGAACTGGACTCCAAATGCAATTATGCTCGATGATTCAGACATGGATGGGATCTACAGTGTAACACTTCAACTTGTTGATGCGCGCTATGAATTTAAGTTTATCAATGACAACGATTGGCCAGGAGCTGAAGACGTTCCACCAACTTGTCAAGTGGAAGCAACAGGAAACGACAACCGCGAAACATGGGTTGCCGGAACAGACTACACATACCATGTAGTATTTGGATCATGTGGACCTCAAGGAATGAACACCATTCGTTTTCGTGTAGACATGAGTTTAGAGGCTGCCATCAGTCCTGATGGTATTCACGTTGCCGGTCAATTCCAAGGCTGGGATCCTGCGGCATCTGAACTCAACGAGAAAGCACCGGGTATCTATGAAGGATACTTTACATACGATCCTATTGCTGCACAAATTCCAAATGGCACCGATGTAGAATACAAGTTTATAAATGGTGATGACTGGACAGAAAACAGTATAGCTGAAAATGTTATTGGAGATTGCGCTGTACCTGGCGGCAATCGTCTTGTAGTAACTTCTGAGACGAATACATTATTGCCAGTTTTCTGCTTCAACGCATGTTCACCATGTGTTGCACCCACAACCATAAACTTCGAGTTGGACATGAGCAACGAAACTGTATCTGCTAATGGTGTTCACGCTGCAGGGAGCTTCCAAGGATGGAGCGCCGGCGACAGCAACTGGGAACTAACTGACGGGAATTCCGACGGCATCTACACCCTTACTGTAGCTGTTCAGCCTGGTATTTATCTATACAAATTTATAAATGGTAACGATTGGTCAGGTGCTGGTAACGACAATGAATCTTTACCTGCAGAATGTAATGTTGGAGGTAATAGAGAATTAGTTGTTGGAACTGAAGCCTTGGATGTTGCCTATTGCTACAATCAGTGCGCAGCATTGTGTGTGCCTGATCCTGATCCTGCATCTATAACATTTCGTGTGAATACAGATGAAATGGATCCACAGCCTGTTTCGATGTTTTTGATAGGCAACTTCACTGACCCACAGTGGCAGGGTGGTGCTGTAACGCTTACAGACGCAGATTCTGACGGTGTATATGAGGCTACCATTTTAGTTGACGGTCCTGCAGAAATTCAGTACAAGTTTGTAAAAGACGACGTAAACGAGCCAGTAAATGAAGAGAATGCCGGTGTTGCCGACTGTGGTGTAGCAAATGGTATTGGTGGATTCAACCGCGTTCACGTTCGCACAGGTGAAGCTGAAGTATTGTCGACTGTATGTTTTAATGTATGTGTTGATTGCGTAATTAATGTTACCGAAATCGAAAACTTGAACAATGTTTCGATTTTTCCGGTTCCAGCACAAAATACATTGAATGTAAGTCTCAATAGCCTTGTAAATCAGAAGATTGAAATTCGTTTAATCAACGCACTTGGTCAAACTGCTTATTCATTGCCACTTGGTACAGTGAATGGACAAATAATCAAGACTATGGATGTATCTTCTTTGTCTTCAGGAGTATACACACTTGCATTTATAACAGATTCAGGTTCTTTCACGAGACTGATAGAGATCAAATAACTTTTTCCACCTTTTTGCGTAAAAACCCGTCTGCTAATATGCTAGACGGGTTTTTTTTTGGCAGAAATCCAATAAAGAACTTCATTTAGCCCTTATATAATGCGCAGAAGTCCTTAGAATTGCACTATTGAAAACTCAAATTATCCCGACATTTGTAAACCCTAAATCTGTAAATAAGTAAACCATGAATCATTTGAAAAAACTCTACCTTCTTGTCTGTTGTCTCTCCGCAGTCGCGCTGAGTGCGCAGGTGACCAACATTTCTATCGAAACATTCTACGTGGATAACAATACGATCACCGGTTATCCCGACGGTCATACGACCTACCGTGTATATGCCAATTGCACGAGTGCGACTGACGTCGTTTCAACTGTTTATGGCGACATCTACTCGCCTATGACGGTGTCTGTTTCATCTACAATCTGGAACACAGCCTTTGGTGGAACAACTGGACCAGCTATAAATGGCGGCTTTTGCGCTGTTTTCCCTGAGGTCTGTTTAGATTCTTTCGTAACAATTGGACGTGAAAATGTTGCTGCTCCTGGAGGCTCCATTTTTACATTGGAAAGCCCTGGACAACCTTGGATAAGCAACTTCGCAGGAGCGAATGCAGGAAACGACTTCACGCTTGACGACGCAGTGGGCGGTGCTTGGTTCGGTTTGCCCGGTGATGTGAATTGCTTTGCCGGAGGTGATTTGAAGGTTCTTTTAATGCAAATTACCACAAATGGAACACTCACTATTTCTGCTAATCTTCAGGTATTCCCTGATTGGCAAATTCCGGGTGATCCATATTTAACCCAAACAGGCCTTTTTGCAACTACGGCTGCAGCAAACGGTTGTACCGATATGACCGCTTGTAATTACGATCCGGTTGCGAATATAGACGACGGCTCATGTGACTATTCATGTCAAGGATGCACGGACATGGGAGCATGCAATTATGATGCTGCTGCTACGCAAGATGATGGATCATGTGACTACTCATGTTTGGGATGCACCAATGCTCTGGCGTGTAATTACGATTTGGGTGCAACGATCAATGATGGTTCATGTACATTTCCCGGCTGTATTGATATGGCTGCATGCAATTACAATCCAGCAGCAGGATGCACCAATGGAAGCTGTACATACGGCTGTGCAGGCTGTACAGACCCTCTCGCATGTAATTACCTTCCGGGTGCCGGAACGGATGATGGCTCGTGCGACTATTCTTGTTATGGATGTACAGATATGGATGCATGCAACTACGATGCAACATCCACCATTGATGATGGCAATTGTGACTACGCTTGTATTGGTTGTACCGACAGCGAAGCACTCAATTACGATGCCATTCACACAATAGACGATGGCACATGTCTTTTTGAATGCGACTTGAACGAGTTGATGAATGAATTAACAGATCCAACATGTTCATATGGCAATAATGGTTCGATATATGTGCATATGATGGGTGCTCAAGGAAACTATTTGTATTCCATCAATGGAGGTCCGTTCACTAACTTAGGTATGGAAGCTACTTTCAACAACTTAGCAAACGGCATTTATACTATAGTCGTGCGCGACAGTCGTTTCGACGATTTGGCTATTGACCCAAATAATGTTTATGGGACATGCATTGTAACACTGCAATATATATTAGATACTCCGGCGGTTAATTTCTGCCAAACAAATACTATTGATGCCTCTTGCCCGGGTGCAGCAGACGGTTGTGCTAGCGATGAATGTTGGACAGGTGGAAATGGCTTAGTTGGCTTCACTATATACAATGCAACTAATGATCAAGTGTTAACTGATACTGACGGAATTCCTTTGGCACTTGCTTCACCTTCTTTTTGCGGGCTTGCGGCTGGTACTTACTACTGGGTTGCTGCTGATGCGAACCTTTGCACGTTCACTTCTTCGGACTTTACTATAGGCGAACCGGAAGCAGTTATGTTTGGTATGTTGATGACAACTGATGCAACATGCAGTTATTCAACTGATGGATGTGCCACAGCTATGTTGATTTCTAGCGGTGTTGGTCCTGTTACATACACACTTCACAATGCTGCAAATAACCAAATTGTAAGTGGTAACCCGCTGAACACTCCTGATTTTTGTGGTGTTTTAGCAGGCATGTACTATTGGATGGCTACTGATTCGAATGGATGTACCTATAGTTCAAACGATTTCGAAGTATCAAGTCCTGATGCAATTGTCGTTTGCGATGTGATGAGTTCAGATGTTTCATGCAATTCTGGATTTGACGGTTGCGCTTCACTCGAATGCGTGTCGGGTGGGACAAGCCCATACACATTTGGCATTACTGATTCGAATACCGGACTTCCTGTTTTGGATGACCAAGGAAATGTACTTGTTTTGAATAATCCGGATTACTGTGGCCTTATGGCGGGTGAGTATCATTTTGAAGTAATGGATGCAAATGGCTGTATGGCCAATTCACTTGATTTTATTATCGGTCAACCCGAACCAATTGAAGCATCACTTATGGTTACTGATATTTCTTGTAATGGCGAAGCAGATGGAACTATCATGGTAGAGTCTGCTGTTTCAATAGAATGCAGTATCGATGGTGGCGAAACATGGTCAACCGATTGCATTTATTCTGACTTAGGACCAGGTGCATATACCATTCTTATTGAAGACGCTAATGGCTGTCAATTGGAACTTTATGTCTCGCTTACTGATCCTGATGAACTAGCAGCAACTGGAGCAATAACTAACGTAAGTTGCGCAGATGGTTCGGATGGTGAGGTAGAAATTAACGCAACAGGAGGCACTGAGCCCTATACATACACACTTGGAGGAAATACCCAGTCGAGCAATGTATTTGGAGAGTTGAGCGCGGATAGTTACGATTGGACAGTAACAGACGATCATGGATGTACCGTAAGTGGCAACTTAGACATTTCTGAGCCAAGCACTTTGGTAATTGAAGTAGATGAAACCGGAGGAGATGGTGGTCAAGATGCAGGATACATTGATGTAACAATTACCGGAGGAACGGCACCTTACGATTATTTGTGGACTGATGACAATGGAAATGAGTACACCGACGAAGACTTAAATGACTTAGGCGACGGCGAATACACCCTTTGCGTAACCGATGACAATGGTTGCGAAACTTGTTTGACAAATCCTGTTGAGATCTTTATTGGTATTGGTGAATTGGAGAATTCCATGATTATTCAAGCCAATCCAAACCCTAGCAATGGTATTTTCCGAATCAACTTTGAAGGTTTAACGGGTGATCGATTGGAACTCATTGTTCATGATGCTACTGGTAGAATCGTGTACAACGAAAATGCAGGAATTATAAGCGGTGAATGGATCAAGAACCTAGATCTTTCAATTGCTGCTTCTGGAATCTACCAATTGAATGCAATCTCTGGCAACCATACGAAAACTTTGAAGCTGGTAATTCAGAAATAATTTTTTAGAAGAATTCCAGACATTTTATAAATTTCCGTAAATCATTTACAAAATTAAGGGCTTCCAATTGGGAGCCCTTTTTACGTTTAGTCGAATTGATATATCATTCTATAGATAAATTCCAGTCTTTTGTCGATAATAACTTTAATAATATCACGCACTCTGTTCAAAAAAGCCACATTAGCCAGAGGCAACCACTTGTATATTTGCACGTTGAAGAAGAAAATACAAAGATCATATTAACAAAAACCCCCAAATGAGAAAATTTTTACTCTCTCTTGCTCTGTTTTCTAGTGTTGTGGTGAGTGCTCAGATTACGAGCCTTACCGTTGAAGAAATATACACTGATGATGGAACTGTGACCGATTACCCTATCGGTTATACGACTTATCACATTTATGCTAATATGACTAACCCTAACGATGTGCTTTCCACAATCTATGGGGAAGTTCAGACTCCTTTACTTTTAACCATTACTGATGGTTGTATGTGGAATAGCTTTTTTGGAGCAGAGAATGGTGGTGAATTGAACACTGCTTTTTGCGCTTTTTCTCCCGCTGCCTGCTATGATTCGTTTTTTACAATTGGTCGTATAAATAGTTCCGATCCTGGAGGAGCAATCTTCCTAGTAGAAGATGGGAGCCAGCAGTTTTCAAACCAATTTAACAACAATACTCCTTGTGGTGGAAGTTTCGTAGTGAACACCCAAGTTGGAGGTGCCTACTTTGGTCTTCCTGGAGACGTCAACTTGTTTCCTGAAAATGGCAAAGTGCTTTTGGCTCAAATAACTACTGATGGTTGTATTAGCGGTTCTTTCAATGCGCAAGTATTTCCAAACTGGGATTCTCCGGGGGACCCATTTATTGAGCAAAGTAATCTACAGTTTTTTGCACCTGGTTGTGGAGCAGAATCATATGGCTGCATCGATTCTGGAGCTATCAATTACGACCCTGCTGCCACAGAAGATAACGGATCTTGTTTGACATGTGACTTGACTATTTCAAACTTTGTAGCTACGCCTCCTCTGTGTTCTAATAATACAAATGGAAGTGTAACCGTTACCGTTCAAACGACCAGCGATTTTTTCCCTAAGTACTCTCTCAACAATGGAGCATATACTTTTGGTAGCCCACCCTTGACAAAAACATATTCCAATCTCGGTTCAGGAAATTACACTGTATATGCCCGCGACACTAAGTTTGACGACCCAGGTTTCAATCCGGGCGGTATTTATGGCACTTGTATCGTAAGCCAAACAGCTAACCTCACGGTGCTTCCTGTAACTATTCCTACCTCCACGGTAACCAACATTACTTGCAACGGGGCGGGCAATGGCACTGTTGTAAACGCTGGTGCTAACGGTGGAAACGGCGATTATGACTATTACCTTCAATATTCTCCTGAAAATACTTCTGTATTAGATGGCAATGGCAATCCGATTGTCTTGGGCACTCCTAGTTACAATCAATTACTACCTGATTGCTATCGTTGGCAGGTGATTGATGGAAATGGCTGTACGGCCAATTCAACACAATTTTGTGTGACTCAACCTGGAGCATTGTTCCTAATTGTTTCTAGCACAGTTGGTGCAACTTGTTCAAATTCTAACAATGGTACCGTAGTAGTGACTTGGGGTGGTGGAGTAGGCGACGTTGATTGGAGTTTGAATATTGGGGGACCGTACATCGACGGAACAAACGTTATAACAAATGTACCTGCCGGACCAGGTGTAATGTATGGTATGGATTCGAATGGTTGCATCGATGATGTGCCATTTACAATTAATGCTCCTGCGGCTGTTGTTGTGAATGCAAATGCTACTGATCCACTTTGTTTTAATGGAACAAATGGATCAATTGCTGCAAGTGCAACAGGCGGAAACAATAGCTTTACGTATAGCTTAGACAATATCTCTTTTGGACCGGGTAATTTTGGAGGTCTGAATCCTGGTGGATACACCATCTATGCGCTTGACGGCAATAACTGTGCTGGTCAAACAACTGTTACAGTAGACAACCCTGCCGAAATTGATGCAAGTAATACTGTTACTGAGGTTTCGTGTAATGGAGAAAATGACGGTTGTGTCAATGTCTTAATCAATGGTGGTACATCACCTTATACAGTGAATGGAACAAACCTTGTTCAATTCTGCGACTTGGCTCCTGGGAATTACACTTATGATATATTGGACGCCAATGGTTGTGCTACTACTACAGAAGGCACAATAACTGAACCAACAGTTCTCGAAGCCACTGCAACTGGTTCTGACGTTTCTTGTAACAATGAAGGTGATGGATCTATCGTTGTTGTTGCTACAGGAGGAATTGCACCTTTCGTCTACAGCAACAACTGTGGAAATAACTTCCAGGCTTCTAACACATTTGAAGATCTTGACGGTGGCACATTTTGTCTCGTTGTTGAAGATGACAATGGATGTGAAGTAACAATTTCATCAGTTACAATTGATGAACCTGTAGAACTTGAAGGTACCATCACAACCATTAGCGGTGTGGATGAAGATGGTGGCGATATTTCTCTAAACATAACCGGCGGAACGGGTGATTATGAAATAGCTTGGACTGGTCCGGGTGGATTCAGTTCTGACGTTGAAGATCTAAGCGGATTAGATGATGCCGGGACATACACCGTAACTGTTACAGATGAAAACGGCTGTTCTTGGACAGATCAAGTGACCATAACAGGTATAAACGAATTTGGTCAACTTTTCACAATCAACGTGAGTCCAAATCCAACAGCAGGTATTTTCAATTTAAACATTCAAGGCATTACTGAAAATGTAGTGCGCTATCAGATTACTGATGCGCAAGGACGGATGGTTGAAGAGCGCATGCTCAACAAAAATCAGTCTGCAGTATATGAGCAAATCAACATTAGTCATGTAGAGTCAGGTGTTTACTTCCTGAATCTCCTTATTGGTGATAGTGTTCAAACGATAAAGGTTATCAAGCAATAATTGCTGATCTCACAATACTTAAAAGGTCGTTCCAAGGAACGGCCTTTTTTTTTGCTTGATATTTTCTGGATGTTGATTCTTCAAACTCGATCCATCATGAAAATAATCCAAGAATCCGCATTGGGATTCGCTATGAATTAATATACCCAAAGATGGCAAGTGCTCTCGCAAGATTTTTACTAGATGGTGTATATTCATACATCAAGAATAAAAATCGAGAAAGTGCTTGATATCAAAGGGGGTTAGTGCTGCAATAGATTTCCA
>JAWXBG010000199.1:0-5149 GCA_034439875.1 Flavobacteriales bacterium
CACATAAACCTTTACGCACTACCTACTTAACTTTGAACAATAAACCCATACCCACACCCCAAACACACCTCCACGCCCATCCTGCCGGTCGTATGCGACATATCAAGAACTATATCCGTCCTGACTCCACATTTCGGACAGGTGGTAGGTTGGTCAGTTGATAGATATATTTCAAGAGGTGTAATGGTAATTGAAGATTGAAGTGATTGCACGAATATCACTAAAAGTTTGTAGCTCAATGATCTATTTTAGCCATTAACCTTCTCAGCCCTTAACCTCCTAATCCCCTTTTGGCACCTCCCTTCAAATGCTGCTGCCCGAATGGTGAGGTTCCGCAAGGTTACGGGTCCTATGGCGGTGGGGGAGGAGAGGGTGGATGCAGTAGGCTTCTAATCTACATTTACAGGAATGGATTTGTTGGTGTAGATTGGAATTTTTTCAATAACTTTTTCATATTTGTTGGTAACCACCACAGCTAGAATTTTTACAGTAACATCAATGCCCTGCATCACATTATCATTCTCAAGACCGATGTAAAACTTTTCATTCGTTTTTGCCCCAAAGTTGATGAGTCCAGAATCAGTAATAATATCACCGCTCTTGAATTGCATAAATTCCAATACGCCCATGAAATTTTGGGCATCTTCTAATGTCCTCATGAAATAATATTTTACATTTTCTCCGCCGGTAGCCTGTGTCATCGTAAAGAGCTCAAAAGCAAACCCTGCTAAAGGGTTAATAGTACCAATAATGCTTGCCCCGGTTTTAGAAAAATTTGTTTGATCTTGCTGAAACGCTTCTTGTCCCTCGTTACCAACACCAATCCAATAAGTCCACTTGATCGTATTCATTGGAATAGTGAAATCAACAATAGTTTTATTAGGGTTTCTATTTGTCTGAGAATGAACCCAAACCTTGGAATCTATAACGTTTACAAATGAAGTGTCTGAGCTTATGAGAATTGTATTTTCTTTCGTAGTATAGGAAGTATCAATCGCATTAACCCATTTAATATTGGTATTGAAATATTTGGTGCTTTCTGATTTAGGAACTCGTTGAATTTTTACATGAATGGTTCGACCACTGATATTCGAATTGTAGTATTCGAAAACATAAATCCCATTTCTGGCAATGTTTAAGACCTTGTTTTGAATAAGTTTAGATTCGTGTTCTGCAAACTTTACGCTATTTGGATATTCGGATATTTTTATGTCTTTAAGGTCTTTTTTATTTTCAACTATGAGATTAAAAATAACTTTATCACCCTCGGCAAATCCATCGTATTCTACTTCTCTTGAAAGACCACCTATTTTAATTGTTTTTTCTACAACGTCAATGGTGTCTTGAGCAAAGGAGTAAAGAGGTGTCAAGACGATAAATAGTAGGATAACTATTGATTTCATGAATCTACTTTTAAAGGGTTAATAATTGCTGCACAAAATTAATATCAGCAGGAGCAAAGCGATATTTTACCAAATCCTCTTTTGATTTAAAAGCATAAGCATCATGGTCTGTCATTTCAAAAGTAGCTTCTACAAATTGACATGAATATGCTACTAGATTTATATCAAAAGTCTCATAGCTATGGTTATGTTGACCAAAATAGTGTATGTCTTTGATTTTCATGCCAAGTTCTTCCAACAACTCCCTTTTCAAAGCTACTAGAGGATCCTCACCTTTTTCAATTTTTCCACCAGGAAACTCCCAATGGCCACCAAGACTTTTATCTGGTTTGCGTCGGGCGATAAAAATCTTATCTTCTTGCCAGATGATACCGCAGACAACGCTAATGGTGATCATAAAAACGCTGGCGGTGTTTTTCGAGATAGTGGTGGTTATCAGCAGATAAGCCTTTAATCAATTCGGTGCCGATCACCCCTATCTTGTGGTAAGCTTTGGATTCAATTGATTCTGATAATAGGATTTTGCCGGAATTTTCAAAAGTGATGAGATGGCGGTCGAATAAGGCATCGTACGTGGGGGAAAGCAGGATTCCATTATGGCGATCTAATCGCTCCTCATCGGTCGACTCAGACCAAGGTAAGATGTGAGATGCAATCAATACATCAAGTTTATCGAAGCTTGTGACCGCACATTTATATTCCCACCGATGAAGGATGGTCTGACGATAAGCACCTTGCCCAACTCTTGAGGTAACTAGTCCATGACGCTCAGTGACATTGGGCAGTTTCAATCCATAAATTTCAGCGTGCTCAGCTGCTATAGGAACCGTATGAATTTGAGAAGCATCAACGGGTATATAGGCTCCTGTTCGTTTAAAGAAGAATTTGATCCCTATACGTTGATTACCGGATGTATCATGTGTTTCAAAATAGTCAGCATCAAAGACTTCTACCTCGCAAATAAACGTTGCTGATCCCCGACCATCACTTTCAAAGAGGAATACCCGCCGACCGTTTGCTTTGTGATCTCTTAGGGCTAAATTGCCCCTTATAAAACGCATATCACCGACTTGCCCCTCTCCGGTGTAAGAGAAAATATTGGGGTTTTCCCAGCCATCCTGATAGCCATGTTGATGACCAGACTTACCGGAGAAAATAAAAATGTATGGTTGAGATGCAGAGTTGGATATACCACTTTGAGGATTACCTCCATACACAGCATGGATATCCCGCCGGCGATTGTATGTATGGTTTGGTATGAAGGGCAGTGTGTTCAATTGGAAGCTTTCCTGTCAAGTATAATTTAAATACGAAGTGAAAATAGGAAATTGAAATGAGATGGCAGCAGGAGAATGACAATGGAGTGATAGAAATAAAGTAGAACTGCTGATGGCCTAGCCTTACGTAAGTATCCATACTCAAAATCACAGTGTTTGTTCTATGGTACTATTCTTTACAATTTGAACAATAAATTGATACCCACAGCCCAAACACTCCTGCACGCCCATCCTACCCGCCGTATGCGACATATCAAGAACAACATCTGTCTTGACTCCATATTTCGGACAGGTGGTAGGTTGGTCAGAGGTAAAGGGATTACGGGTATATTCATTGTCCAAACCGAAGGATATCGTAGGCTTCCTCATGTCTTCCATATAACTCTATAGTAAAGTGAAAATGATATTTGTGTAGTTTTGATAGACTTCATTAGTTTTAATTGACGACTGCTTTCTGCCGAGATTCTATAAAAACAACGTTTAATATGCACGGCAGGCCTTCAACCAAATTCAAGAGAATACAATCCGAGTTATCAAGTAGGAATCCGAAGGAGCATTGCATTACAAATAGCTTTAAAGGCCTATAACGCCTTGATGGTTTAGGAATTTATGGCAGAAGACTGACTGAGAATGAGTTGAATATAAGAATATTGCAAAATTGATTGCTTCACCCACTATAGTGTACTACCTTTGTAAAAGGATACTTTTATAGACTCAGAATATAAGTCAAAACTATCTGGATTCAATTTTATTGAGTTATATGTTGTTAATTGAAGGAATGTAAATCACATTGTATAAAACAAAATGAACTTTTCGTTTATCACCAGACTAAAGTGAGAATCTATTATGAGCAAAGTTACCCTCTTGCGCAATGGAGCAAATCAAAATTCCCTTATAATAAAAAGATTTCCACATGCTGGAGAAACCAAAATTGCTTGTGAAGACAATTTGAAGTTTATGCGCCGCCTTGCAGATGAATCTATGGATCTTATTGTAACCTCACCCCCTTATAATTTGGGTAAGGAGTATGAAAAGCGAAAATCTCAGGAAAAGTATATCGAAGAACAGGCAGCTTGCATTGCTGAAGCAGTTAGAGTTCTCAGTCCAAGGGGGTCAATTTGCTGGCAAGTTGGAAACCATGTTGATAATGGTGAGGTGTTTCCTTTAGACATTTTACTATATCCACTCTTCAAAAATCACGGACTTCAATTACGGAACCGTATCGTGTGGACATTTGGTCACGGCTTACATTGTCAGAAGCGTCTTTCTGGGCGGCATGAGACTATTCTTTGGTTTACAAAATCTGATGATTACACATTCAATCTTGATCCAGTAAGAGTACCATCAAAGTATCCTAACAAGAAACACTTTAAAGGACCAAACAAGGGAGAGTTATCTAGCAATCCTTTAGGTAAAAATCCTTCTGATGTTTGGGATATTCCAAACGTCAAATCGAATCATGTGGAGAAAACTGATCATCCCTGTCAATTTCCTGTAGGTCTTGTCGAGAGGTTGATTTTAGCCTTGACAAATGAAGGTGATAGTGTTTTAGACCCATATCTTGGTGTTGGTTCCTCGGCTATTGCAGCCTTAAAACATAAGCGAAACGCGTTTGGCTGTGATCTCGATCAAGGCTACATTAATATCGCACGTGAAAGGATTCGGCAACTTCATGCAGGAACACTTCGCACGCGTCCAATGAACAAACCCGTGTATGACCCTAATAACCTAGAAAAGTGATTATATGAAGCTTGCCTACACATACGAAAATCATCATAGTGCTGGTGCACAATGGGAGCAGCGTGACCTTATAGAATGGCTGACAGATGTATTTGAAGCACCTTCAGTTCGTATTGAACCGCGATGCACTTCAGAAATCAGAAACCACGTAGAAACTGAATTCCTCAACGAAGGGTGGGCACTTAACGTTGATCTTGACCAAAATCATGGTCTCAAAGTTTTTGCCCTGAAAGATGATCTTGCTTTTCAGCTTCAAACAGGAAATATGAGTCGGGCACCTTACGATCTCCTTAAGATGCAATACCTATTTCAAAGCCAAAAGATCGAAGCCGCAGCTTTAGCTCTACCAACTAAGATCGCAGCAAAAATTATTGGCGACAATATTGCGAACGCAGAACGTGTAATTAAAGAACTCCAACTCTTTGATAGAGTAATTACTGTACCGATCCTTGTTGTTGCATTCGAATGAAGAAACTTTGACATGGCATACACAATAAAAATCGTCCCAAGATCTGAGCGAGAAGCTACTATATCCAAACGAATGGAGTCATCCAGTGAATTTGGTGAGACAATCTATGACTTCAGAAGCGAATCCCTCTCTCCAAAAGTAATATCTCTTCCAATTGATATGCTTGTATATCGAATGGAAAATTGTCGAACTTTTAGTGCACAGCAAACAGAAATCGCCAGAGATGGTTTAGACAAAGCTTTTTTTGCCAAAGGACAAGA
>JAWXBG010000200.1:0-5704 GCA_034439875.1 Flavobacteriales bacterium
GGTATGATGGCAACTACAGGCATTCAATTGGCAATAGATGCATTTGGTCCAATTGCAGATAATGCAGGTGGAATAGCTGAAATGAGCCACTTGCCAAAAGAAGTAAGAGAACGCACAGATAATTTGGATGCTGTAGGTAATACTACCGCTGCAACAGGAAAAGGATTCGCCATTGCCTCCGCAGCTCTCACAGCACTTGCCCTTTTTGCCGCCTATGTTGGAATTGCCGGTATTCAAACCATAGACATCTACAAAGCTCCTGTTCTTGCCATGTTGTTTGTAGGAGCAATGATCCCTTTCATCTTTTCATCTTTAGCTATATCTGCTGTTGGCGAAGCCGCCATGGATATGGTGAAAGAAGTGCGTCGCCAGTTCAAGGAGATTCCCGGAATTATGGAAGGAACTGCAACACCAGAATATGAAAAGTGTGTAAGTATTTCTACGCAGGCCTCTATTCGTCAAATGATCGCTCCTGGTCTGATAGCATTAATTTCACCGGCATTGGTTGGTTTCATTTTTGGACCTGAGCCACTAGGTGGGTTTTTGGCAGGTATTACTGTGAGTGGTGTGTTGCTCGGTATTTTCCAAAATAATGCTGGTGGTGCTTGGGACAACGCAAAGAAGAGCTTTGAAAAAGGTGTGATGATAGACGGTAAAATGGAATTCAAAGGAAGCGAGGCTCACAAAGCATCTGTAACAGGAGATACCGTAGGTGATCCATTCAAAGATACTTCGGGTCCTTCGATGAACATTTTGATTAAGCTTACTTCAATTGTAGCTTTGATCATTGCTCCCCACATTACCAAACTTAAACCTGCACACACTGATCTGAATGTTCAGCCTAAAGTGGAGCAGCTAGTAGAAAACAATTCAGAAATATTAATTCACGAGAATGAATAATTTTTCAAAAGCAATCCTGTTCTCAGGACTTCTTGCCATTACAGCCTGTAAAGAAAAGGTGTTGCCACCGGATGCATGTGCTTGTGCTAAAGAACGATATAGCACCGGCATGAAAGGGCCAAATACGAATTTTTGCGATTCAATGCGTCAATCGAATCCGCAATTTGATACTGAATTTCAGAAGTGTTATTATAAATTGAATTTTGGTGGAGATAGCACAACTACAGCGCAGGACGAAAAGAAAATGGAGGTCATGTCCGGTCCATCAACAGGTGGTTATAATGTTTCGAGCAGCGAATCGGTAGTTACTTGGGTGGGAAGAGAAGCCAGCGGCAAGACCCACACCGGCAATGTAAAAATCAAATCGGGGACTATAAATGTTGAAAACGGAAGACTGCTCGGCGGTCAGATGGTACTCGACATGAATACAATCGTGAATACCGATATTAAAGATGATGGAAAAGCAAAACTAGAAGGGCATTTGAAATCCCCTGATTTCTTTGATGTATCAAGTTTCCCTGAGGCTACTTATACCATCACATCGGTATCTGCCAAAAACAGCCGCGAATACAATGTGAATGGTAATCTAACTATAAAAGGTGTTACACAACCATGCAGCGCAGAGATAAACATCTCAACTGATGGCTCAGGAAAACTCGGTGCCAATGGTTTATTCAAGGTCGATCGCAGTTTGTACAATGTGAAATTCCGATCAGGCAAATTCGAAACCGGACTTGGCGATAAATTAATCAATGATGAAATTTTGATCCATTTCACACTCGTCGGAACGAAATAATACCAATTCTGCTTATAAAATAGTCCAAACTATTTTAACCCGCATTGCGCATTGGAAGTGTTTGGTAAGTAATGCGCTGCTGGAAGACATAACACGAACAATGAACTCCGAGATCTCCATCGCTTGAATTGGGTTTATCCCAAAATCCGCAGTAGGATTCGGTATGAAGTGATAATACCGTTTATGAATCTGTAATAGTCCAATGCGGTATTATTTATAAATTAAAAAAGGTCTCAATTGAGGCCTTTTTTTTCCTGAAGAAAAGTTCATTTAACCCAGAATCCGCATTGGCATTCGCTGTGAAGTGCTAAATCCCATAGATAGCAAGTGCTTTCGCCAGATTTTTTTTTATGGTGTATATTCATACATCAAGAATAAAAATCGAGAAAGTCCTTGATATCAAAGTGGGTTAGCGCTGCAATAGATTTCCAATGCAGATTTTGGGTTTAATCATTGTTCACTTATTCTATTTGAATAATCCGTGCAACTGTGAGTCCACACCGGCTATGATAGTGCCCAAGTCTTCTTGACTGTCGTGGAAGCGATTTTCATCTACATCAATCACGAGCAATTTACCTTTGTGATAGGTTGAAATCCAAGCTTCATATCGCTCGTTGAGTCGAGTAAGGTAATCGAGGCGAATGGCTTCTTCATATTCTCGTCCTCTTTTCTGGATATTTTGAACCAATACAGGAACGCTTGCTCGGAGATAAATCAAGAGATCAGGAGCCTTGATAAAATCATCCATTATGGTGAACAGATCAAAATAATTTTCATAATCGCGGGTAGTCATCAAACCCATGCTGTGTAGATTGGGAGCGAAGATGTGAGCATCTTCATAGATGGTTCTATCCTGAATAACCTTTTTGCCACTTTTTTCCAATTCCATCAATTGTCTGAAACGATGTTTTAGAAAATAGACTTGTAAATTGAAGGACCAGCGTTGCATATCCTTATAAAAGTCTATAAGGTATGGGTTGTCGTCAACCTCTTCAAAGTGAGGCTGCCACTTATAGTGCTTGGCCAACGAAGTTGTCAGAGTTGTTTTTCCCGAACCGATATTTCCGGCAATAGCTACGTGCATAATGTTTAGGTACTATTAGAAAGTCAAAGGCCGAAAGTAAAAACTTTTAGGGTGTTAAAGGCTAATCTCTCAAAGAATCTACCTTGTAAACCTGAAGTTTTTTTCCACTAACGTAAAACATGCGCCCACCGCGGTATTCCACGTGTCCGGTTGGAGTAGAGGGTAAAGTGATAATATCCTCACCCACTAGACTGATACTCAAAACATGAAGTTCATTTCCGGCATCGGACAAATAAAAAATCAATTCACCTGAAACCTGAATTTGATGTCTAAATGTTATCGGTATCAACCTTCTATAAGTTCCAAAAACATCGAACTCTAAAATTCCATTTTTTGGATCAACGAGATAAACTGATGTAGCGGTCTCAATTATTTGAATCGGGGCAATACTCATGCCGGTGAGCACCCCCAAGTTTGGTGTTGTATTAATTCTTTCAAGATCTTTGTTGACTCTGATAAGTTCATTACCCGCTGTATTCCATAGCCAATAAGAATTATCGCGCGATGCGCCAACGAGTTCTATCTGCCCGAAATCAGATACTTTTAAATCAATCACATTTCCCTGCGAGCTCAACGTGTTGTCGAAACTGACTATAATGTTTTGATCCCTGTAGTAGACAAAAGGTTTTAGTGGATTTGTGGCATCTGCCAAAAAAATATCTCCTAAGCCTAAGTCGGATGATCGAAACATAACATCTCCGTTTACATCCAATTTTTCTATGTGATCGGGGCAAATCAGATAGACATATCCCAGTTCATCAGTGGTGAAATTGGTACAGGTCAAATCCACTTCGCGCTCCAGTGTAAGCACATATCCGATAGACATTAGTAAAGTGAAGAATAAACTCATTCGCCGGTTACATACAAATTTAGTACCTCTTCTAGATACTTGCGGTCGTTGCTCAGTCGTGGCACCTTATGCTGACCTCCCAATTTGCCCTTTTGCTTCAGCCATTCATAAAAAGTTCCGCGGGGCATCGCCTTTACAATTGGCTCCTTTAGGTTCAGATTAAAAGCTCTTTTTGCATCATAATCACTGTTCAGTATTCGCAGAGAGTCATCAAGGACACTTACAAATTGACAGTGGTCGTTGGGTTCTACTTCAAACTCGATGAGCCATTCGTGAGCGCCTTTTGCGTCATCGCCCATATAGACAGGTCCTGCTGTGTAGTCCGAAATCACCGCCCCTGTATGTTCGCAGGCCACTTTGAGCGCATCGTCTGCATTTTCTATGACAAGTTCTTCACCAAATGCATTGATAAAATGTTTGGTTCTACCACTTACTTGAATTCTAAAAGGAAATCTCGATGTAAATCGAATGGTATCGCCTACCATATATCGCCAAAGCCCGCTGTTTGTCGAGAGAATGAGGGCATAATTTTCTCCGATTTCAACTTCGTCTAATCCGATTGTTCTTGGATTTTTACTATCGATTTCCGACATAGGTAAAAACTCATAGAAAATGCCATAGTCGAGCATGAGTAGCAAATCATCGCGGTCTAATCTATCTTGAATTCCAAAAAAACCTTCGCTGGCATTATAAGTTTCCATGTAGTTAATTCCGCGTTTACCCATTATCTGTTCGAACTGTGAGCGATATGGTTTGAAGCTCACGCCACCATGACAAAACAGTTCTAGGTTTGGCCAAACATCCATAATGCCTTCTTCGCCTGTTATTTCAAGAATACGCTTGAGCAAAACAAGGGTCCAACTCGGCACACCTACAATCATGGTCACATCGTCGTTCATAGTAGCACGGGCCATCTTTTCGATCTTCTCTTCCCAGTTATCCATGAGGGCAATATCTCGCGATGGGGTTCGCTTTAATTCAACCCAAAGAGGAAGGTTGCGAATGATGATAGCAGAAAGATCGCCGGTGTATCCTTCTTCATTGAACGGATTGATTTTGCTGCTGCCACCGATCACCAGATTTTTACCGCTATAGAGTTGTGCGTCTGGTTTTTGTTGATAGTACAGAGAAAGAAGATCTTTTCCGCCTTTGTAGTGACATTCTTCGAGTGCCTCTTTGCTTACTGGAATAAACTTGCTGCGATCGTCTGTTGTACCGCTGCTTTTTGCGAACCATTTGAGTCTCGATGGCCAAAGAACATTTTGCTGACCTTCGCGAAGCAATTCAATATAATCTTTATAGTCCTCGTATTTCCTTATCGGTACCGCTTTTTTAAAATCTTGTACGCGCCGGATACTTCCAAAATTATGTTCCAGTCCAAAGCGCGTAAGAGCCGATTCATCAAGCAATTTTTGGAATAGCTCTCCCTGCACCTCGACCGGATACTTTTTAAAAAGTTCGATCTGGTGAATACGTTTTTTAAGGACCCAGCTAAAAACAGAATTAAACGCCATAACGTTGGTGAAAATAAGAAAACTATAACATAACGTGCAAGTAGTATTCAAATTTGGGTATAAGTCACAATCTTGTGCGTTCAAACCGTAAATTAAACCTAGAATCCGCATTTGAAATCTATTGCAGCACTAGCCCCCTTTGATATCAAGCACATTCTCGATTTTTTATTCCTGAGGTATGAATAGACACCATCAAATAATCCCGCATTGGAAGTGTCTTGAGGTTAATGCGCTGCGGGATTCTCGAATCTACACGATGGAGCAAAGTAATAGTTCGACTTAAGCATTCCGATATCTCCATCGCGTGATTCGGGAAAAACCAATTCTCCAAAATAAATAGTCCATGCTGCATTGCGCATTGGAAGTTTTTTTTGGGCAATGCGCCACAGCATCTAGCATGCACGAAGTGGTCAATGCCGTTATAGAAGCTGTTGTCTCGGCTGAGCAGAGATTAGAGCTATATAAACCCAAATCAAGCGATAGAAAAATTGCACCCTAATTTTGCCGATGAATGCAGTATTCTATCGCTTAGATTTGAGAATCCCGCACACATTCTACAA
>JAWXBG010000201.1:0-5629 GCA_034439875.1 Flavobacteriales bacterium
ACTTTTTGTTGAATCAAGTAAAGGGGTTGTCGAAAGATGACCCTTTTTTTTGAGAAATAATTAGCGAATGTGAGAATGTGGGAATGTGATAATGTGGGAATGAGGGAATGAGGGAATGTGATAATGTGGGAATGTGGGAATGTGGGAATGTGTCGACCCAAATGGCGCTTGCTCCCCAAGGCAATTCACTAATTCACTAATCCACTAATTCTGTTAATCTACGAATGTGTCTCAAATGATGCTTACTCCCCAACGCAATTCGCCAATTCACTAATCCACTAATTCACTAATTCTATTAATCTACGAATGTGTCTCAATGATGCTTACTCCCCAACGCAATTCGCCAATTCACCAATCCACTAATTCACTAATTCTGTTAATCTGAGAATGTGTCTCATACGCCGCTTTCTCCCCAACGCAATTCGCCAATTCACTAATTCACTAATTCACTAATTCTGTTAATCTACGAATGTGTCTCAAATGATGCTTGCTCCCCAGCGCAATTCGCCAATTCACTAATCCACCAATTCACTAATTCTGCTCATCTGAGAATGTGTCTGAAATGATGCTTACTCCCCAACGCAATTCGCCAATTCACTAATCCACTAATTCACTAATTCCCACATTCACTAATTCCCTCCCCCCACTACCAAAGCTCCTTCTCCCAGCCAATGTATCCGTTCATGAAATTCAGGTCGCAATCGAGATAATAATTTGTTGAATTTATATTTGCTCATATCTGCAGACACTACAAGCATCGCGCTGTGCTCCGCCAAACTATTTATGGATAAGCTGTCGAGTTTGCTCTGCGTTTTATCCAAAATTACAAAGCCAAGGATTTTTTCGGAAAATAAAACTGTCTTTGGATCTATGGATATACTCGCCGTTTCTGTAAATATTGCATTTTCGCTTTCAATAATGTACTGATCACCATAACGTATACTATCAGAAAGATTGATGAATTGCGCTACTTCCCTACCGCTGTTTCTCCAATATCCTGCTAAACTTCTATGCACAATCCCATCGGCTGCCATATCCTCCTTCATATAGATATAATAAATTCTATCGTCGATTAAATACGAAACTGCAAGTCCCTCCCGCAACGAATGAAAGCAAATTGTGGGTGACTCGCGTCGCATGTATATTTCTTCAATAGTCGATATAATGATTAAAATGGAAATGGACATCGCCACCATACCGATCCAATTCGATCTTTTGTGTTGCCACATGTAGGTGAATAAAAAAGATATCACCATTAAAACGATACACCACAAAATGCTGATAGAAACATCTTCGGTTTTACTCCACGGCAATTCATCCGTAACCTCTACAATGTAATTGAGTAATTCAGTGGAACGAGACAGCAACCAGCCTGTACACTCCGCTAGAAAAGGGATCCACGAAATTATGAAAAAGAATATTGCTAGATAAAGAATGCCCGTTGACAATGGAATAACAAGCAGGTTGGCTATCAGAAAATAATTTGGAAACTGCCCGAAATAATAGAGACCTAAGGGAAAAGTTATGATCTGTGCAGCCAAAGAAACAGAGGTCAATTGCCAAATACGATACATAATACCACTCTTAAAATAAACGAGAGATTCGAATCCCTTTTGAAATACCACTATTCCTATGACTGCCAAATAAGACATTTGAAATCCTATGTCATATATCATTTGCGGATTAAAGACCAAGAGCACAAAAGCCGACGAGGCGAGACTGTTGAAAATATCGGAATTCTTATTCAAGCTTGTTCCGATTAATACCGCGGAAAACATTACTGTGGATCGCAGAACGGACGGTGAAAATCCTGTTATTGCAGCATAAGTCCAAAGCACCAAAGCAATCAATGTAAATCTTATCCACTTGGCCCGTGTACCAAAAATAAGTTTGAACATCTGAACAAGCAGAAGATACAACAATCCTACATGCAAACCGGATACCGCCAGTATATGAATGGCTCCGGCTCCTGAGTAATGCGCCATCAAATCGCGGTCGAGCTCACTTGTTTTCCCGAGTACCAAAGCAGATAAAACCTGAAAGACATCTCCTTCATCCACGTATTTTCTGAATCTCTCCAACATAAATTCACGCCATCGAACAAATAGGAAATTGTCTGTTTGATTCCTCATCAACTTCCAAGATGTACTATCAAGATATACTTGAGCCGTACATCCTTTTCGTTTTAAATATGCGGCGTAATTAAACTCTCCTGGATTCTTCGGCGTTGGAGGTTTTTGGATTTTTCCATAGCAAACAATGCGATGTCCCGGTGCAAGACTTCTTACTCCTTCGCATTTTCCAAAATAAATGAGGATATTTCCCTCTGCAGCGCCAATGCTATCTGCTTGAGCTCCTCTTATCTCCGCAAAACATCGATACGATTTCACTCTTTCGACCGGCTTTTCTATCAAAACCAATTCCAAGGCTACCACATCTTCAATTATATGATCTATGTGGCAATCGGAAAGACACTGGCTCTGAACACAGGAAAGAAAAAGTCCAGTCGAACACAAAAGCACGTTTAGTAAAAAACCGTACCGCTGACGATGAACAAATTTTTCGTTCTGGCGAATAATTGCTTGATAAATCAGCAAAGCCCCTAAAACCGAGAAAAGAATGTAGAACGCATTGAGCCAAAACAATCCGGTAAAGGGTTGTATGACTATGCCTAACATAAATGGAATAAGCAGGCGTACAAATGGAGCACGAGGAAACATCGATTTTGTCTTTCAGTTTGAAAGGCGAAATCTCAATAAAAATCTGACTCCTTCAAAGACGAAAAAATCGCATTTTTCTTAAGGAAAAATTGATTAATGATGCTCCTTTTATACATGCCGGTTAGATTCACTTTGGTGCCCAAATCTGCTTCTGCTTTTCTTTTTCGGAGCATCAAAGGAACCTTCGTGTAAAAAGTAAAATGAGCACGCAGCACCGCTAAAAAATACGTCATCTTACCCTCTGTCAGAAATCGGAATGCAGCAATTCCATCGAGTGTCATTCTTCTGCAAAGTTTGATGAGCACGCTGCCATTTCTATAATTCTTCAACAACATGTATAAGTTGTTGCGGAAATTTAAATACGTTTTCAGGGGATTTAATCTATCTAAAGTTCCGCCGCCAACATGATAAACATGGGAAGAACGACAAGAGCCAATTGAATAACCTCGATTCTTCAGTCGCCAGCAAAGGTCTATTTCTTCCATGTGGGCATAAAAATCTTCATCAAGACCTCCCACTTCCATATAAGCATGTCGTCTGATAAACATAGCCGCACCACTCGCCCAGAAGACTTCTTGGTTTGCGGTATATTGACCAATATCCTCCTCAAATTCGTTAAAAATTCGACCGGCACAAAACACAAAACCGTCTTTATCCATGTAGCCACCGGCGGCTCCTGCATATTCAAAATGCGTCTTTCGATTGTAATCAAGAATTTTTGGCTGACATGCTGCCATCGTAGGTTCAGCCTCCATGTATGCGACCAATGGTTCTATCCAACCACTTGTCACTTCTACATCGCTGTTGAGCAGGACGAGGAATTCGTGCTGAATTTGCGCTAAACCCAGATTGTAACCCTTGGCGAAACCATGATTTTTTTCAAGCTTAATGATCAATACTTCAGGGAAATGAGCGCTAATGAAAGAAATAGAATCATCCTTAGAAGCATTGTCAATCACTACCACATCGGCCAATTCTCGGCTGTGCTCAACAACAAGAGGTAGGAACTTTTCGAGGTATTTCCTTCCGTTCCAGTTGAGGATTACTACGGCTGTTTGTTTCACAAATGATTTGGAAAAGGCCCCGAAAATACGGATCAGCGAGGATTATAGAACAATTCCTCCAATTCATCACCGCTGTATGTGTCTCTATTGTCGTATTGCCTTTGACTTGTATTCACAGGAGTGTCCATTCCACGCTGTCGAGCAAGGAGTTTCCAGTCTTGATTTTGTATTTCTCCAGGGATATCGCTGTGTAGCAATTCATAATCTCCGCCCAATGTTGGATTGTAGAAGAGAAAACGACGATCGTGAAGATTTTTTGTCTCATAGTAATGCCAGATCTCAAATGGGAAATAATCAGTAGAATGAGGTCTTTCGATTCGAGTGTTTGGTCTACCATATTGCAGATAGACTCTACCTCTATCTGTTTGCCAACCCTTGCGAATTCTGGTTGCGAAAGCTTTTTGAGCTACATCTACTTCACCTTTATAAGAGCGATACCCTGCTTCGGGATTTTCGGGAGAATGACTGAGCCAAAAAGAATAGATAAAACTCTGCATCTGTTCAAGAGTTGCTACTGGAACGGCATTGTCTATCGAATTTCTCTCTAAAGTATTGGCAATGGGTAGATGAGATTCTATGACAGCATATAGTGAATCTTTGTTGGTAAAGGATGCCGCAAACGACTGTGCTACTTCATCTTTTGTAGGTTCCACTTTCACCAAAGACGGAATGAATGTGCGCGTAAATGGAGAGGAACCAGAGTGGATAAGCTCATTGTTCTTATCGCGAATTTCAAGCACCATCAGGTAGTCGCCGGTGGCTAAACCCTTGATGTCCATTTGGTGAATGCCTGCAATAACGGGTTTCGCCTTTTCTCTTTTGATACGTTTCGTGTTTTCGATGGGAGTACCATCCGCATTGGCTACGTAGGATTGAAATACAAATGCCCCACCTTCACCAAAAGACTTGTCGGTGTTGTATAACTCGGCATAATACATCATCACTTCAGAGGAAGATTCAAAATGGCTGCTTACCCAGGGAACAATATCAAAGCCACTTTTAGAAAAGGCATTTTCCTCAGTTGTTGGAGAATAAGCCCCAATAAACTCTACAGATGAAACAAATGGGGAATTTTCGGGATGATTTATGACCCATGGACTTACTTGGGTTTCGGAACTACCAGAAATTGTTAGGAGATCTTTAATGGTTACTTCAAAGGAATAGTTGCCGTTGGGAAGCGGGAAACGCTCTACAGACATGAGATCCGCATATTCACCTTTAGCTAAATCATCAGATTCTAGGTTGATCTTTTTGTAAGAAGCAATTTCGTTTCCTTTGTACACAACCATGATAATTTCTACTGAAGAACGGAAGACTCCAGTCTCAATCTCCTTGTAATCAAGGGTTTTACCATCTACACTTACAACCACTTCCATGTATGGTCCTTCACCGGGAACATGAAACAGGTAAGAATTCATATAAGCCCACAGTGCAAAAGAATCTTGTGCAAGGCAAAAAGCGAGAAATAATGTAAATAGAAGTCTCATTCTGAATAGTTTCAGTAAAGATACACTTTTGATATGAATCGTTGCTTAAGGCAAGAAAATAGAACTTGATTTGGACAAGTAAAAAATGGGACTATTTTTGCCGCGGAGAGATGGCAGAGTGGTCGATTGCGGCAGTCTTGAAAACTGTTGAGTGTAATAGCTCCGGGGGTTCGAATCCCTCTCTCTCCGCAAACATTTTGAAAGTTGAACAAATCCGCCCTCGGGCGGATTTTTCATTTCCATATATTCCCTATGCTAAGCTCGCTTAAGCATAGGGAATATATGGAAATGAAAAGCTCATAGCGCAGCCAAGAGCTGTTCAACTTTCAAAATGTTCGCAGGTCCCCCTTCTGCGGAT
>JAWXBG010000202.1:0-18152 GCA_034439875.1 Flavobacteriales bacterium
GAATATACACCATCAAATAAAAATCTTGCGAGAGCACTTGCTATCTTTGGGGTTTAGCACTTCATAGCGAATGCCAATGCGGATTCTGGGTTTAACCCAAATTAGCAGATGAAATTTATTATATCACTGAAAGTCTTCAATGACAGGCGCTTTCTGGATTTATATTTCACGGTACGTACTGATACGCTTTCAAATGCACCCAAATCACAAGATGGGTTTTCGGCGTCCCTTTGGAAAATATGCTTGTTGATGTATCTTGTATCCCTTAGCATACGTTATTTTAAACAAACTCACATGCGCAAAACAGGAAAAAAATCCTAAGTCCGAGAGTTTCACTAACAAAACTGCGGAGACAAGCCACTACTTTTGTACACTCAAATGACCAGAATATGATTGTTGTAACCGGAGCCGCCGGCTTTATTCCAAGTTGTCTTGTGACAAGATTAAATGAAGAGCGATTCTTTGACCTCGTTTTAGTGGATGATTTCAGCCATGTCGAAAAAAGGAGGAATTACAGCGAGAAAAAATTTCTCCATCTTGTCGATAGAATGGAGTTCCCAAAATGGTTGGAAGCAAACGAAGATCAAGTGCAATTTGTATTTCATCTGGGAGCCAGAACAGATACAACTGAATTTGATGTTCAGGTTTTTGATGAACTCAATTTGAATTATTCGAAAGAAATTTGGAAAATCTGCACTGAGAAGTCAATTCCTTTGGTATATGCTTCCTCTGCAGCAACATACGGAGATGGTGCTTTTGGATACAAAGACGATCATAGCATTATACCGAAACTAAAGCCATTGAATCCTTATGGTGATTCGAAAAACGACTTTGACAAATGGGTTTTGGAACAAAAGGATCAACCATTCTTTTGGGCTGGCTTAAAGTTTTTCAATGTATATGGACCCAATGAATACCACAAAGGCCGGATGGCAAGTGTAATATTTCACGCTTTCAATCAAATAGGTAAAAGCGGAGAGATGAAACTCTTCAGGTCTCATCGCAGCGATTACACCGATGGGGGACAGAAGCGCGATTTTGTGTATGTGAAAGATGTAGTTGAAGTATGCATGTTTCTGATGCATCACCGCAAAAATTCGGCGATCTACAATTTAGGTTCCGGAGAGAGTAGAACATTCAAAGATCTGGCCTCAGCAACATTTCGCGCGATGGGGGTGGAAGAAAATATCTCGTTCATCGACACACCGGTAGACATCAGAGATAAGTATCAATATTTCACCGAAGCCGACATGTCAAAATTACTTTCAATAGGTTACAGCAAAGGATTTCGCAGTCTTGAGGATGGTGTAGAAGACTACGTAAAAAACTACTTGAACGAAAATACTGTTTACTGAGGGAGCATTTCAAAATTGTTATCCGTACAACCCTTTTTAATGCCGCTTGCAAGAGATTAGCTCCACAAATTGAATTTAATAAGTGTCTTCACCTGCTTCATTCCTTAGTTTTGGGCCAAGAAAATTTATACCATGAACGCCCTCGAAGCGAAAAACATTATTAAGAACTACAGTGGACATTATGCGTTAAAAGACGTAAGTATTACTGTACCCGAGCAGACGGTTTTTGGTTTGCTAGGCCCCAATGGTGCCGGTAAAACAACGTTGATCCGAATCATAAATCAAATTACGGGACCTGATTCAGGCGAAGTCCAATTCTTCGGACAGAAACTAAGTCCGGAACATACCTCTGCTATCGGCTACTTGCCCGAAGAGCGCGGTTTGTATAAGAAGATGAAAGTAGGGGAGCAATGTCTTTACCTCGCCCAATTGAAGGGACTATCATACAACGATGCCCGCAAACGTTTGCACGAATGGTTCAAGAGATTCGATATTTTGGGTTGGTGGGATAAAAAAGTGGAAGAACTGAGCAAGGGTATGGCTCAAAAAATTCAGTTCATTACCACGGTGATCCATGAACCGAAACTACTTATACTTGATGAGCCCTTCAGTGGGTTTGACCCCATAAATGCGGAGTTGATCAGATCAGAGATGCTTCGATTAAAAGAAAGTGGCACAACGATTATTCTGAGTACACATGATATGGGATCAGTAGAGGAGCTTTGTGACAACATCGCGCTGGTAAATCGGGCTGAAGTAATATTGAGCGGCGCGGTTAAAGAAATCAAAAATCAGTTCAGAACCCGCACATATGAGTTGCAATACAAAGGCACAGCCCTCGATTTAACCATTAGTCTTGGAGCTTTCTTTGAACTTGTTGATAGCACAAAAGAAGACGATCACATGATAGCACAGATCAAATTGGGAGAAGACAAAAACCTCAATCAGTTGCTGAGTAATGTTCTTGGATCCGTTGAAATTATTTCAGTTCATGAAGTACTACCTAGTATGAACGATATATTTATTGAGGCTGTAAACAACTTTAACAACGCACAGTCATGAACAAGATAGGATTAATCATCAGAAGAGAATATCTCACAAGGGTTAAGAAAAAGTCGTTCATCATCATGACTTTTTTAGGTCCTCTTTTGTTTGGAGCCCTTATGTTTGGGGCTATCAGTTTTGCCTTGAACGATGAGACCAATTATGAAGTACTTATTGTAGATAAAGCAGGCGCTGTGAGTCAGTTTGACAGCACCGGAAAGTATTTTGAAAGTCGTTTCGAAAAAAGGTTTGAATACAATCAATCACAGAGAATAAAATACAGCTTTCTCGACCAAGAAATTGGCACCGACGCTTTTAAGGAGTCTCCGTACAACATAATGATTGAGATGGATGATGCGGTGGTGAACAATTCGCCCTGCACTTTTTATTTCAAGCGACTGCCTAGTGGTCAAGTGAGTTCTGCAATAAAAACAGAAATAGAAAATGCGATAGAAGAGTTTCGTGTGGGTAAGAACTTGAATATCGAATACTCCGAGTACCAGCGCATCAAAGTGGACATCGATTTCAAAGAAGTGAACATCGAGAAGTTGGGTAAAGTTGACAGAACACAGGAGAAAGCGGTAGTTGGATTTGTGTTTGCCGTATTTATATATCTCTTCATTTTCCTCTACGGAGTGCAAGTGATGCGCGGAGTGATAGAAGAAAAAACAAACCGCATTGTAGAAGTCATCATCAGCTCTGTAAAGCCATTTCAGTTGATGATGGGAAAGGTTATCGGAATTGGTTTAGTTGGGCTCACACAATTTGTATTGTGGATGGTTCTTTCTACGGTCATATTCACTGTGGTTCAAGCCTCGATGGGAGGTGATGCTTTGCCTGCACAGGTAATTGAGCAAGGAGGAGTTCGAACTATTCAACCCGAAGTGATGGCGCAAATGCAAAAGTCGGGACCTATGCAAGAGATACTTCAGCTTGCAAGTGAGATCAACTGGCCACTTCAAATAGGTTTGTTCATATTCTATTTCATTGGTGGATACTTGCTTTATGCGTCTCTCTTTGCAGCTATTGGAGCTGCGGTAGACAATGAGACGGATACACAACAATTTATGGCCCCTATTACTATACCTCTGATTTTCGGGTTTGTTGTATCCGAATTTCTCATAGCCAATCCGGAGGGAGCGGCTGGACAAATTTTCAGTATGGTACCCTTGACCTCGCCTGTTGTAATGATGGTAAAAGTTGCAATGACAGGACATATTACGTGGTATATGATCGTATCGATGCTCTTGTTGGTAGCCACCTTCATATTTACGGTTTGGCTTGCAGCTCGCATTTATCGTGTGGGAATTTTGATGTATGGCAAGAAGCCCACTTATAAGGAATTATGGAAATGGATGAGATACAAAGCGTAACAAAAAAGGTAGTTGGAATTATTGACTGCGGCAGCAACACATTTAATTTGCTAGTTGCAGAAATTCATGCCAACGGGTGGAATGCGCTTTTTGAAAACAAGATTGGGGTAAAACTTGGGTCAGGGTCATTTGAAAACGGATTGATCACTTCATCACGATTCATCCGCGGGGTAGATGCTGTGCTTTCACATTCGACGAATGCAAAGAATTTCGGCTGCGAAAAAATCTTAGGCTTCGCTACTTCGGCTGTGCGAGATGCCAAAAATGGAGTCGACTTCGTGAGGTCGGTGAATAAGGTGACGGGAGTTGATATACGTGTATTAAATGGCGATGAAGAAGCTGAATTCATTTATTTAGGTATTCGTCAAACACTAGAATTGGGAGAAAAACCTTCGCTCATGATGGACATCGGGGGTGGAAGTGTCGAATTCATCATAGCCAACAGCACACAGATATTTTGGAAGCAAAGTTTTCAATTGGGTGTAAGTAGATTGCAAGACATGATCAAACCGGTTGAAAAACTTAGTACCGAAGGAGTTCAACAACTGAAGGCAATTTTGGAGAAACACCTCGTTCAATTGCAAAGTGCGCTGCAGAAATTTCCTTGCAAACGGCTTATAGGGTCTTCTGGGTCGTTTGATACAATCTCTTCCTTGCATTTTCACAACCATAAACTCGTGCCACCAGAGGGAGAATTAATCAATGAAATTCCTCTTTCCTCGTTCGCCGAAATTCATAAGTGGCTTCTGGGTTCAACATTGGAAGAACGACTTAAACATCCCGTTATCCCTGAACTTCGAGCCGAATACATGTCGATAGCTAGTTATCTTGTTCATCATATTCTTGCGCTACAACCCTTCGAAAAAATGCTTCATTCTTCGTATTCTCTTAAAGAAGGGGTTATGACAAAGTTCCTTCTTGGGAATGAGTAAAACATCTTGTAAGCGCGGAAAGGTCTGATATTTGCTCCGCAAGTGAAATAACCGAAATACAATTATGCCCAAAATATTACTTATTGATGATGAAGCTTCGATTCGCAAAGCACTCAAAGAAATACTCGAATACGAATCATACGAAGTAGAAGAAGCAGAAGACGGAGCGGCTGGTTTGAAAAAACTGGAAGCTGGTCAATTCGATATCGTTTTCTGCGACATCAAGATGCCCAAAATGGACGGAATGGAATTGCTCGACCGGATCAAAGCGAAAGGTCTTGAGTTGCCTGTAATTATGATTACCGGTCATGGATCTGTTGAGACTGCCGTAGAAGCCCTCAAAAAAGGAGCCTACGATTTCATTGAGAAACCATTAGACCTGAATCGAATACTCGTAACCATTAGAAATGCGAGTGAGCAAAGAGCATTGGTACAAGAGACCAAGGTTCTCCGGAAAAAAGTGAATAAAGTTCTAGGTTCCAATATTGTAGGAGAAAGCGAGGCCATTGGCAAAATCAAAGAACTGATAGATACAGTGGCTCCAACAGATGCCAGGGTATTAATAACAGGTGGAAATGGGGCCGGTAAAGAATTAGTAGCCAGACAAATACACGAAAAAAGCAATCGTTCGAATGGCCCTTTTATTGAAGTAAACTGCGCTGCGATTCCATCAGAACTTATTGAGAGTGAACTATTTGGTCACGAAAAAGGCGCATTTACCTCGGCGATAAAGCAACGTCAGGGCAAATTTGAATTGGCTGACAACGGCACATTGTTTCTCGATGAGATTGGCGACATGAGTTTGTCTGCTCAAGCTAAAGTCCTGCGGGCGCTGCAGGAAAGTAAGATCACACGTGTGGGCGGTGACAAGGAAATAAAAGTAAATGTGAGGATTGTGGCGGCCACCAATAAGGATTTGCGCAAGGAAATTGAGAATAACAACTTCCGTGAGGATTTGTACCACCGATTGTCGGTGATTGTAATTCGCGTTCCATCTTTAAATGAAAGAAAAACGGACATCCCTTTGTTGGCCTCACATTTTTTGCAGCACATCTGCGAGGAATATGGGATGCCCATTAAGGAAATTGCACCTTCGGCGATTAAAGCGCTTCAGGAGCTAGATTGGACGGGAAATATCCGTGAATTTCGAAATGTAATTGAGAGACTTGTGATTTTATGTCCAAAAAACATCGACGAAAAGTCGGTAAAGACATATGCAACTCCACACTTTTCGTAAGATAATGTAAGTTTTCAATTTGCATTTGGCAGAATTAAACCAATCCCAAATCGGGAAATAAAAAAACACCAAGTGCGGGGTCTTCACTTTTTCTAACTACTACCAAAGAAAGGTACTTGCTTTTATGGCATCTATTTCTGAATCCAAGTTCCATAGGAGCGACATCTTACTACCCCTCCCCCCTCTCCCACAAAAAAATCTCTCTCCCGCGCTCCAAAAAGCTCGCTCGCGAAGCGGGCGCCTTCTCATCCAATACATTGGAAGATGTGACACCTGCGGAGCTTCTAGTAGAAATTCGTACAAATAAAGGAAATGATGGTATGACGTCCATTCTATGGGACTTGGTGATTATATCTTTTCAGCATATAAAAAGTCTATCCTGCATTGCGCATTGGAGTTTTGGGTAATGCGTAGCAGTATTTGGCATGCGTGCAATAGTAAATACCAATAAAGTTGCTCCTGTAGACCAGTGCAGAGAAGCGGTTGGACTGTTATAGACACATCACCGAATAAGTACGAAAAAATTTAGTGTTCTGTGCATTTGACTTGCATTCCACATCCAAAACATCCATCGTAATCAACTAACAAACAAATTGTTATACTTCCATCACACATGTTTTTACCGAGTTCCCAAATCGCATGAATACCTTTGGAAATGTGATTATTAACAGCAGGTTGTGAGCATCAACCATAAAAATAATCCTGCAAACGGGGCAACCTCGGAACTTTGGCACCGTCTTAATAGTGCTAACTAACCGAAACGCGATTAAAAACAAAAAACATTACTACTATGCAAAGCATCGTAAAATTCTTCCAAGACACATGGGACGCTAGTCCAGGTTATCTCTTCCTTGCCGGATTCATTATTTTGATCGGAATAGTTGGAAAAGCCCGTCTCTTCGCGAAAGCGGGATTCCCGTTTCTTGCAGCATTTGTTCCAGTTTGGGACATCGTTGTGACACTGAGAATGGTTGGACGTCCGTCCATGCACTTGGCATATCTCCTTGTACCGGGTTACAACATATACTTCCTTTTCAAATTGCTTATAGAGGTTGCTCAGAGCTATGGAAAGTACACAGTATTGGATTATGTGCTCGTATGTTTGTTCAACGTATTTTATGTCCTCAATTTGGGATTGGCATATAACGAATTCTACTACGGTCCAGTTTACGGAATGGACTTTAAGGACGTACAGGCAAGGAAAGAGCCTGTATTCGCTTAGATTTTTGGTTTCATAATTTGAAGGAACAGGGTTCTGCGAAAGCGGGACCCTGTTTTTTTATATAAAGTCAACAAATCTCTCTCCTGCGCTCCCAAAAGCTCGATCGCGAAGCAGGCTTTTTGTCATATAATGCATTGGAAAATGTAGCCCCCACCATGCCTTTAGTAGAAATGCATTCAGACAAAGAAAATCAAGGTAGGATGTCGCTTCTGTGTGGAGCTTAATGATTAAACAAATTCTGCACAAATACACACTCTGCGAATAAAATAGTCCAAACCATTTTATAAGGATGAAGTGGTAAATGCCGTTAAAGAAGCTGTCATAGTTCAATAGAGTTAAGCTTTATTGGACCATTACAGATAACTAAACGACATAACATCTACCCTATGAGCAACTTGGCTTTCTCCAAAACCCTTGGGAGACCGGAAGGATCGGTGCCACCGGCAGTAGCAAAAAAGGCCTGACCTCCTCCTCCACCTTTGATTTCTTTAGCGAGATCTTTTACGATTTGTGAAGCATTCCATTTTTTCTCCTCTACCAAATTCTCCGAGATAATGCAAGTAATATTGGGCTTGCCACCCACAGAAGAAGTAAATACTCCGAATAAATTATCGACTGAACCTTTCAATTGAAATGCCAAATCTTTTATATCGGCAGCCTCCAGATCCAATTGCTCAGACACAAAAGAAATTCCAGATTGTTTTACAATTCGCCCTTCAATTTCCGACTTTAAAGAGGCTACTTTTTCACGCGTAAAAGATTCGACTTTCTTCTGCAACTCACCATTGCGTTCAATCAATTCGCGAATAGATTTTTCGACATCCTGTGATTTCAAAATAGACTTGAGATTTTCCAACTCATCCATTTGACCTCTCATGAATTCAAATGCTTTATTAAATGAAATCGCTTCAATTCTTCGAACACCTGCAGCCACAGCACCCTCTGAGGTGATTTTGAAGTAACCGATGATACCGGTATTCCGCACATGGGTTCCACCACAGAGCTCTACACTATCTCCAAATTTAATGACCCGAACACTATCGCCATATTTTTCACCGAAGAGCATCATGGCTCCCGATTTTTTAGCCTCGTCAATGGGCACATTTCTGCGCTCATCTAGATCGAGTTGTAAACGTATTCGCTTATTCACCAAACCTTCTACTTGTTCGATCTCCTCATCGGTCATTTTTGCGAAATGCGAAAAGTCGAAACGCAAGTAATCCGGATTCACCAACGAACCTTTTTGTTCTACGTGTGTCCCAAGAACCTCTCTTAGAGCCTGATGCAACAAGTGCGTAACACTGTGATTGGCCTGGGATTCAGATCTCTTTTCTTCATTTACCTGTGCAATGAATTTTGCTTCTATATTTTCCGGCAGGTGCTCGGTGAAATGAACAATGAGGTTGTTTTCCTTCTTCGTGTCATGAATCAAAACAAAATCATTGGCCGAAACTAACTTCCCTTGATCTCCCACTTGACCACCACCTTCCGGATAAAACGGAGTGACGTCGAGAACCAATTGAAAGAGTTCCTTTCCTTTCGTCTTGATCCTTCTGTATCGTAGAATGCGCGAATTTGCTTCGAGCTGATCATACCCCACAAAACTCGATTCGCCTTCGTTCACCTTCACCCAATCATCTGTCTCAAGTTTTGTTGCCGCCCTGCTCCTTTCCTTCTGTTTCAACAGCTCTGCTTCAAACCCAAGTTGATCAATACTTTTTCTGTTCTCCGCAGCTATCAATGCTGTGAGGTCGACCGGGAATCCGAAAGTATCGTACAGTTCGAAAACTGCAGTACCACTTAGCACTTCACCTTGAGTTTTATCTATCAACTCATCCAATTGTTGAATTCCCTTTTCAAGGGTGCGAAGGAAACTTTCTTCTTCCTCACGAATCACCTTTTCAACCAGGCCTTTTCCGGATCTTATTTCCGGAAAGAAATCACCCATTTCATCAGCTAGCACAGAAACCAGTTGAAAAATGAAAGCTTCCCTTCTGCCCAAAAAACTATATCCATATCGAATAGCTCTTCTCAAAATTCTGCGAATCACATAGCCTGCCCCACCACTCGAGGGAAGCTGTCCATCGGCAATAGCAAATGACACTGCTCTCACGTGATCGGCAATAACGCGAATAGCAATATCCGTTTTTTCAAGATCCGGAGTTATAGATTTTCCGGGCATGGTGTGGTGATATTTTACACCTGTCAGTTTTTCAATCTTCGAAATGATTGGACTAAAAACATCCGTATCGTAGTTAGAAATTTTCCCCTGTAAAGCCATGCACAAACGTTCGAATCCCATGCCTGTGTCCACATGTTTGTGGGGCAAGGGTTCCAAGCTACCATCCGCTTTGCGATTGAACTGCATGAATACATTGTTCCAGACTTCGATCACCTGGGGGTGACCCGTATTAACTAATTCAGCGCCATTCATTTCTTTGCGCTCAAGATCCGAGCGAAGATCCACATGGATTTCGGAGCAAGGACCGCAAGGACCCTGATCTCCCATTTCCCAGAAATTATCCTTTTTGTTTCCACGCAAGATTCGTGATGGATCAATCCTTTCGCTCCAAAGGTCGTAAGCCTCCTGATCGAAATCGAGTTTCTCTGAAGCATCACCTTCAAAAACCGTAACATATAAGCGATCTACAGGGATTTTATACTCTACTGTAAGCAGTTCCCATGCCCAAGCTATAGCATCTTGTTTGAAATAATCTCCAAAAGACCAGTTCCCTAGCATTTCAAACATTGTATGATGGTAGGTATCTACTCCAACCTCTTCAAGATCGTTGTGTTTACCGGAAACCCTCAGGCACTTTTGCGTGTCGGCCACTCTTGGATATTTAATGGCTTCATTGCCTAAAAACCAGTTTTTAAAGGGAGCCATTCCGCTATTAATAAACATCAGAGTTGGGTCACCTTTCACCACCATAGGAGCAGAAGGAACAATCTGGTGGCCACGTTCAGCGAAGAAGTCGAGGAATTTTTTACGAATTTCTTTGGATGTCATAGGCCACAAAAATACAACTGCGCCGACTTATGCCGAACGATGGATGTACATGGGATAACACTTTAGACAACAAAAACTTTTGAAAAAAGGTCTCCGATTCACGATAAATGAACTTCTATAAGCGATGATCATTATTTGATTCCCAAAAACACTTTTGTGAGGTCGAACGAATAGGAAGTCACGAAATCTTGTGTACGTTTGGCAATCCATGGCTCGGATAAAATACAAATTCAATCCAACCTCGCTGAGTTTTGAAAAAATCAGCTACACATTGCGCGATTATGCAGTGCAGGGATTGCGCTATCTAACAGCAGGATTGGTGATTGGAGGAATCGCTGTGGTGCTCTTTATTTCTTTCTTCAAAGACCCCGACACAATTCGCTTAGAAAGTGAAGTTGAATATTTGAAGTCTCAATTAAAGGACTTGAACAATGAACTGGATACCTTGGAGCGATTTGCCTTTGACTTACAAGATCGAGACGACAATGTTTATAGAACCATTTTTGGAGCCGAACCTTTTCCCGAACACTTAAGACGAGCAGGGGTTGGTGGTAGCGATAGATATAAGAGTTTGAAGGGATACGACAATTCCGAAGCCATCATTGAAACAGCCAAACGCATCTCGAGGCTCGAAAGAAAAATGGCGGCCCAGGGAAAAAGTTTGGAGGAAATTGTAGAATTAGCGAAGGCCAGCGATCAGATGTTAAGTTCTGTGCCGGCGATACAACCGGTGGCCAATAAAGATTTAACACGAATTGCATCAGGATTTGGAATGCGTATACATCCTATTTATAAAATAATGAAGATGCATGCCGGACTTGACTTTACAGCACCTGTAGGTACAGAGATATACGCTACTGGGGATGGAGTAATAGAAGCTGTGGACAGTAAGTTGAGCGGCTACGGTCACCATGTAATCATTAAACATGGCTATGGCTATCAGACGTTATATGCTCACATGATTAAAGTGATGGTGCGCCCAGGTGAAAAGGTAAAAAGAGGACAAGTAATTGGGCTCATTGGTAATACAGGGACTTCAACAGGTCCGCACTTACACTATGAAGTTTTGAAAGATGGACAACAAGTGAATCCCGCTTTTTATTTTTACAGCGACATTACAGCCGAGCAATATGAAGAATTGTTGCAGCGTGCAGAAAACGCGAATCAATCCTTCGACTAACCTTAACCTACCTTTTGGCTTACAACCCACATAAACAGATCGAAAAGGTCTACTTTACTATCGGTGAGGTAGCAGATATGTTTGATGTAAATCCTTCTCTCATTCGATTTTGGGAAAGGGAGTTTGAGCAACTGAGTCCTAAGAAAAACGGCAGGGGGAATCGGGTATTTAATCGAAAGGACTTGGAGTTATTTCACAAGATCCATCATTTAGTAAAAGACAAAGGTTTTACACTAGAGGGAGCAAAAAAAATACTTCGTGAAAAGCGCTCGGAGGAATTGGAAGAAGATGTGTTATCTAAACTAACGCATGTGAGAGCAGAGCTGATGGCATTGGTAGGTAGGATTTAAATCACCATCATTTCATTTAACAATTACTTTCTGAGTGCTTGTTTTGCCCTCTGCATAGAACACTACCACGTATATTCCTTTAGCAAAGGCTTCAATGTCTATAACTACTCTAGGATGGCGTATACTCTTAATTGACCACACCTCTTGTCCCATTTCATTCATCAATCGACAGTCCATACCAATAAACTCATGAGGGAATTGAATAGTAAGTTGATTAATTGTCGGATTCGGAAAGACATTCGGTTCAGTTATTTCACCATTCCATTCTTGGATATTCACAAAAACGTTCGATTCTATCAAACCAATTTTAAAATAAAAATTAGTTTCATCAACGCCAGTATAATACATCCTACCCACCCCATTATCGTTGATCACTGAAGGAAATGCACCATCGGTTCCCTCGTTTTCGAAATCTTGTGTTCCCATACAAAAAATTGGGAATTCTGAGACCAGTTCAAAAGGTCCGAATGGTTGATCTGCTGTGTAATAATAAATTCCAACGTTCTCTTCGGCGCATGCATAATCAACACCTTTAAATAGAGAATAATGTCCATCAGCATCCAACATTAAATCAGGATGCTGAAGGCCTATAAGGCCAGTAGGATCACGCAAACCCAGCTTTTCCCAACTATGACCTTCATCCACTGAAATAGCTGTTAAGGAATAGAAAGCAGGGAAACCATTGTTCAACGTGCAACCCTGTGTACACCAACCAACATAGATCATAAACAAGGTGTCATTTCTTTGAACAATTGTTGGATCTGTGATACCATCTTGATCATACCAGTCCAAAGTTCTAGACATAACAGGGTCGCCGACTTTAGTGAAGTTCTGTCCATCAGAAGATTCCGCAAGACCTAAGTCACCCCACACCAATCCATCTACGCTCTGACTAAGTAATGGATCGTAACCGCAATAAAAAAGAGAGTATGTATCGTCCATTATTATCAATTCCGGCATTTCCATGCTCTCATCCCAGTCGCCGGGATAACCCATTACAACCACCCCATTTTGTCCATTATTGATAGTGTTTCAACTGTAACCATCCACTGATGTAGCCTTTAGAATAACATTTCATTCTACACTACCTGCGCTGATACCTCCGTCACCGGAGACGATCATGATATATCCATCCTCTTCTATGATTACCGAAGGATCGGAGGCGACGTCCCAAGCGCCCTCACCAGAGTGCGCGTACACAGGATTACCGGAATATTTTGTCCATGAATTTCAACTCGATTGGGCATAGTTGGACAAAGACATTGTCAAAAAAATAACGGTTACAAAATGTCTCAAAATGAGGTTGACTATTTTCATACGATAGCAGTTCATACAAATTAAAAACATCAGATTAATATCACTATTACTATAAAAAAAACTTCAGAAACTAATTCGTTTTAGATGTAGGTTGTTCATTATTGCATAATTTGACTATCGGGAACCCCTAAAAGGATTACGAATTTAACCCATAAAAGTGTGGGCTTTAAAGTTTCAACCCTACATATTTATAATTGAATGATGGATTAGGTATGATTACACAGAAGGATTATGCTAATGCCTTCAAGTCATGTTTCCTTTATATTATGAGATCGTAAAGAAATGTCCGCTTTCGAATCTGCAGAAAAATGCGGCGCTCAAAAGTGATCAACGCTGTAAGAAACAAGAATATTCCTCACCTATTTCTATGAATGATTAATTGTCTTGTCAAATAAAGTTCAATATTCTAAATTGACTTTCAAGTAATCAAGCCATAACGTTTACCTCACCTCGTCCAGCATGATGAGGCGGAACTTCGCGACCTCTAAATGAGATAAAAACAACAATTCATCCAATGAAAACGCTCAGCTATTACTTATTGACCGCCTTATTCATTTTAGGCCTATCGTGGAGTTCGACTGCACAAACCTTTACTCCCGGAAACGTTACAGTTTTCGTTGCTTCAGCAAGTGCAAACAACACAACGGCGAGTATTTTGGAATTTAATCCAAATACAGCTAATCAAGCCGCTACCAATACTTATGTAATAGACGGAACCGGAGCTAACGCTATGCGTTTTTCAGGAAGCGCCTCCTCTACTGGGTACCTTGCCAACAGCAATGATGGGACCTTACTTTCCTTCAACGGAGCGAATAATACGAATACTTCTTCGAACGTAAACACCTTGAATCCAAGAGCAGTTGGCACGTTGAGCGCATCATATACTTTCAATTTAGCCACTACTTATACCGGTACCTCAGGTAATCAAACGAGATGTGCTACTAGCTTAGACAATGTGAATTGGTATATCGCCGACCAAGGCGGTTTGTTCACCAATGGTGCAAATGCAGCAAGCCCAGTGGCCAATCTGCGCGGCATCAAATCGTTTGGAGGAATTGTTTATTCCGGACTTCAGAGCGGTACCGTTACGAATATTCAAGTAGGAACGGTAAGTGCTATCACAGGTGGCAGTATCACAGGTTTGCCTGGTCTTACCAACAATAGTTCATTTCAAGACTTTTACTTGGTTTCATCTGGATTAAATGGAAGTGCTTTCGATATATTATACGTTGTGTCAGCGACAAGCAATACTGTGGGAAGTATCGCGAAGTATTCTCTGGTAGCCGGAACATGGGTTTCCAATGGTTCATATACCACAAACTTTGGTGGTTTTGGTTTGTCTGCCAAATTCACCGGTTCTAGCGCACAACTATTTGTCAGTAGCGGTCAAGGCGCGCTTGCAAATAACAGATTAATCAAACTAACTGATGCATCAGGCTACAACACGACAATCAATATTACAACAGCGAACAATGTTGATCTATACATCGCAACAGGCAATACATTGATTAAAGGTGTAGCCTTTGCTCCCTTAGCACCCCCTACTCCTGTGGTATCATTGGCAGTAAGCAGCAATACAGCTTCAGAAACTGACGAAACTATCATAACAGTATCTGCAAATACTTCTTCTGCCGTTTCAGGCGATCAAACTATTGATATTGCAGTAAGTGGCACGGGCATTACTCTTACTGACTACAGCTTATCTTCTGCTTCAATTACAATCTTGTCCGGCCAAACATCAAGTACAGTGACTTTCACAATTCTTGACGATATGGACATTGAAGGACAAGAAACAGCTACTCTTGAAATTTCGAATCCCTCTAGTGGAATGAACCTTGGCTCACCCGCAACTCAGGAAATAGTAATTTCAGATGACGATTTCGACAACTTCCCTCCTTCAATAGCAATCGGTGCAAGTACTAGCAATTTTATTGATGGTGGTTTAAGTGGTCTTACCAGTCCATATTATGTGAGTGGAGTAATTGGAGATATCACAGATCCTGCTTCCACTCTAGGAATAGATTTTATGATTTCCGATACCGAAACAGTCGTTGGAAGTTTGATCGTTACAGCTCAAAGCAGCAATACTTCAGTTGTGCCAAATTTAAATATTGTAATTATTGGCGCAGGAGCCATCAGAACCGTTCAAATTACTCCAACAGGTGTTGGAAACACAACGATCACTGTGTCGGTTTTTGATGGAACACAAAGCAGTTCATTTGTTATAGGATATTCTGCTTCTTCAGGATCGCCTGTAATAGATGTCGCTAATACAAGATGGCATACCGGTATTTCTGATGCTTCAAGTGCCATATCAATCGACAACAATTACTATGTTGCAGCAGATGATGAATTAAACCATCTCAATGTATATGATCGTGCCAATTCCGGATTGCCACTTGCCTCATTCAACTACTCCTCATTTTTGGCTTTACCACAACCTGGAAATCCAGAGGTTGATTTAGAAGCTTCAGCCACTAGTCCGGTATCCATTGATGTGGTATATTGGTCGGGCTCAATGAGCAATGGAAAATCACCATTTGATGACAAGCCCAACAGAGATAGACTTTTTGCGACCCAAATCACCGGAACAGGAAGTGCCACTTCATTTTTGTTCTCCGGTTATGTAAACATCAGCCCCTCGCTTTTAACTTGGGGAGATGCAAATGGATACAATTTCACGGCATCTGCTCAAGCCGGAGTTGATTCAAAAGCGTTAGATGGATTTGCAATGGAAGGAATGGTTTTTGGTCCAGACAATACTACTCTTTACGTAGGTTTTAGAGCGCCGTTGGTTCCAACTGCAAATAGAACCAATGCCGTAATAGCTCCCATCCTGAATTTTGAAACTTGGTTCAACAATGGCAGCCCATCAGGAGATCCTGTATACGGAGCACCCATAGAGTTGAACTTAAACAATCGCGGAATTAGAGACATCCAGAGGCTTTCAAATGGCACTTATATTATCATAGCAGGAAGTCCATCCGAATCTAGTGCAAGCGATTTGTACAAGTGGTCGGGTCACACTTCTGATGCACCGATATTGGTGCCAAGTGCTGCTTCGGGCTTAATCAATATGGAAGGCCTTGTGCAGGTGAACAATGGAATGAACCCTGACCTAACAAAAATTCAAGTAGTTTCAGACGGAGGAACAGTAGTTCTTTACGCTGATGGAATTGAAGCAAAAGATCAAGGTGAATTGAACTTACGTAAATTCAGATCAGATATTTTAGTTAACCTAGATCTTGATATCTGCACAGATTTTACTGCCTCTATCGAAGCACAAGGTCCAACAACTTTCTGCGATGGTGGTTCTGTTGAACTTACTGCCATTTCCAGTTCTCCCGCAGATTCTTACGATTGGACTACAGGTGCAACTACTAGCACAATTTCTGTTTCAACTTCCGGTATGTTCACAGTTACTGTAAGTAATCTAGCCGGTTGTAGCGCTATCGCTTCTCAAGAAGTAGTTGTAACAGCGCCACTCACATGGTACCTCGATGCAGACAATGACGGATATAATGATGGAAGCACTGTTGCATGTGAAAACCCGGGAACCGGATACAATCTCACTTCTATATTATCTGGTGATTGTGATGATATGAATGAAAATACCAATCCTGGAGTTGCAGAAATTGGATGCAACAATATCGATGACGACTGTGATGGTATTGTAGATGAAGGAAAAGTAGAAGGTTGTATAGACCCAATGGCATGCAACTACAATTTACTAGCCAATTGCGATGACTTCTCATGCGAATACGTTTCATGCATAGACAGCGACAATGATGGATTAAGTGATGCCGCCGAAATAATCCTTGGAACTGATCCAAACAATGCCGATACAGATAATGATGGCGCTGACGATGGAATAGAAGTGAACGTGTTTACTTCAAATCCCCTAGTACAGGATACAGATGGAGACGGATTGACAGATGGCTCTGAAATCAATTTCACTTTGACGAGTCCTGTAGCTTCAGATTCAGATAACGATGGTTGTGATGATCTATCAGAAGTAACCGGGGCCTGCGATGTTGTAGGATGTACCTATACCGACGCAGTGAATTTCGATCCACTTGCTACATCAGACAATGGAACATGCCAACTTACTCCTGCCAACACTTGTCCGGGCGACCTTGACAGCAGCGGGTCTGTGAACTCTACCGATCTATTGATTTTCTTGACAACATACGGCACTGTTTGCCCATAAGTCATAGGAAAAGAATTAAAAAAAACGTGGACCGAAATGGACCGCGTTTTTTTTTGAATACAATGAACGATGTATAATCCCAGAATCCGCATTGGAAATCTATTGCAGCGCTAACCACCTGTGATAGTAAGCGCTTTCTCGATTTTTATACTTGATATATGAATATACGCCCTCAAATCATCCCGCATTGCGCATTGGAAGTGTCTTTAGGTTAATGCGCTGCGGGCTTCTCGAATCTACACGATGGAGCAAAGTAATAGTTCGACCTATGCATTCCGATATCTCCATCGCTTGATTCGGGATGATACCAATTCTGCACAATAAATAGTCAACGCTGCTTTGCGCATTGGAAGTTTTTTTTGGCAATGTGCTGCAGCATCTTGCATGCACGAAGTGGTAAATGACGTCATAGTAGTTGTTCTAGGCCAATGGAGTGAAACGGAATTGGACTTTTACAGATACATACACCCAAATCAAGCGATAGAAAAATTGCACCCTAATTTTGCCGATGAATGCAATATTCTATCGCTTAGATTTGAGAATCCCGCACGCATTCTACAAAAATTGCCCTAATGCGTAATGCGGGATAAACGGTATGAGCACTTCATAGCGACTTCCTATGCTGATTCTGGGATCAACATTCCGACGCCCCTTCTTGTGTATAGAACAATGTATTCCTCTATGCTTCCTGTCCTTTCGTGTTTCTGCACTTTCATAAGCACTATCGGCACAGAGTCTTAATCCCTTGACTGTTTCGCTTAGTAAGAAGTTTAAGGCTCGCGAGTAGTGTATGCTAGCCATAGTAACTACGGATTTTTAAATGAGTTTTGATATCTGATCTATCTTGATCTGATTCTTGCCCAAAGAAAAATGAAAACAGACTACAAAACAGCACCGGTGAATTTGATTTCCAAATGTCACA
>JAWXBG010000203.1:0-6375 GCA_034439875.1 Flavobacteriales bacterium
ATCAAGCGATAGAAAAATTGCACCCTAATTTTGCCGATGAATGCAGTATTCTATCGCTTAGATTTGAGAATCCCACACGCATTCTACAAAAATTGCCCTCATGCGTAATGCGGGATAAACGGTATTAGCACTTCATAGCGAATCCCAATGCGGATTCTGGGTTGAAGCATTGGAACCGAGAAAAGAAAATAAACCGAAGTACAGTACCGAAGGAATGGACAAAGAAATGGACCTTGAACTACTCTCAGAAAAAGAATACCACGAGCTACAGAAGTTCGGGAAATTTGATTCTAAAACTTCAAGTTGGATAAAAACACCTTCGGAAATCCGAGAACTCGGTGGTGCCATTTTTGCCGACTACCGCTGTGGGCAAGTATTCGTGTATCACAACGGAGCAGAGTCATATTACGGAGCTAGAGGGTTTCGCGGATTGTTGAAGGTCTGAACAAGATAAAAAAAAGGTGGCTCAAATAAGCCACCATTTTTATTATCAATAGAAAAACTTGAATTAACCCAAATCGAATCGATCTAGATTCATCACCTTATTCCATGCTGCTATAAAGTCGTGAACAAATTTCTCTTTGGCATCTTCACAGGCGTAGGCTTCCGCTAGTCCACGAAGTTCGGAGTTGGAACCAAAGATCAAATCCACACGAGTAGCTGTCCATTTGAGATTGCCCGAAGAACGGTCGCGACCTTCAAAATGATCTTTATGCTCTGAAGTAGCCGACCACTTGGTTTCGAAATCGAGCAAGTTTACAAAAAAATCATTGGTGAGTTGATCTGTTCTTTCAGTGAACACACCATGATTTGAACCATCGGAATTGGCTTTGAGAACTCGCATACCTCCCACGAGCACTGTCAACTCCGGAGCAGTCAAAGTGAGAAGTTGTGCTTTGTCAACAAGCATCTCTTCAGCCGAAACAGCATATTTAGACTTCATGTAGTTGCGGAACCCATCAGCCTTTGGCTCCAGCACTGCGAATGAATCTACATCGGTTTGTTCTTGAGAAGCATCAGTACGACCGGCTTTAAAAGGCACCTTTACACTGAAACCGGCATTTTTAGCGGCCTGCTCAACACCTGCATTACCACCCAGTACAATCAGGTCGGCTATCGAAACGGCTTTGCCCGATTGCGAAATATTGAAGTCTTTTTGAATTGCCTCTAGCGCATCTAAGACTTTGGATAATTTGGTTGGATTATTTACATCCCAATACTTCTGTGGACTCAAACGAACACGAGATCCGTTGGCCCCCCCGCGTTTATCCGAACCCCTGAACGTGGATGCTGAAGCCCAAGCAGTTGAAACGAGTTCAGACACTGAAAGACCTGAAGCAAGTATTTTTTTCTTGATTGTTTCTCCATCATTCTCGTCAACCAGTACATTCGTTGCAGCGGGAACTGGATCTTGCCATATCAAATCTTCTGCAGGCACTTCAGGTCCGAGGTATCTGGCACGAGGGCCCATATCACGGTGTGTAAGCTTAAACCATGCACGTGCAAAAGCATCAGCGAATTGATCAGGATTTTCGAAGAATCGCCTTGATATTTTTTCATATGCAGGATCTACTTTCAATGAAAGATCAGTAGTAAGCATAAACGGCGCATGCTTCTTCGATGGGTCATGAGCATCAGGCACAGTGCCCGCTCCTGCTCCACCCTTTGGGGCCCATTGATGTGCTCCGGCCGGACTTTTGGTAAGTTCCCATTCAAAACCAAAAAGATTTTCAAAATAGTTGTTACTCCACTTGGTCGGTGAAGTTGTCCAAGCACCCTCCAAACCACTTGTGATCGTATCTCCGGCGTTACCACTACCGAAAGTATTTGACCAACCCTTACTTTGCTCTTCGATACTAGCTGCAGCAGGTTCTTTACCAACATATTTTCCCGGATCAGCAGCTCCGTGAGTCTTTCCAAAAGTATGTCCACCTGCTATTAGGGCTACAGTTTCTTCGTCGTTCATAGCCATTCGGCCGAATGTTTCACGAATGTCGCGTGCAGCCGCAATAGGATCGGGCTTGCCGTTGGGACCTTCGGGGTTGACATAAATCAAACCCATTTGAACAGCGGCCAATGGATTCTCAAGCTCACGTTCTCCCGTATAGCGCGCGTCGCCTAGCCATTCCTTTTCGGAACCCCAATATATATCCTCTTCTGGTTCCCATACATCTTCACGTCCACCAGCAAAACCGAAAGTCTTTAAGCCCATTGACTCCAAGGCGCAGTTTCCCGCCAAGATGATCAAATCGGCCCATGAAATTTTCCGACCAAACTTCTTTTTAATAGGCCAAAGCAACAGCCTCGCTTTATCGAGATTGGCATTATCGGGCCAACTATTAAGAGGTGCAAAACGTTGGGTACCTGAACCGGCCCCGCCGCGACCATCTGCGATGCGATAGGTGCCAGCACTGTGCCAAGCCATTCTGATGAAAAACGGTCCGTAATGACCATAGTCGGCCGGCCACCAATCTTGAGATTTAGTCATTAAATCTTCGATATCCTTTTTCACAGCTTTCAAATCGAGAGACTGGAACTCCTTTTTGTAATCGAAACTTTCGTCCATTGGGTTAGACAATGAAGAGTTCTGTCGAAGGATATTCAATTTTAACTGATTAGGCCACCAGTCGCGGTTTCCGGTTCCACCACCTGCACTTTTATTGAGTTCACCACCGTGAAACGGGCACTTGGACTCGCCGTTCACGTTGTACGAAGATGCCGTCTTAGATTCATTACTTCCCATATTCTTATCAAAAAATTAAATTATTTACACCGCTAAATTTATGATAAATACTTTTTACTTTTTTGTTGGTTACAGAGACATTTATCATGATCCAAAAACAAAACCTCAGTTAAACAGCCTATACTGCTAAACATAAGATAGGCAAACAGAAAAAATACCGAATTGTTTATGGGTTGGGCAATAGCTTTATTCATTTGCACAGTTGAAAGAATAGTTGAAGAAATTGATCCTAATCGACAGATTTTATAACGAGACAATTTCAGAAACAGTGGAATCAATCAGTAGAGAAAATTACTCTATCCCTAAAAAATGAACTCGAACATTCAGAACCGCAAAAAGCGAGACAATCCTCTGCACTCACGAGGAAATCTCTAAAAACCTCTTTCACATTTCGACCAAACTATAAATCATAGCCCATCACCATTGTGATGAAATCAGGCTATTTGCCAATTTCCTTGTTTGATCAATATTTGAATCTGCCTTAACTGTCAGAATCATGACAAAATGCATAAAAGCTATTACGAATGTCACTTTTAGGACCTCTAAAAACCTCTTTTATGTTTCGCTGTCGTCGAGTACGAGTTCCTGACCTTAGTCCAGAACGACGCATGGCCGGACGCTCTGTAACTAAGATTTGGTGATGTATTCGGGGTAAATGACATCAAATTACACCAATTCTGCTTATTAATATAGTCCAATCCATTTTTTAAGCATGAAGTGGTAAATGCCGACAAAGCAGCTGTTATAGGCCCATGGAGTGAAACGGAATTGGACTATTACAGATACATAAACCCAAATCAAGGGATAGAAAAATTGCACCCTAATTTTGCCCATGAATGCAGTATTCTATCGCTTAGATTTGAGAATCCCGCACGCATTCTACAAAATTTGCCCTAATGCGTAATGCGGGATAATCTGTATCAAGCGGTAGAAGTGGATGCAAACTTGGCGATTTATTTGGTGTTTTCTAGCACTTAGATTTTAGCATCCCGCGATCTGCTTCCCTTGTATTTTTTTAGCTTGACTCGCGGGGTTTGGCCCGAAAGAATTTTTCAGAATTTGCTGTAATTTTCGAATTTGGTCGAAATGTGAAAGAGGTTTTTAGAGATCCCCTTAAATGTAGCGGTATGGTTATTGGACAAGTACTATCAAATTAAAACTAAAAACATGAACAATCAAAAACAGTTCGGTGTGTGGATGGATAGCCACAATGCAACGGTGGTAGGAAGTGAAAATGCAAATGAAGGAGCCCTTACAGTGCTTGCTCACGTGAAGAGGGAAGCAACTTCTTCAAATTCCAATGAAAAGACCTCAAACAATCACGAACAAACCTTGCAGGCCAAGTTTTTCAAAGAAATAACAACACATATGACCAATGCAACGAATGTGCACATTACAGGCACCGGTCAGGTGCAAGAGCAATTTATCCATCATTTGAAAGCAACTCCTCAATTCAAAAACAGTGAAATGGATGAGTCCACTTCGAACAAAATGAGTGACGAAAAACTCATAGAATACATCACCTCGCGAATTTAAACATGGTGTTTTGATGCAAAGGCAGACATCATTTGGCAGGTGGCAAACTAGCAAATTTCTCAAGTTGAAACAACTGTAAGTAATTGATAAGTTGAAAAATCTGTTGCTGTTTCTTGGTATCATCCAAGGAAACGCATCAGACATTTCCGTCAGATAATGCCGCCACTTATATAGATATAGAAAAAACTGAACTCAAAAAAACAGAATGATAATATATGTAAAAAACATGGCTTGCGAAAGTTGCAAGGCATTCGTAAAAGACGCCTTGATTGAGCTAGAAATCTTTCCGATAAAAGTGGATCTGGGTGAAATTTTAACCAAGGAGGACGTTACTGATGATGAAAAGAAGCAACTGAACGCAATGCTCAAAAAAGTTGGTTTGGAGCTTCTTGAGAAAAAACAGGGTGTAATAATAGAGAAAATAAGAAAGGTAATAATCGAATACGTATATAAATCTGATGAGAAGCCAAATATCAATTTCTCTGCTTTACTCAGCGAGAAGCTCAAGTACAACTATCCTTACTTGGCAAATTTCTTTTCAGAAGTTGAAGCAACCACCATTGAACAATACATTATTCAACTGAAGATAGAGCGGATAAAGGAAATGATTATTCTTGAAGAGCATACACTTTCAGAAATAGCCTTCAAGCTTCACTACAGTAGTGCCGCACATTTGTCAAATCAATTCAAAAAAATAACCGGGCTTAGTCCATCTCACTTCAAATCTTTGAAAGAAAAAAGAAGGGTAACAATTCAAAACATATAGTCCAACCCTCTTATCTATATTGTAGCTTTCCGATGACAAGGGAACCACTAAAGTGTATGAAGCATTTACCTTATCCTCTATTCCACAATAACACCTACAAAATATCCTACTTCACTTTATACTGCCCAAATCGCAAGGGACTAATTCGCACAGAGACTTTTGACTTCCAATAACACTGCTCTATGGGACATCCGTTGAGATGTAGCAGAATTCGAAAAAACAAACTGAAATCAACCGTAGATCTTAGGAAGGCCTTTCTTTGAATAAATATCCTTTCCAATTCTCAATTGCATTTACAGACCTGGATTGCATAATGCCTGATCATTTGACACTCAAACCTTTCAATAGGAAGTTCATAATTCATTTTCATCATTTGAGCATGATAGGCTTTAAGAGTGCATCCTCTGTAAGATTCATTTCTACACATTCCCAATTATTAGTTTAGATTTACGGCATATTCGGTCAGACAACCTTGAGAAAGGAATAGCTTGGCCAATTACTTGAACCAAACAACATTGAACTGCGGCTCACGGCTGAGGAGGTAAAGGCTAAACTAACAAGAGAAAATCCGATTATTCGCAATGCAATGAAAAACAAGGATCAACATATCATCAAAATCTTCATAGAGAATATGGTGAGTCTGCGTTGCAAAATGGTGGTCAAAGCCGAGCTCGACAGACTCGATATCATCTATATTTCCATTGAATTGGGTGAAGTTGTCCTGCCAAAGAAAATAACTCAAGCCACCAGAAATCTCCTTTCTACGGCCTTGCATGTATGGGGTTTAGAATTGATGGATGACAAAACAGCAGTACTCATTGAAAAAATAAAGAATATTGTTGTCGAAATGGTGCACTATGCTGAAGATCTGCCTGAAGTTAAATTCTCCATATTTCTGAGCGAAAAATTAAATCAAGACTATCACAAACTATCCGAAGTATTTTCGAAAACGAAAGGCACCACTATTGAACACTATATCATCCTTCACAAAATAGAGAGGATAAAAGAACTAATCATCTACGATGAGTTGAATTTGTCAGAAATTTCTCAAAAGATGCACTATAGCAGTGTTGCTCACTTATCCAATCAATTTAAAAAGGTTACAGGTCTTACCCCGAGTTTTTTCAAAAAACTGGTAGACAGAAAACGCCAGACTTTGGAGAGTATATAATTGAGTCTGTCAATAATGCAAAAATTGGTGCAAATTATGTAATTGCACTGGAATCATTATATAGGAAATTTGGAGGATAATCAATGTTTCAATGAACTCCAATGTAGAATTAGAAAAAGGTGAAGCGCACATTATCGTTGAGATTATTCACTATTTACC
>JAWXBG010000204.1:0-6717 GCA_034439875.1 Flavobacteriales bacterium
GGGAATTAGTGAATTGGTGAATGTGGGAATGAGGGAATTAGTGATTTGGTGAATGTGGGAATGTTGGAATGAGGGAATGTGTGTATGTGAGGATTTACTATTCGATAACAAATGGATCGGAATAGCGCTGGTCGACCAAAAATGGATGATCTGTCAAGGTTTTTAAGAATGCGAGAAGTGCTTTTTTCTCCACTTCGGTCATGTGCATGCGCATAGGCTGACGGCCGTGTGGATCGAGATCATCGGGACCAGAAATTTCTTCAGGTAAATTAAAAAATCCTCCGTCATCATGTTTGCGAAGCATCGACGACAATTGTGGATGTGGTTTGATACCACTGTTGTAAAACTCTATTACTTCTTCAAGTGTCGCAATACTACCATCGTGCATAAACGGACCGGAAACTTCACAATTCCGGAGTGTAGGTACTTTAAACCAACCATCTCTCGTTGTGTTGTTGAAACCCACAAAACCAGGCACACCATTGTCGGTATAGTCCATTTGAAGACCAATGTTTTCTGCATTTGCAAGTCCATTCAATTCACTTCCTCCGTGACAACCAGAACAAGGGAACTTTTGAAAAAACAACTGTCGTCCCAATTCTTCCTCCGCATTGAAATTCGAAAATGCAGTTACCCTGCCAATATCAAACGCGGTGTTTATGGACACTACCGAACGAATAAACTGATCGAGCGATTCGGATATTCTCGATACGGTCACTTCATCATCGCCATAAGCATTCTCAAAAAGTACATTATAGTAAGACAATGCTTCGATCTTCTCAACCATATATTCCTGCGACTCGATGCCCATTTCAAAATGATTGGCGATCGGTTGCAAAACCATTTCACTCAAAGAAGATTCTCGAAGATCCCAGAAAAAACCAACTTGAGCGCCTGCATTCACAATAGAAGGCGTATTTCTCCCCGACTGTGCGTTGTGAAAACCGGGACTTGATGCTCCAATGTCAGAAAAAGCCTTGTGTTGTTTGTGACAAGTACCGCAACTTACTCGGTTGTTGAGCGAAAGTTGTGTCTCATAAAATAGCACTCGTCCCAGTGTAGCCTTTTGGTTGTCGATATTCACACCTCCGAATGGATCAAAGTCAGGCACATTGGGAAGTGAGTCATACTTATACACTTCTTCAGGTAAAATAGGTACTCGATTTCCTTCCAAAAATTCTATGTCCTTTTGACAAGCATTAAAAAAAAGTACAATACCGAATAGTGTCGGAAATAAACTCAGATAAGTAAACTTGACCTCTTTCATTGTTCCTCTATTAAAACCGCATGATTAAATACAAAGCAGCAGGAGGTCGGAGAAAAAATCGATTTCCCTCTACATCTTTCTGCGAATCGAAGTCGGGGAAATTGGTACTGGTAACAGTCTCCGAAATTTTGTCTGATAAATAGAGAAGCTGCATTTCAGTAGCAACACTCATTCTTGGAGTAATATGAAATTGAGGGAATAGGAAAAGTCCCAATCCAGATGAAGAAAAGGATTCTTCTGTTGTGTTTTCAATTTCATTGCCATCAACATCTTCAATCGTTGTATTAAAAGAATGATTTCTATTGGACAGCACGAAATCCGCGCCATACTTCAACGACCACTTGTTTCCAATAGCGGTGCGAAAGGCCAAACCAATGCGTAAATCTGTACTCGATGTGTCATTGTCGAATCCTGTATTGCCGTTGAAAGCACTTGGCAATTCCGTTGAAGATTTTTGGTAAAACCCGAGGCCCACGCGGATACCCACTTTCCCAAATCCAGCCTCCATGTGCAATACATAAGGACTCATCCACTCGTTGTTTCGAACAGCGTTATCACCAATTCGGAGCAATTGGAAGGAGTTCACTCCTATATCAAAATAGGACGAATCGCTTTGAGCAAAAAGAGAAGTCAGAGGACTGAGAAGAAAAAGGAAGAAGAGCTTTTTCATTGTTACAAATTACAGTTGCTAGCAAATACAAACACAAAGATACGATTTTGAAATTTGTAAAACTCCTTGAAACTTGTAGCCATCTATAATTATGGTCCCTCATTTCAAGAAATCAACTTCTCATCTATTAAAATTTATTGTTGCTTGCGAATAGGTTTTGACAAACACCCTGATCCTTTAATACTCAAAACCAATGAATTAAACCTATTCCCGTGAAAATCACCCCCCCTCTCGACCCGTTATTTCACCCCCTATTTTTCGGGTAAACCACTCTTGTTTCATGCCTTTCGAAAGGTTTAGGTTTGGGCCACTTATCAATTGAAAAACGCCTTAAGGGAACCCAACAGGTTTATCCGTGGAACGCGTGGTGGAGATTGTATCAATTGCGATTACTTGTCACTTCTATGAGCCCTTGTAGCAGCTCCTCTCACGTGAACCACGCATTATTAGCCCGTTCAAAATCTTCAAAGATTTCCATAAACAAACGAAAAATGGGAAACAACATACGATTCCTACTTCTAGTTATTTCACCCAACAGGCGTGCAAGAGAACCGGGCCATTGACTTGAAATGCAGTTGGAGTAATTTCCTTTTCCGTGTAATATTTTGTGCCTAGGGTTTATTCGGTTTTGTTTGTTTCCAATAACCAATCGATAAGTTCGCTATTTATCAAACACTGAAATTGTTCAAAGTCGTAATCACAATAACACCAATCCTGTTGCTGCAGGGTTGGTGTTTTGCTCAAAATTGGTTAGCGGTTGGCCCAGGGATAGGCTGTGGGAATACTGATTACCTATGGGATATAAATAGAAGTGAAGACGATTCCCTGTTGTTGATAGCCGGAGCCATATGGTCGGATGGAAATTGTGATTCAGCAAGAGTTTTTTTGACGTGGGATGGTCACCAATTTGATGCTCCTGGTGGTTATACTGTGGAAGTTCAAGGAATTATTGCCTTTGAATATCAATCACAGCTCTATTCAAGTGGTCCTATGGTTGGTAAGTAGAATGGTGATTTTAATTTACTTGTGAACTCACAGTGGCAAGATGTTAGGTGGCTTTGAAGGAAGCGCCAACGACTATCTTATTAGGGACGGACTTCTGTACTTGGCCGGAGCATACATCGGTGCAGCAAACGGACTAGTGTGCACGTTCGATGGAGACGTGTTACAGGATTATTATACAGGACTGCCAAATTCAGAGATAGCCATGAGCCTTGCATTTTATGAGGACACATTACATGTATGTGGGGGGGGTGGTAGTGAGGTGGGTGAAGAAACCAATGGTGGTTATGCAAAATGTTGTAAAATCGTCAACGGACAGTTACAAAAAGTCGCACAAGGTTTTCCAACTGGTGGCTTTGCATGGAGTGTGAAATGGTTTCAAAATAAGTTGTTCATTAATGGACATCTCAGACTATTGTACAGTGATATTCATCATCGCTTATACTATTATAAAAATGGCGCACTTCACATTATCCCAGAATCCGCATTGGAAATCTATTGCAGCGCTAAGCCCCCGTGTTATCAACCACTTTCTAGATTTTTACTCTTGATGTATGGGTATACTCCATCAAATAATCCCGCATTGCGCATTGGAAGTGTCTTGATGTTAATGCGCTGCGGGATTCTCGAATCTACACGATGGAACAAAGTAATAGATCGGCCTATGAATTCCGATATCTCCATCGCGTGATTCGGGTTCATTTCATACGAGTAGAAACAGTTGAGGGAACTATGGTTAATCGGTTTATCAAAGAATAAAGGAGAACATAGAATCAATATTTTGTTATTCCTGAAGTTCAACGTGAGAATTATCAGCGTATGACTCTCATGGTATTCTAAAGCCCGCGTGAGGGACAGTAGTGTAAAGCCTTATATCCATTCTGCTTATAAAATAGTTTGGACTAATTAAAAAGCAGAATTGGTATAAGCTTGAAGCGATGGCCCGACCCCGCAATACTAAAATGCCTGAGGAATACAAAAGGATTCAAAGCGGGGACACGCCCCATACGAATGGTATAACAATTAACTGTTCGATATAGACCCATTGCCATTTTATCCTTAGCATTGTGTATTCAAAAAATATGGAAAGCGAAACAAAATCAAAAGCACCAATTGTCAATTGTCATACCCATGTGTTCACGGGTGATCATGTACCTCCATTTTTAGCCAAAACTTTCTTACCCTGGCCATTGTACTATCTCTTTCCAATGACCGCATTAGTCGGCTTTTTGCGTTGGTATGATCAAACCTTTGGCAAATGGAAGTATCAATATTGGTTTAAGAGATTTGTTCAGATTAGGTATAAAGTTAAAATGTTCTTTAAACGATACTTCCTGTTTCATCTCGTTTCTCTCCTTGTCGGCTTATTGCTAACACTACAAGTGTTCTTCTTTCTATACGAATTGATACTCATGAACGCAGGCAGCACCAGTGCATCTGCGGCCAATGCCATCGAAAAATCAGAAGTTTTTTTTGAAAGAAATTACCTCCTGTTTCCTGCGCCGGGTGTGTGGCTCAATGTGCTTTTCACCATTCTGCTTATGTTATTTTTTCCAAGTGGTCGCAACCTTATACTTTTCATTTTTAAAGGCATTTTTTCCTTTCTAAAAGCGCTTCCCGGAAAAGATAGTACCGCTTTGATAAAAAGGTATTTGTTGATAGGTCAAGTATCTAAACTCAAATATCAACACAATATATTCTCCACTCTGGCAACTCAATATCCGGAAGGCTCAAAGTTCATCGTTTTGCCAATGGACATGGAATATATGGGCGCCGGAAATGTTCCCGTTTCGTATTACACACAGATGGCAGATCTCGCCCGTATAAAGTCAAGCAAGATTTTTAAGGACATCATCCTGCCCTTTGTTTTCGTCGATCCTCGTCGCATTCAGTGCGACCCACAGTACTTCGACATGAAGGTTCATGGACCAGATTCGTTCACTGTAGACCACAAGTGTTTTGTCAAAAAGTATATTGAAGGTCATCAATTCAGCGGATTCAAAATATATCCTGCACTTGGCTACTACCCTTTTGAAGCGCCACTTTTGAAGTTGTGGAAATATGCAGTCGACAATGATATACCGATCACTACCCACTGCATTCGTGGAACCATATTTTACCGGGGATCAAAAATAAAAGAATGGGATACACATCCCATATTTGAGCAAGTTTACGAAAGCAATCGCTATGAATCTTTGCTTTTACCCGAAACGAAAAACAAAGATTTCTGCAACAATTTCACCCATCCTCTCAACTATTTAGTGCTGCTCGAAGAAAAATTGTTACGTAAGTTGGTGGGAAAATCTGATGCGGACATCAAACTACTCTATGGGTATACCAATGATTCTACCCCTCTGTTGCACAATCTAAGCAAACTCAAAATTTGTTTTGCACATTTTGGTGGCGACGATGAATGGACCAAATATTTGGAGGCAGAAAAAAACGATCACTCAACACAGTTGCGCAAGCGACCCAATCGCGGTATCGAATTTCTCACGCATCCCAACGGCAGCCCATCGCCGGGTAAATTGGAACAAATTTGGAAAACAGTGGATTGGTATTCTATTATATGCAGCATGATCTTGCAATACGAAAATGTGTACGCGGACATCAGTTACATATTGCAAAATCAAAGCATCACACCCTTACTCAAGCAAACGCTTCATTCGGAGGGCCTTCAAAAGAAAGTGCTCTATGGTACCGATTATTACGTAGTGCGCAATCACAAAAGCGATCAACAGATGCTGCACGAATTAATGGCAGGTCTCTCTTCATTCGAATTTGATATGATCGCCAGAGAAAATCCAGGAAAATTCTTAAGCAATTCTTGTTTCCTTTGATCACATATGCGTTTTAACCTTTCGTGTTTTTTTGGCCGTGCCCCCGCCAACAAGATTCAGAATTTAAAAAGAAACACGTGGCGGGGTCGGGCTCTTGCTGCAAGCCTCGGTCCCACGCACTGCGTGACTGTGGGACCTCGGGCTTTCCGCGACGATCCCTCACAGAGGTTATACGTTCAATTCAACCCAGAATCCGCACTGGAAGTCGCGATGAATTGCTTGATATCAAAGGGGGTTAGCGCTGCAATAGATTTCCAATGCGGCTTCTGGGTTTAACCCGGATTTTGCACTTGGGATTGTTGTGAAGAGCTGAAAGGCAAAAAGGACGGGAGTTCTCGGAACATTTTTATCCCGCTTTAACGGGTCGGATTAGATTATGCAACAAATGCCATGGATCTTGAATCCTTCACGTGCCCATGGCACAGCCTCGCACTCACTCTCATTCTCACTCTGTGTCCCTCGGACTTTCGCCCCTATCTGATGTCCATAAGCAAGAACTGGCAAATGCCGAAAGAGTAATTGTTATAATCCAATAGAGTAAAACGAAAATGGACTATTCCAGATTCCAAAACGTTATTTCAAAACGTTATTTCAAAACGTTATACCAAAACGTTATACCAAAACAGTTTTGATCATACATTGAAAATAAACATCGAGAAAGCGCTCGTGATTAAATACTTTCAGCGATGTAATAGATTCCGACTGCAAAATTCGGGTTTAACCCTTGTCACAATTATTACAACCATCGGTCTTTTTCTTTCCAAAAAACCTTCGATAGATCACGATTGCGGCTGCCACTATGACGATTATGGTAAGTGCTTCTTGCATAGTATTACGACAAAATTTGATATGCGGCCAGAGCTGCCAAATAGGCCAAAATACCCATGTACACCAACTGGATCAGTGGCCATTTCCAAGATTGGGTTTCGCGTTTTACC
>JAWXBG010000205.1:0-3325 GCA_034439875.1 Flavobacteriales bacterium
CGGGATCTGAAATAGTTCTGCAAATGACTGATGCCAATTCGAACAGTTGGGGCAACTATCACTTTGAAATAAAAAATTCCGATGAGGAAATCGTTCAATCGGGAACACATACTGGAGGGCCGATAAGTTCCGTCAATTTCTGCTTAACAGAAGACTGTTATACTATTAATCCTTCTGGCAATCGCGGTGGTGCATGGCAAATTGGCTGGACATTAAGCTACCCCGATAGCACTATAATCGCATCCGGGGGTGCTCCATCAAATACGTCCTTTGGATTTGATATTTTGGGAAATCTGAATAATGATTGTTCAGTCAACATTGGTGATCTATTGGAATTCATAACAGAGTTTCCTTGTTCTTCAAATTGTGGCGCGGCAGACTTGAATAGTGATGGATATACCAACCTTACCGATCTTCTGATTTTCGTAAGTAGATATGGCACTACATACTAAAACTCTATAGTCATCTATACACTTGTGCTTTCGCATGTAGAGATTTCCTGCGATTTCGTCGTTTTCAAATTTGAACCGGAATGTGTAAGTATTTTCGATCTTCATTGAACATCGTAATCACTTCCTGTGAAAGACAATCTTCTATCATGTGAATATATTGCACTGTGTGGCACTTAGTGTACAAATTAACTGCAACTATTTCAACAAAGCACTTCACAAATCTGTGAATCATGTAACTCTTGATTGGAATTGTGCAACACGGCTTGTTAGTTAAGTCTCCACCTTTGTAGAATCAAATGTTAAACGCATAAACTACACAAATTGAAACTTTCAAACATTCTCATTCTTGTTCTAATTATTTCAGCAACGGCTCGAGTATCAGCTCAAGACGCAACAGATGAATTCACCTTTGGAATAAAGGCCGGATTGAACTATTCCAACGTATGGGATGACGAAGGAGAGGATTTTAAAGCAGACCCCAAAACAGGATTTGCAGCAGGAATATTCCTAGGGATTCCTATAGGAAGCGTCATTGGATTTCAACCTGAATTATTGATCTCTCAGAAAGGCTTTAAAGGTTCGGGAACCATTCTTGGTACACCTTACTCCTTCTCAAGAACTACTACATTCATAGATGTACCGCTGCTATTGCAGCTCAAGCCTTCACCCATCTTTTCAATCTTATTGGGTCCTCAATATTCATATTTGATGAATCAAAAAGATGTATACACCTTAGGCTCCAACAGTATAGAGCAAGAACAAGAATTTGAGAACGATGAGATCAGAAAGAACATACTTGGCTTTACGCTTGGGGCAGACATAAACATTAACCAAGTGGTAATTTCCGGAAGGATGGGTTGGGATTTGCAAAAGAACCATGGTGATGGTAGCTCCTCCACACCTCGCTACAAGAACCAATGGTTGCAGCTCACTGCAGGATTAAAATTCTAAGAAGAACATCACCTAAAACAAATACAATGACAAACTCAACGGAAATCAAGGGAAATTGGAACGAAATCAAAGGTAAACTTAAGCAAAAGTATGCAGAGCTCACCGACAATGATTTATTGATGGTAGAAGGAAAGCGAGATGAAATGCTCGGAAGGCTTCAAATCAAACTGGGTAAATCAAAAGAGGAAATTGAGTCCCTAATAGACACACTTAAGTAACCAATTGCATCAATCATATTTTCTAAAATCAATTTAACACAAAAAAAAATGAGCAATCTTTTATACACCATCGCCGTAGTGCTGATAATTCTTTGGGCCATCGGATACCTTGGATACAACGCAGGTGGCATAATACACATATTGTTGGTGATCGCAGTTATAGCGATCGTACTTCGATTAATTCGAGGAAGCAGCAAACCGATATAATTCTTAAACAAACAATTAAAAACAAACGTTATGAGCACAGGAAAAGTTTTAGTAGGGGTATTGGCAGGCGCTGCCGCAGGAGCAATTCTCGGAGTACTATTTGCACCAGATAAAGGTTCTGAGACCAGAAAGAAAATCGCCAAGAAAAGTTCTGACACCGTTAATGACCTCAAAAAGAAATTTGAGGATCTTATGGATGACGTAGCTGAAAAAGTTTCTGATAAAAAAGATGCGTTTACAGATGCAACATCAAAAGCGGCTGGAAAAACTGAAGAATACTTCAAGGACGGCAAAGCGAACATGAATCGTTAAACTAACATAGGCATCCTTCAAGCATTATATAAAAACCATGGAAAAAACAATGGATGGACTCGAGCCTCTACTTCAAAGAGTTGAAGAATTTGGGAGAACCAACTTGGAGTTGTTCAAACTCAACGCAATCAGTCAAACCACGGAGGTCGTTTCTAACGTCGTATCTCGTGGAACTGTTGTATTGGTTGTTTCGCTTTTTCTCGTATTTGGGAGTATTGGCGTAGCTCTATGGCTTGGTGAATTACTTGGCAAGTCATACCTTGGTTTCTTCTGTGTTGCCGGTTTCTATATTGTGCTTGGAGGTGTTCTATATTTCCTTTTGCACCCTTGGATAAAACGTATGATTTCAAATTCTCTCATTGTTGCCCTATTAAAAAAGTAAAATGAGTGATATAAAAAACATAGACGATCTGAATGTTGCAATAATTGCCCTCCAGAATCAGCGAAAGGGAGAAGCAAACGCAATCAAAGAAGAATTTGGTGCGTTATACGAAAACCTGAAACCCATTAATTTAATTAAAAATACTGTAAAAGATTTCATCGCCGCACCGGACTTGAAGAAAGATTTAGTAAACATCTCCATGAGTATGGTGGCTGGCTATTTGTCGAAAAAATGGGCTGTGGGTAGCTCCGATAGCAAAGTGAAACAAATTTTAGGTAGTTTCTTGCAGATGGGGGTAAGCAGTTTTGTTTCACAAAATTCAGATGGAATAAAAAGCAAATTCTCTAAAATTTATTCAAGCCTCTTCCCCGATAAAACTCCTTGACTCCGAAGTCGTGCATGGTAGTAAGAAGCAAGTACGTTGGATAATTTCATGTAAGAGTCATCATAGCATATACACTTAACTGTAGGACTCAAAACGACCAATCAGGCGCCAAAAAGAATACACGAACTTGCCTTCTAAGGTCTTGAATTTTATATGTTTCTATTTAGCCAATTCCCCTTCCATCACATTTACAACTTGAGTGTATTCCTTTCCCCGTTTCTCGGCGAAGTAGTCGAGACCAAGCATAAGAAGTGACTGAAGAAACAGACCTGCCGCTAGACCTTTCATGTATGGTGAGAAAAAGGGAATAAATATGACAGCAAGAGAAGCGATGAGCAATGCAATTTCCACCTGCCGATAAATAGTAAAGTTATTCATGACACCTTCCATTCGCGGCTTTTCGAGATCGACATAACCC
>JAWXBG010000206.1:0-10078 GCA_034439875.1 Flavobacteriales bacterium
AATTCTGCACATAACACCACTTCATGCATGCAAGATCCTGCAGCGCATTACCCAACACAGACTTCCAATGCGCAATGCAGGAATAAGTAACATTGGTATAAGATATTTTTAAATGAGCGATCTCGCTTTCAGTTCAAGGTACTTATTTACTGTGTTGATAGATAGATCTTCTGGTCTTGAAAGTATTACCTGAATCCCGTATTTTCTTAATCGCGAAGCAATTTGTTTTTTTTCGTTGAGCAACTGTTGTGCTATGGTTTGCGCATAGATATCACTCACATACTCAACTTTTTTTCGACTGTATTCGATCAATTCGGTGTTCTCAAATATCATTACTACCAATAGGTGTAGTTGATTGATTTTTTGAAGAACCGGAAGCGCCCGCTCCATTGCATAGCTGCTTTCAAAGTTCAAGTAAAGAAAAATGAGACTCCTTGAGCGAATAATATTTTTTACTGCTCTATACAATAGATCGTAATTGGCTTCATGACTTTGAGGTTTTTCATAGTACAGCGCATTGAGAATTTTCTTGAGCTGCAATTCAGAACTCTCCGCTTTCAAAGTGCTTCCAATGCTATGAGAGAAGGTGATGAGTCCGGCTTTATCATATTTCTTTAGTGCAATATTTGAAATGACCAGACTTGTATTGATAGAGTAATCCAGCAAACTCAGACCATTAAAGGGCATGTGCATGCTTCTGCTCTTGTCAATGATGGTATAAACTTGTTGTGAGCGTTCGTCTTCGTATTGATTTACCATCAACGAATTTCTTCGGCTAGTCGCTTTCCAATTGATACTTCTAATGTCATCTCCCTGAACATAAGATTTGATTTGCTCAAATTCGTAACTGTGGCCAATGCGCCGAAGTTTTTTGACTCCTTCAAAATTGCTGATTCGTGCAAATGCAAGCAATTCAAATTTTTTCATTTGAATTACACTGGGGTATACTGGTATCATTTGTGGCTGTGCCAATTGCAAACGCCTTGCAGAGAGTCCAAGAGTTGTTGAGGTAATTGCATTGAGAAATCCAAAGTGATATTCTCCTCGCTTCAGTGGGCGAATTTCATATCTGATTTCCTTGGTTTCGCCGGCTCCTAGGTATTCTTTGAAATGAAAATTTCGACGTTGCAGTTGATAGGGCAGTTCATCATACAAATCCATTTCAGTTTTGAGACCGCCATAGTTAGTGATGAAGATTGCAATTGTGTTGGCATCTCCTAAGGAAAGCATTTTGGTGGTTACACGTTCAGCACGAAGTCGAATACTCCCGGCATATAACAATATGATATCTACAATCAGTACTGCCGATAGGACCATGAGTACAATATTGGCAAGTGGCAATAGCCAAGGCAGGGCAAATGATGCAATGTAAAAGCACATCACAACGCCTAACCAAACAAAAAACTTTCGGGTTAATTGCAGTCCGGAAAAGGGTTTTATTTTTTGATCTTCTGTGATAAAGAGTTCTTTTATGTGATGGTAATTGTGATCGAATTTTACCTACCTCGGTATTTCTACACTTTTCAATATGCCTGTAATAATGTCATCTAGTGTTACTCCTTCCATCTCCCGCTCATGACTGAGAATAATTCTGTGATTAAGCACATCAATGGCCACTTCGCGAATATCGTCGGGAGTTACAAATCCTCTGCCGCGTATAGCAGCCATGGCTTTAGCAGTCTTCATGATTCCTAGCGATGCTCTTGGGGAAGCACCAAGGAAAATATCTCCATTGTTGCGCGTATTGTTGATCAATGCGGCTATGTAGTCAAGCAATTCGGGACGGATATATATTTTTTCAATCTGCTTACGATAATCACTTATCTGTTGAGGAGTAGTTACTTTTTGTACATCACTACTGTGCCTAATTTCGAAATCGGACTGAAAGCGACGAAGAATGGCTTTCTCATTTTCGAGAGATGGATAAGGAACTTTGATCCTAAAAATGAATCTGTCCAATTGGGCTTCAGGAAGGGAATATGTTCCTTCTTGCTCAATCGGATTTTGTGTAGCTATCACGAAAAATGGAAAACTCATAGGGTAGGTTACTCCATCATAAGTTACCTGCTTTTCTTCCATTACTTCCATTAGCGAAGCCTGTGTTTTTGCGGGAGAACGATTGATCTCATCGATCAAAATGATGTTAGAGAAGATGGGCCCCTTCCTGAAATTAAATGTCGAGTCTTTTACATTAAATACCGATGTGCCCGTTACGTCTGTGGGCATCAAATCAGGCGTGAATTGAATACGACTGAAGTCTGCATCGATAGTTTTCGAAAGCAATTTCGCCGTCAAGGTCTTTGCAATTCCGGGTAGTCCTTCAATTAAAACATGGCCTCCAACTAAAAGGGCGGCCATCATTTTTTCAACCATGTTTTCTTGTCCTACAATTACCTTCGATATTTCTCGGTGTATAGCATCTATTGTAGAGGCCAAAGCGCTGGTGTCGACTCTGTCTACAGGGTTCAATCCACGCATCCATTCCGACTCTACAGAAGATGTTTCTGCTACATTTTTATTCTGATTTTCTTCGCTCATTGTTTAATGGATTGTGGGTTATAAATCATTTGCAATTAAAGTAGAACTCTTCTAATTTGTTGTGGAAGTCCAACATTTTTTCTGTTTCTATTCCAGACACAGATTGGTAATATTTACATTGTTCAATCAAGCTACTTACTTTTTCGTAAGGGATACCTGAACGCTGTGATATGGTTTTGATAAATTCGTCATTCCAAAGGGTAATATGAACAGGAACTAGCAATTTCAGTCTTTCGCGTAGGAAGGATTTGTAAAGTTCTATTTTGAGATGAACCAACTTGGTGTGGTCCTCTTGTTTCATGAATAGCTGCGAAATTGTTTCGGCATATTCAATAGATGTGTTCTCCATGTTTTCCATTACAGGAATCACTCTTTGTTTTCGCTTTGCTCCAAATGCCAGATAGAGAATCAATCCGGCGAGTAAAACATACCAAGCTCTTTGTAGTGACGGCTCCGAAAGTATAAATTCTAGTGGTCCCTCGTTGGGAAGTGGTGGAGGACCTTCGTTGAATTTATTATTGTACTCGTAATTTCGACTTTCTTCGTCCCAAATTACTTTCCCTTCTCCCAAATGGGAAAACGCAGCCTGCATATAGGGAATGAGCGTATCGTTTTTGGCATAGTAATTTGCAAATCGAATGGGATTGCAATGAAAGTATATCTCACCTTTCCCAAATTTGAAGCAAATATATTCTGGGTATTCAGCGTCTTCGCCTCCCGTGTCCTCGGGTCGAGTGTAGTGCCCTAAAACTTCGGCAAAACTCCTTTCTTCGGCGAATAAACTATCTGCAAAATAGCTCCACTCCCAACCTCGCTTTTTGAAGTCGTTATACACGGAGTATGTATAATTTTGCTGAGGTGTCACCCCAATATAGGCAACAGTATTGGTGTCTGTTGTTCGCAACTGAAACTGCGATTGCAGGTACTCTGAATCAAATTCCGATTCGCCGAGATAATAATCTATATCTGACTTTGAAGTGATAGAAGTCAATAGAGGATTATACCTTGTTTGCGTAAAAATGAAGGCGCGATTTCCTTCTTGTACAAATCGTTTGATGGCATCAATTTCAAGGGAATCAACAAAGAAGTCTTCTCCAATGAATACGTAGTTATCTATGGCTTCTGTTGAATCTTTTAGCCTTATTTCCAGACTGTCCTCTATGGAAATAAATGGCTGATCATCACGGACTTTTTTCAATAATTCGTGGATGATGTGAGTATCATAAGGATCCTTTCCATCGGGACGCAACTGTACCATCCAATTGGTAGGGGCAGGAGAGGAATAGAACCATATAAATACCAAAATGAGCACCACAACAAGGGTGCTAATCAGAAATAATTTTCCGGTACTATTGGTCTTTCTTTTTGACAAGGATTAAATTTTGATAGTGAAGAAAGGCCGGGGATACTCTGTGGTATGTGGATTCGTTTATTTCTGTATCGGCATACCACACTACTTCGAATGCAAATGTGAGATCGCGAATTTGGCCGAAACCAACGTGCCTGCTCATTTCGCGCACATAATCATTATTCGTTTTTTCCTTTCTCCAAATAATGAGTTCTGCTTCATGCAAATTTTGAAGAACCATTAAATAATGTATTCGAACTGCCAGTTTATAGTTTTTAGTTTCTAAGGCATGACGCAAAAATTTCTCCAAATCGGTTTCAACTAGGTTATCTTCTAGTTCCAGAAGTTCTTCCGGGCTGATCATAACCACTTTGATATCGGCAACTTGTTTGTTGCGTTGAATGAATTTCAGTATTGTGAAAACAAGCAGGGAAAGGATCAAGATGAAAGTCGAGATTTTTCCGCCCGGCGATTGAAAGAAGTTTGTTACTGCTTCCCAAAATGGTGATGGTGGATCTTCTAAAGGCCTTGGTTCAAAATCTGAAGTGCTTAGAGATTTGGTGGTTTCTTTTACATCGGGTTGGGGCTGACCTTCATACTTAATTCCATCACGTGCCTGCCGAATATCTTCATCAGACCATACTTCTTGCGCCAATAGTGAGCCACATGAAACTCCACTCCAAATGAGGAGCAATAAAATGCGACAGGCTGATATGAAGGGCTCACTTCTCCTTTTCCAACCCATATGCGCGTTTTTTGAATCCTATGATGTCGAGAGATTTTTTTAGATAGGGAGCTTCGTTTATTTCTACTAGAGAGAAGTACAAAAGCGCATTACTGAATATTGTTAGAGGAAAGAATATACATAGGATGAGGTAGGCTAATAGCACCTGTATTATTTGAGCGGAATACCTCGCAATATCCCAAGTAGATGGGATATTCATTTCGATAAATTGAATGGGAAAGCTAATAATCTCCTCATTGCTTATAAATAGTACAATCCATTGCATACTCACAACCAGTATGAATAAGCCTAGCATCTTTCCCCAACCATTGCGAAGTAGAAAAAACAGACGTGGTATGGAACGAAATAGATCCGTTTGCTCAAAATACCCTATGAAATACCAAAGGATGAGCAGTGGAAAAACGAGGATGGATGTTAATATTGCAAAAAACGACAGTTTCAAACTGAGACACAGAATGGTGGAAACAATGATTGTTTGTGTAATCTGACTTACTCCAATCTTCAGTTTGTTTTCCTTTCCTAAAACATACTTGCTTATTACTGAACTGAAGAATATAAGTGAAGAAGAGCAAAGTCCAATGGCAATGATCATCTCAAATAAGTGATCAAAATTTGTAACTATGTATAATGAACTCCAGCTCCAAAACGAATAGTAAACGTATCCTATGTTATCACTGTAATCATAATTGAAAAGAAATTGAAAGTTACCTTTAATATAAATACTAAAAAGGATAGTGGCTATGATTGAAGCTATTGACGAAAATGAAATGATTTTCCTGAAATTTTTCCCAAATAGAATGAATGTTTCAGTAAAGAGTCTTCCTGCTGTTTTGATTTCGGAGATTGAAATATTCATGCCCTGAAGATTCGCTTTTTCTTCATTAATTATGACTTTAGTTAACCCTTTTTTATGCCTGTACCAAGGATACCAAACAAAGTACCCAAATACTAAGAGAAATGAAAGGGCAATAACGGCACCTCGAATAATATCTATAATCAATTTTCCGTTTTCAATATTCGGCAAATCCGTGTAACGAGTTGCAAATGATTCGATCAATGCAGCGTATACCAATAGAACCACTACACCAATCATAATGCGCACACCATTTCGAGCGGAGAATATAAGTGCTTGTCCTCTGGTATAGGTGCCTGGAAAAAGTAAACCACGACTAAGCGCAAAGCCCGCACAGCCTGACATTACTATCATCGAGAGTTCGAGTGTTCCATGAAGCATTATGGCTAGAAAAGATTCCTGAAACAGATCTCGTTCGATAAAAAAGTACATAAATGCTCCAAACATGATGGCATTGCGCAAGATGATAAATACTGTGCCTATCCCGAAGAGTATACCGGTTACAAAAGCTAAAAAGGAAATATATATATTGTTCCAAGCAATGCGCAAAAACATAAATACAGGTTCGCTGTCTTTGTAAACTTTCATAGGATCGCCCTCTGCAATATTGGCCTCAGTCATTTCAATATATGAATGCCCCAACATAATTTTGGCGAAGTCGGGGTAATACATACTCGAAGTAACTCCTATCGTTACGCCAAAAGCGAATATGATGAATGAGAGTAAAAGAGATTTTCTAGCGTGCCACATGGCATCAGGAAGCTCTTCGCGCCAAAATTTCCCAAAACCTCCCTTGACCTTGGATTTATTTTTGTACAGAGTTTGATAAACCTGTTGGGCAATGCCATTCAAGTACACACGCACCGATCTGTTCGAATAGCGAGTTCTACTAAATGAAAGGTCATCCGTGGTTTCTATGAATAAATGGGTAATGCGCACAGGGTCTTTATCTTTCCTTGTGAGCACGTCTTCAAACTCAGTCCACTTTTCCTTATTTTGGCCGATGAATTCGGTTTCCTGCATTCGGTTGTTATAGTTGCAGGCGCAATTTAGTAGATAAAGTGAAATGAAAAGCATAGATATTCGGACAACTCAAAATGTTACCATCTCTTATGAGTTAGCCAGTTCGCGCGATCGTATTCTAGCATATTTTATAGATATGATTATCAAATTAGTCATCTATGTTCTGGCTTTTTTGATGTTCGAATACATCTTTTCAAATCGTTATAAATCAGATATTATCTATATATACTTTTTTCTAATAGTACTTCCCCCAATTGTGTTTTATTCTCTTTTTTGCGAATATGTTTTTCATGGTCAAACTCCCGGAAAAATGCTTCTTAAGATCAGAGTTGTTAAGCTCAATGGCAAACAACCAGATTTTTATGATTATATGCTGCGGTGGTGTTTTCGACTTGTAGACTTGTTTCTCAGTGGTGGTGTTCTAGCGGCGATACTCGTTTCATCCACAGATCATGCGCAACGTTTGGGCGATCTGGTTTCGAACACAACGGTAGTCAGAGTTCGCGATCGCCACCCCATTAGCCTTGCCGAAATCATGAAGATCGAAACCAAACATAATTACGTTCCTCAATATGAATTGGTCCGAAATTTCCCGGAAGAGGATATTGTCCTCATTAAAAACACTTTGGTCCGCTACTCAGAAATTAAGAACAAGGCGCATGAGGAAATTATAGATAGACTCGTGACAAATGTTGCTTCAAGACTACAACTGACTGAAATACCGGAACAGAAGATTCCTTTTTTGAGAACTGTGATCAAGGATTTTATCGTTCTTACCCGTTAAGTAAATCAAAGGATTCGACTATTTGACTTTCTGTGATTGAAATTTCGATTATACCCGCTCCAATTTCCTTTATGAGGGTAAAGATGAATTCGCCGTCCCTATTTTTTTTGTCATTACGTAGAAAATCAATAGCTTTATCAATATCCTTCGTGGTGAGTTTAGGTATTTCATATAGTGAAGCCAATTTCTTATGGATCCCATCAAATGAGGCTGAGGACAAGCCAGTATGTTTCACCGATAAGTAGGATTCCAGGATCAGTCCAATAGCTATAGCATGTCCGTGGCTTATGACTTTTTCTTTGTCTAAATAAAGACTCTCGATGGCATGACCAATACTATGACCAAAATTAAGGAGTTTTCTCGGGCCTTTTTCAAGGGGATCCGACTGAACTATTTTTTCTTTAATGCGCGCGCTGCGTTCTATCAAGCCTTGTATTGTTGGTAGGTCAAAGGAATTTAGTCGCGACCATAGGTCTTTATCAGCGATCAAGCCGTGTTTGAGCATCTCCGCCATTCCTGACTTCAACTCCTCCTCGGGTAAGGTCTTCAAGAAGTCAAAGCAGCACAGCACGGATGAAGGCTGGTGGAAAGAACCTACCATATTTTTTGATGAACCAAGATTCACAGCGGTTTTGCCCCCAATGGCGGCGTCGGTCATGGCCAAAAGGGATGTTGGAACATTTATGTACTCAACTCCTCTCTTATATATAGATGCACCGAAACCTCCTAAATCGCTGATTACACCTCCACCAACATTTACAATCAAGCTTTGGCGGTTGGCGTTGTTTTCGAGAAGAGTGAGCAAAACACCTTCTAGTATTTCCATACACTTCGAGACTTCTCCTGGGTGAACTGTTATAATATCTGCTTCTTGAAGTGGTTCACAGCCTTGAATAAGTTGAGGTAAACAATGCTCTTCAACGTTATCGTCCGTAATAATGTAGCAATCACGGCCGCCGACTATCTCTGTGAGTCTAGGGGTAAGTTGTGAAATTTCCTGAAAGTGCTCGGAAGGTTTGTGCATTTGATTTATTTGGGTGGAGTACAAAGAAAAAGAGCAGGTTGATTGCTTCAACCTGCTCTTCTCAATTTTTGAAAGTATTCACTCACTTCCTTCCTCTTCACACTCTCTCTGGTGGTGCCTCCAGGAATCGAACCAGGGACACAAGGATTTTCAGTCCTTTGCTCTACCGACTGAGCTAAGGCACCAGTTTTTTTTTGAGGTGGCGAAAATAGATATATTTTATAAATGAGCTCTAGATTTTTTAAATTTTCAGGAAAAAGGCTCCCTAAAGTTGCTCAAAAGCGTTAACACTGGATCAAGATTCGACCGTTTACAGTTTTTTTTCGACCGAATACTCAATATCACCCGATCGGGTGATACCTTAGTCCGACAGCCCGAAGTGCAAAGGCTAAATAATTGATATACAGTAATAAAGGTTGTAATGCACAAAGAGGGTGATGACTCATTTCTTAGACAAAAACCTCTTTTTACTCGACTAATGGGTATTATGTTTCGATTTTCTAAAAAAATATTTGCGAATTCGAGATGAAGCACTATACTTTTGCGCTTCTACTTGCTAAACATAGTTTGAATTAACCAAAACACTCAAAAATGAGAAAATTATTACGTGCTCTTGTGGCCGTGTTTGCAGTCTGTTGCAGCATGGCGAACGCTCAGCTTGTTGATGTTATTAATGAGGTTCATTCGACCGGAGCAGGTGTTGCAACTTATCCTGCGGGTCATACGACCTACAGAATTTATGCACGTCTGCAAGATTCGAATGACTTCTTTTCTGCCTGTTATGGTATCAGCGACCCCGGTCAGGTTCACCTTCTTCGTATAGGTGATACCGAAGAAGCCGGTGTTAATGCTACAACGCTTTGGAACTCTGCATTTGGTGGAGTTACTGGTTCGGAAATAAACCCTGCATTTTGTGGGATTTTTCCTGAAACGTGTTTTGATTCTTTCGTAACAATCGGAAGAGCATCAAACGCAGATCCCGGAAATATGATCAATGTTTTGACCAATCCTGCCGGTCAAATCGTTCCATCTTTTGGTACCGCCGCAGGACCAGCCGCACCAGCCGCTATGATTAACGACGGTGCGTGGTTCTCTCTAAATGGCGATGTGAACGGACTTCCTGTTGGACCACAGAAACGTGTGCTTCTTGCACAAGTAACTTGCCCAACCGGTACGCTTGCTTACCAATTGAATTTGCAAATTTTCGATGCAGGTATTGGAAACAATCAAGTTCTATATGCCCACACTTTCACAGGTGATCCTGTGGGATTTGTTGGACCGTATCCTGAAATTGATGGTACTTGTTTAGGTCTTGTATTCCCTGAGCCTGGTGTTTGTAACCAGGTAGTTGCAGGTTGTATAGATCAAACTGCGTGCAACTTTAATCCTGATGCCACAGAAGATGATGGCTCTTGCGATTTCTCTTGCTATGGTTGTACTCAACCTACTGCATGTAACTTCGATCCAGCAGCCACATTAGATGATGGCTCTTGTGATTTTGTTTCTTGCCTTGGTTGTACTGACCCAACCGCTTGTAACTATGAATCTACTGCCACTCAAAATGATGGCTCTTGTACTTTCCCCGGTTGTACCAATCCAAACTCATTAAACTATGATGCAAACGCTGGTTGTGATGATGGATCTTGTATTGTTATAGTAAATGGTTGTACTAGTGCTGCAGCTTGTAACTACAATCCTGCCGCCAATGTGGACAACGGATCTTGTACTTTCCCTGGTTGTACCAATCCAAACTCATTAAACTA
>JAWXBG010000207.1:0-2616 GCA_034439875.1 Flavobacteriales bacterium
TGACGGTTGTTTTTCCTTATCAAGTGAAATTTGGATGTACTCGCGACCCGAACCAGCCCTTTCTTTCAAAATAGCAACTTTAGAATAGTTCTCCTTTCGCACTAAAACGCGTTCACGATCTTCTGAACTCAAAAGTTTTTTTCCTTTTTTAATGATTACTGCTGACACGGAATAAACTCCTTCGATGCTTTCAGCACTCACGGCATCTTTATTCATATATCGCTGCATCAATTGATGGAAATCAACTTGTTCAAACGGTGCTGTTTTTCGCACCTGAGACATCTGTACCAAGCTGTTCATGGAACATGAGGTCAACACAATAAAAAGCAGAAAAAACAAACTCATTTTCATATCGATTCAATTTATGAAATACTGACTCTAATTCCAGCAATTAAAAAACTATATCTTGATACACCCCCTCCTTACAACTACGGCAAGATAACCTGCCCTTAAGGGCTGTTGGCTTAAACAATGATTTTCCCATCAACATCCGCACACATTCCTGAATTCCTTCAGTGATACTTGGATGCGGGTGAACACATTCAGCCAGTTCTTCAATCCCTTTATCCATCGAAATAAGCACGGCAACAGCTTGAATTGCGCTGCTTGCATGGTTGCCCACAACCTTCATCCCTAAAATCTTCATTTGGTCATCGCAAGTGACCAACAATTTAATAAACCCCTGAGTATTGCGTTTGGCAATGGCTCTTGAAATTGTACTGTACTCTAGCGTAACTACCTTATAATCAATCCCTTTCTCTTTTGCCTGAGTTTCATTCATGCCAACTCCTGCCACCTCCGGACTTAAGAACATAATCGTACTAATATTCTCGTAAACCAATTTCCGATCGGGTTTACTGAATATTCTCTCAACTGCATAGCGCCCTTCAAGTTCACCGACATTTACTAACGAGATATCGGCTGTAAGGTCTCCTACTGCGTAGATGTTTCCCACATTGGTTTGGGTATCATCATTATGAATACCACGCTTTGTCATTTCTATCCCTACTTTTTCACTCCAAAGATTTTCGATATTAGCGACTCGACCAACAGAAACAAGTGCCTTTTCAACATTAAATGTTTCCATGCTGCCATCGGTATATTCCAATGCATACTCAACACGACCATTTATTACTTTCATGCTAATCAACTTAGAATTTCGATGAATCAACACGCCATTGTTTTCCATGTTACGCTCTACAATCTTCACTACATCTTCATCTTCGAAAGGAAGAATGCGATCACCTTTGTCAATTAAGTGTACTTTGGTTCGTCCGAACCCGCTGAAGATAGTCGCATACTCGCAGCCAATAACACCCGCTCCCACAATCACCATACTCTCTGGGAAATCATCAATATCTTCAATACCCTCGCTAGTGAGTACAATCTTTTCATCAATAGGAAGTTCTGGTAATAAACGTGGGCGACTGCCGGTTGCTAAAATGATATTGTTCGTATAAACTACTTCACTTTTTCCATCCAGCACGATTTCTATTTCATTCTTAGATATCAGTTTGGCTAAGCCTTTCTTATAAGTCAATAAATTAGCGTACGATGACAAGTTAAGTTGCTCCATGTGTTCTTCAAGCAAACTCTTACGCTCGTGAACTGCCTTTCGCACTTCCAGTTGTATTTGTTTAAAACTGATTGAAGGTTCTTTTATATTATAGCGCTTCAAACTTTTGCGAAACGCTGAGGCTTCGCGCGAAAGTTCCCACCAGGTTTTTGATGACAGAGCTCCGTTGGTAACGCCAGCTCCACCGATCTGATTTTTCTCAATTAATAGAGTCTTCTTCTTAAAATCAATGGCACGCATGGCCGCTGCGTAGCCAGAAGGGCCCGCGCCAATTATAATGAGGTCAAATTTCTCCATAAACAATTAAAGCCTAAAACCGTTTTACAAGATACAATTTACAGGTTAGGATTCAAGGTCAAACAACAGTGGAAAGCATTAAATTTGAGCCTTGAAAAAATTGCTATGCTCAAAGAACTTATAGAATGGGACAAGGAACTGTTGATTTTTTTGAACAGTTTCCATACACCGTGGCTCGATCCGGTAATGATAGTAATCACGAAGACTTTCTTTTGGATTCCGTTATACGCGTTCCTGATTTACTTGATGTTTCGAAACTTTAAGAAAGAGGCTTGGTTCATTTTAATTGGCGCAACAATAACAATCATTTTGGCCGATCAGATTACATCCACTTTCATGAAACCATTCTTTGCCCGTTTGAGACCCTCACAAGACCCTACCATGGCGGGCTTGCTTTATCATGTAGATGGGTATAAAGGTGGCATCTATGGCTTTTCATCGGGCCATGCCGCTAATACGTTTGGAGTAGCTTTATTTGTTTGGCTTACCCTGAAGCCTATCTATAAATGGATTGGTTGGATTTTTTTATGGGCGGCTTTAATGACTTATACCCGAATCTATCTCGGGGTGCATTTTCCTGGTGATATTCTTGTTGGCGCAACTATTGGATTGGGGTGCGGCTGGATCGGATATCAATTTTCGTGCTATTTAAGAAGGAGGTACAAATTAAATCAGGATCAGAAAGCCTGATCCTGATTTATCAGCCTATTTCTTGCCAAAGAATTTTCCAGCGAGACCACCAA
>JAWXBG010000208.1:0-5639 GCA_034439875.1 Flavobacteriales bacterium
AATCAAAATAGTGAAATAGCTCTGAATTCGGGATTACCGAAGGTTTTTGACGTGCTTGACAGTCTTACTTTCGTTTTGGAAGAGAGTATTTCAATCTAAGATCAAAATATTCAGCAAATCGAGGCATCCATTTTAAAAATATGAGTCTGAATGATAGATTTGCAATTTGTTTATTTTGGATATTGGCAATCAATTTCTTACGTAAATATTTGGAATTTATCACGGATTTATCACGAAGTGTTTTATTTTTGCATTACTGAAAATGATTAAACGCATATTTTAAACAAAATCAATTCTAACGAGATGATGAAATCATTTACTAAACTTTTATTCGTGTTTTTTGTCGGACTGGCTGGTACTTTCAACGCTACAGCTCAGGAACACTCCGTTGCAATGAAGTGGAATGAAGTGCAACTGGACTGTATACGTAAGGACCGTCCTAGACCAACAGTTCAGGCAAGACACCTTTGTCATGCCTCTATTGTAATGTGGGACGCTTGGGCCGCCTACGATGATTGCGCTCAAACTATGTTGTTGGGAAACACGTGGAGTGGATTTTCTGTTCCATTTGAAGGGATTCCTCATCCCGACGATGTAGAGGCTGCTCGTGAGAAAGCTATTAGTTACGCGATGTTTAGATTCTTATGGCAGCGTTATTTGAGTATGCCCACAGGTGTTCCAAATAATGTGGGTCAGGTAGCGTTTGTTACAAATAGTATTAATTCATTGATGATGGAATTGGGTTACGATCCAAGCATCACTTCTACGGATTACACCGACGGAGATCCGGCTAAACTCGGAAATTACATAGCTCAGCAAATGCAGTTGTATGCCGTGCAAGATGGTGCCAACCAAAATGGAGGAGGCGCTGGATTTGCGAATCAATACTATGTGCCATATAACACAGAACCACTTAACCCCAACTTCCCGGGTACACCTACCATTGATCCGAATAGATGGCAGCCGCTTTGTCTTTTGGTAGCATGCCAGCAAGGAACTAGCATTGAGCAAGGTAACTGTATTCCTGAGCCAATGGCGTGTAATGCTCCAGCTCTATCTCCGGAATTTGGACATGTAAATCCATTTGCCATGACATTGGCGGATCAAATAATTATTCAGCGCGATGGTCATGATTGGCCATGTTATCACGATCAAGGTGCACCACCATATTTGGATCCACTGAGCTATGATGGTCTAGAGTCATTCTTTAAGTGGGGATATGTGATGGATATTATTTGGCATTCTCTTCATGATCCAACAGATGGTGTTTGGGTTGACATTTCTCCTAATAGCGTGGGAAATATTTTGGAGTACCCTGCGTCAAATGACTTTGCTGCATACCAGCAATTTTATGGATTGTATGATGGTTCTGATGCAAGCACTGGTTTTAATTTAAATCCTGCTACCGGACTTCCTTATGCAGAACAATGGGTACCAAGGGGTGATTACACGCGTGTATTGTCTGAATTTTGGGCAGATGGTCCCAATTCAGAAACGCCTCCTGGTCACTGGTTTACATTATTGAATGAAAAAGTAACACTTCATCCTGATTTTGAAAAGAGATGGATGGGTGAAGGTGATGAATTGAACGATCTTGGGTGGGATGTACGCGCATATTTAACATTAGGTGGTTCCGTAATGGATGCTGCAATTGCTTGCTGGGGCGCCAAAGGGGCCTATGATTATGGTCGTCCCATTTTTGCCATTCGTTATATGGCAGAAAGAGGTCAGTGCACAGACCCCCTCCAGCCGAACTATCACCCTGAGGGGCTCCCACTTATCCCAGACTATATCGAAGTAGTTGAAATAGGAGATCCGCTTGCAGGACTTAACAACGAAAATGTAGGTAAAATCAAAATTTACTCTTGGGCAGGACCTCCCGCAGCTACTGGCTTAGCTGGAGTTCATTGGATTTTAGGAGAAGAATGGTGGACTTATCAGTCTTCTACTTTTGTGACTCCTCCTTTCCCAGGCTATATGTCAGGTCACTCAACGTATTCTCGAACCGCTGCGGAGGTACTAACTGCTATTACTGGCGATGAGTATTTCCCGGGCGGAATGGGTGAATATACGAGCAACGCCCTTACAGGTCTTATAGCAGAAACCGGCCCAACGATGAACATAAAACTTCAATGGGCTCGATACATAGATGCCTCTGACCAGTGCAGTTTGTCGCGTATTTTTGGTGGTTTGCACCCTCCTCAAGATGATATTCCAGGCCGCCATATAGGAATGGTTTTAGGTCCTGAAGCTGTTGCTAAAGCAAACTCAATGATCGAAGCTCAAGTGCCTCATGCTGCAGATTTCATCACAAGCACCAACGTGGTAAATGATGACTTAACGGGTCAAACTGTAACGCTTACAGTGACTTTTACCAAGCCAATGAACACATCAATTGTTCCAGCACTTGAGTACATAAATGACGATCCTACATCAACACTCTCTTTTGCGAATGCAATGTGGATGAACAATACATCATACATGGTTACATATAACGTTGCTGACGTAAACGAAACGCTGAGCAATGTTGTTTGGAAAGTGAGTGGAGCTGTGGGTGCGAACACTATCACTATGGTTCCAGCACTGAGCCACGTGCTTGTAATTGACACAGAAAATCCAATGGTTGAAACTACAGTATCTGAAATTGGATCTCTTTTCAACGATACTGATGCCGCTGCTGTTTCGCAGGATATCACTCTTACTTTCAACGAGGCGATGGACACTTCTGTAAAACCTCAGTTCACATTCCCTGTTGAAGATCCTTCAAATAGCATTGTTTACAACCAAGCGAATAGCTCGTGGACCAACAACACAACATTTGTTGCTTCATTTGATGTGTACGATGTAAACGAAGAAATTTCTTCAATAGATGTATTGGTAATTACAGGCTTGGACGCTGTAGGAAACACCCAGGTACCGATGAATGCTCCAAATTCTCTTACTGTAGATACAAAAAACCCTACTGTTACAATGGCAATGTCTTCTGATGATTTGATCAGTGATTCTGATGATGGATTTTCATTTTCTGCCACTTTTATGTTTGATGAAGAGATGAATACATCTGTTGATCCAATGATTAGCTTTGGTTCAGATGTCGCTTCTTCATTTACAAATATGACAGGAGAGTGGGTTGATGGAACAACTTTTGAAGCAACATATACTGTTGCTGATGCAAACGTGGAAATTTCAGGTCTTGCTATCTCTTCTGTTTCAGGATGGGATGCAAATGGAAATGAGCAAGTAGCATATGCAGGTTCTGCTGATATTTCAATTGACACAGAGAACCCAACAGCCAATAGTGCTTCTGTAAGTGTTTCATTGATTTCAGATGCTACAGTTGTAAATAATGATTTCACCGTGACTATTCAGTTTAGTGAGCCCATGAGCGGAGTTATACCTTCTATATCATTCCCCGAAGGAGAATTGACTAACGTAGAATATGATGGTGGTGCGTGGTTAGATTCCGATTCGTTTGAAGCCAGCTTTACGCTAACAGATGGCGGAGAAGAAATAGATGGAATTGACATCGCAATCGTAGATGCTGAAGATGCTGCGGGTAATGTTCAAACTATGGCATTGATGTTAGAAGATGCATTCAGCATTGATACCCGCAATCCGGAAATCGTTGTTGTAACAGCCAATGAGTATAACATTACAAGCGGTACTGAAGAGTTTAGTTTGGTAATTGTTTTCGATGAAGCTATGAACGAGTCTGATAATCCTTCATTGTCTTTCCCTGTAGAAGATCCAAGCGCAACACTTAATGCATCCGGTTCTGACTGGTTGACTGCGGCAACTTTCGAAGCCAACTATACCGTTGAAGGCGAAGTGTTGCAACTTCTCAACATTGATGTCAATGTAGCATCTGCAACAGATGAGGCTGGAAACTCTGTCGAAGGTGTCACGCTTGTTGATTTTTTCGATATAAATGCAGTAGTAAGCGTGAGTGAACTTACCTCAGGATCATTATCGATGTATCCAAACCCTGTATCTTCAGGAAATCAAGTGATATTGAGCTGGGCCGACATGCCGTCGAAATTCTCTCTGAGAATATTCAATACAATGGGTAAAGAGGTTGAGGTGCTCAGCAATGTCAATAATCAAGGTAATATCATCACAATTGATACTGCCGGACTTGCGTCAGGAATGTATTTTGTTTCTTTGACAACAGAAACAGGTCAAAACAATTTACAATTCCAGGTGATTGACTAATTGATGTAAAAAATACTTTTGAAACCGTCTCGACATAGCTGAGACGGTTTTTTTTTGGAGTGAGTTCGCCAATTAGGGAGATATGATACCAATATTTCTTAATAAATACTCCATCCTGCTTTGCGCATTGGAAGACTGTTTTAGGTAATGCGCTGCAGGATGACGTGTTCAACCCAGAATCTGCATTGGAAATCTATTGCGGCGCTAACCCCCTTTGATATCAAGCACTTTCTGGATTTTTACTCCTGATGTATGTATATACACCATCAAATAATCCCGCATTGCGCATTGGAAGTGTCTTGAGGTAATGCGCTGCGGGATTCTCGAATCTACACGATGGAGCAAAGTAATAGTTCGACCTATGAATTCCGATATCTCCTACGCGTGATTCGGGATAACACCAATTCTGCTTATTAAATAGTCCATGCTGCATTGAGCATTGGAAGTTTTTTTGGGTAATACGCTGCAGCATCTTGCATGCATGAAGTGGTAAATGCCGACAAAGTAGCTGTTATAGGTCAATGGAGGGAAACTGAATTGTATTTTTCATTAATCCAAGGATTATTAAAAAATGCACACAGAAATTTCGAGCATGTTTCGTTTTTTTGTATTCATCAATTATGCCCAATCATCCGGTTCAAATACCTCCTTATATCCGATCGCGAATCAGCGAAGGAGAGCATCAAAAGCTTGATTTTAAATTCACCATTAATGATTCGAAAAAGATTGCCATAACGCTAAGTGCTTTCGCAAACTCTGATGGAGGGACAATACTCGTTGGGGTTAAAGACAATGGTTCCGTTGTGGGAGTGAACCTTCTAGAGGAGACTCACATGATAGAAGCTGCCGCCAAGATGTATTGCAATCCTCCTGTTCATCTTTCTATTCAAGCTTGGAGAGCAAATGAGAGACATGTATTAGAAGTGATTGTACCGCCTTCCGGCAAACGTCCTCATCAGGCTATAGATGAAAATGGTGAGGGTAAGATCTATATCCGCGATAAGGATCAAAACTATCCTGCTCCCGGAGTTCTCATTGAATATTGGAGATCTCTCAAATTCGATTTACCTCAGAGGTACTTTCATACGGAAAAGGAACAAAAACTGTTTGACCTACTAGCGGAAGGGAAGGGCTATTCTGTTAGTCAGTTGAGTAAACTGAGTTCTTTGCCTCGGCAAGTAGTGACCAAACTGCTAGCTCGATTCATGCGTTGGAGTCTAGTCTCCATGCATTTTACACATGGCGTGGCTTATTTTAATTCTAAAGTGGAAGGTTAAACCCATATTTTGCATATGGAATTGTCGTGAAGCGTTGAAAGGCAAAAAGGGCGGGAGCTCTCGCAAGATTTTTATTTGAAAGCGTAATTAGATATACGTTGAAAATCAAAATCGAGAAAGCGCCCGTCATTGCAGACTTTCAGCGATGTA
>JAWXBG010000209.1:0-2566 GCA_034439875.1 Flavobacteriales bacterium
CAAATATGTTTCTTCGTTCCATTTCATTGTTTGATAAACAGGTTAACCAAAGTTGCCTCATCCATATCCACTCGTATGAAATAAATCGCTGGAATCAATAAGGAAACATTTGCAATCATCAAAGGCAATATCATGTTCACCAGCTTGTCTACTTCCTCTCTAAAAATCGAATCAATGGTTGAAGTATCTCTGACCGTTGTTCGAGCGATGCGGAGTCAGACATTTTCGCATGTTGGGTAATCTTCAGTTGCACTATTTCCACATTTGCAGGAGTATCGTTCGGTAAAACTCCCGGATCTGCTGAAGTATCGGCGGCTCGAATACTCAAGACATCGAGATTCTGTCTTATCGGTATGGGAACCCGCATGTGATCAAGACTTACAACTCGATCAATATAAGTGCTATCCCTACTTGCCATGAACATACTAATGTCGCCTCCGTTGGAATGCCCCATTAAAGTTATTTCGGGTTCAGAAACTACAATTCCTCGTTGCTTCAACTCATTCATTACATATTGCAGATTGGCCATTCCCCGCTCCCACATGGGCATTCTCAGCTTTTGAATGTCGCCATCAAATGCAATGGTGTCATCACCTGATAATTCTTGTTGAACACTTGCAACCAAATATCCCAATTTTGAAATGGTGTCCGTAATATAACTATATGCCAAGTATGAGGCGGGAGAATTGAAGCCATATCCATGACTAAAGACTACAAGCTTGTCATAATTCTTGGGCGATCCCGAACTGACATGATACAACGCTATCGGAATTTTTCTGTTTCTAGAAACATCAAATAGGTCAAAAGTGTCTCTTTGAAATATTTCGGGCTCATCCAGCACGGCCTCCTTTGAAACCAGCGGTTCGGAGCAACTAAAAAGTAGAACTGCAATTGCAAAGACAATAATTCTTTTATGCATGAGATTATTTGATGCGTTCTATAGCAGATGCACCATGTCCACATGAATTTGATAGGTACGAACATTTATATGTATCACCACTACATGACTCAATCTTGGTGGTAATGGTATCGTGACGACGCAAGCAACCAGTCATATTTATTTCCTTTACAAATGTCAGTACATAGGTACGTTCATCCAACCACTTTATTTTTAATATCAGTTGCGATTTGCCATCAAGACTCATTTCTATTTGCCTTTTTTTAGTACGAACAATCATATATTCTTCGTTCTCTTCAACATATTTGAAAGTCCCCTTTCTCAATGATTTCAAACATTTCAGTTCATCCTTTTCGGTACTTTGGGAATACATTTCAGAAACAGATACCAATGAAAGGGAAATAAGGACAATAAATACATTTAAAATTTTCATATCTCGTTGTGATCTATGTATAGGGGAACCTTCAAAGTAAGCTGTATAAGAATATCTTCACCGTTTAAAGTGTTTTTCATAAGTCTCAATCCAATCCTCGACACTCATCTTTTTGGCCAATTCTCCAATAAGCTCAAAAGGAATGTCATCGACTTTTTTGAATCGGATACAACTCTTGCCCATATCCAATTTCGTTTTACAATGCTTTGGATATTCGTCTATGAACCATTTCATTATTTTTTCATCCGAGTAGATCCCCATGTGATATAGAGCCACAAAATTCTTCTGCGAAGCGAAACCCATGAATGGCAGCGGCAACTTCGGGTCGCAATGATAGCCTTCCGGATACAACTTATGTGGAACCACATAGCCCGGTAATCCATAGCCCATGACCTCTGAAAATCCTTTCGGTATATTCTTCTTAATTACCTTTCTCAGTTTAGCGATAGCCTCCTTGCGGTCAGCCGGAACAGAGTCCACATACTCATCTACGGTTTTTGAATTGCTGGTCATAACGTCAAATTTCTTTCCACGAAAATAGCAAAGGAAGATTCTATTTTCCTTTTCGGCCGTGAAAATTAATTTCAAGGTGTTTCTTTTACCAATTCTGCTTATTATAAAGTCCAAACTATTTCATAAGCATGAAGTGGCAAATGCCGTGAGAGTATCTGTTATACACCAATGGAGTGAAACTGAATTGGACTATTACAGATACATATACGGTCTAATATGACTACATGCATTCAATATCCTGCAGCGCATTACTCAAAAAGACTTCCAATGCGCAATGAAGGATTGAGTAACTTTAGTACTACATTTTGTAACTACAACTATAGAAAAGCCCTTCTTTTGTGGTATCTATTTTTGAATCCAAGATCCGTAGGAGCGATATCTTATTATGTCTCTCCCGCGCTCCCAAAAGTTCGCTCGCGAAGTGGGCGCTTGTCATCCAATGCATTGGAAGATGTCGCACCTACGGAGCTTCTAGTAGAAATAGATCGAGACAAGAAAAATGATAGTAGGGTGTCGCTTCTATGGAGCTTGGTGAACTTACCAATTCTGCTTATTAAATAGTCCATGCTGCATTGCGCATTGGAAGTTTTTTTTTTGTAATACGCTGCATCATCTTGCATGCCCGAAAGGTAAATGCCGTAAAAGTCCATGTTATAGGCCAATGTAGTGAAACGGAATTCGACTATTACAGATTCATAAACGGTATTAGCACTTCATACCGA
>JAWXBG010000210.1:0-7933 GCA_034439875.1 Flavobacteriales bacterium
ACATTGCATTGCTCAACAATTTATACGGTTGTTCTGAAATAGGACAATTTGGAACTCCATTTTCGCTCCATGGATTTCTCAGTTTTTTTCACCCCCTCTAATTTTAGAGGCAATGCCTTTGCCGCACCTCCCGCAGGCCGCTTACTCGACAAGGTCACTTTTTTTTCAGGAGAGCTTAAAGAGTTGAATGGAAAACGCTTGGCCATCATAGGCGTTTGCGAGGACCGTCAGAATGCGGGGAATTTGGGCTCGTCCAATGGACCTGATGCTTTTCGCAGTTATTTCTATAAACTTTTTCCTTTCGATCTTGAGGCCAATATTATTGACTTAGGAAACATCCTCTCTGGAAATGAGATCGCCGATACCTATTACGCAGTCTCGAAGACCTGCGAAGAACTGATTAAAAAGAACATCATTCCAATTATTATTGGAGGCTCTCAGGATATCACTTACGCAAATTATTTGGCGTACGAAAATCTGGAACAAACGGTTAATCTGGTTACGGTAGATCGTTGTTTGGATTTCGGTCAGACTAGTGAAGACACTACTTCGGGCAATTATTTGAATAAAATAATTTTACACAAACCCAACTATCTTTTCAACTATAGCAATCTCGGTCATCAGCGTTATCTCAGCGATCCGGAACTACTTCAACTCATGGGTAAAATGTATTTTGATGTTTATCGCCTCGGCGAGATTCAGCCATTTATGCAGCGCACCGAACCTGTGATTCGCAATGCAGATATCGTCAGTTTTGACATGTCTTCTATTCGTCAATCGGAGTCGCCAGGATCATTGAATGCCGGTCCAAACGGATTTTACGGCGATCAAGCTGCCCAAATGTGCAGATACGCCGGTATGAGCGACAAACTCACGTCTTTTGGTATTTACGAATTGAATCCCGATGTTGATCCAACTGGCCAGTCTTCACATTTGGCGGCCCAAATGGTATGGTGTTTTATTGAAGGATATTTATCGAGAAAGGCTGATTATCCAGTTTGCGATTATTCTGAATACCTCAAGTTTATTGTGCATTTGGAGCAAGAACAGCACGACTTGATATTTTATAAGAGTAATAAAAGTGATCGATGGTGGATGGACGTTCCATATCCTGCCGGTGAACAGAAATACGAACGCCATCATTTGGTTCCTTGTACCTACGAAGAGTACCAACAAGCCTCAAATGAGGAATTACCCGACCGTTGGTGGAAGACCTATCAAAAACTCGTTTAAGGCTTAATTACTTGTAAATCAATACATAGACTCATTTAAGTATGCTGAAAGCGTTGGCTGGACTCAATTTTTTTTTTTGAGCATTCAAAATTTTTCTATTTTAGCCACTTTCCAATTTGGAATAGGCAAACCGTTAACCACTCTTATATGAACCAACAACCTCGCATGAGAAAAGTTCTACTCTCTACTGTTTTCGCTACTCTTACTATTATTTCTTTTGGTCAGCAAGATCCACAGTTCACTAATTGGATGTTCGACAGGTTGTCATTCAATCCTGCTGTTGCTGGTGTGGAGTGTCAGCATTGTCTATCGGCCTTTTATCGTGACCAGTGGGATGGTTTCGATCGCGATCCTAAGACTGCGTTGTTTAACTACAATGGTGATATAGGAAAAAACATTGGTATAGGTGCTTCCTTTTTGAAGGACAACCTAGGTCAGGAAAGAAATACAGCTTTCCGTCTTTCGGGTTCATACCGTTTCGCGCTATCAGGTGGTTCCTTTGTGAATGCTGGTTTGAGCATAGGATCTTATGCGAAAAAATTGGGTAACGACTGGATTCCAATTGATGCTGGTGACCCTGTTATTCCAAACAATGAAACAAGTCAGGGAACAATTGATCTTGGCTTGGGTGTGATGATCCACAAACCAGGCGTATATTACGCTGGTATTTCAGCTACTCACATTAATGCTCCTGAACTTGGAGATCTGAGCATTCAGATTGTACGGCACTACTACTTTATGGGAGGATATAATTTCACATTGGGTTCAGGCGACCAGATTCGCACCAACATTTTGGCTAAAACGCCATTTAGTGTGAGTATCTTTGATATCAACGTGAATTATTTGTATCAAAATATGCTTTGGGGTGGTCTTTCATACCGTCCGGGTGATGCCATTGCACCGATGCTCGGTTTTCAAAAGCAATTTGCGCCTGTGCAATCGCGTACCTCAGTGCGTCAATCTTCGATTATGCTAGGGTACTCATATGACATGACAACCTCTGAAATCAAGACGTACAGCGCTGGTTCGCACGAAATTTTCCTAACCTATTGCTTTAAGTTTACTGACATTCCAGTAAGAGCTCGCCATGGTAACCCAAGATTCTTGTAAAATAAATTGAAACAACTTGAGTTATCCTGACGTTAAGACATTTGATAGCCTGCCTCTGGAAATTATAGGAAATTTAGTAAGTCATGCCAAAAGGTGTGTCAACTATTACTAATAAAAGGAAACCATGAAAAAATCGTTCTTCTTTTTGATGATTGCTGCTCTATTAGCGGGATGCTATTCGGGGCCTAGAGGTGAGGTAGTTGGGGTATTCCCAAGAGACGAATGGGTTCAAGTAAATCCTTATGGGATGAACTATATCCACTTCGGTTCTTACACAATGGGACCTAGCGACCAAGACGTGCCATACGCACTGAACTCACGTTCAAAGACGGTGACTATACCGGCTTTCTACATCGATCAACATGAAATCTCTAACAACGAGTATCGTCAGTTCGTTTATTACGTTCGCGATTCACTTATGAGAGATCTTCTTGCTCAAAACGATATAGAGGGATATGGGATCTTTGAAAATGAAAACGGCCAGGAAATGGATCGTTTCATTAACAAAGGCTATATCCTCAATTGGGAAGAGCAAATTGACATGGAGAATGAGGAAATTTTCGACCTGGTTTATGACGAATTCTTTGTTCAAGGTCAGGAAAAATTTTATGATCGTTGGGAAATTGACGCTACCAAACTCCAATACCGCTACTGGTGGATTGATTTCCGCAGTGCAGCCAACAAGGCAGGTAAAGATGAAGAATATGGTGAGCTCAATTCTCTAAACCAATTACACTCTATTCGTGGGCATAGCGATCGTTCGCAGTTCATCATAGAGGAAGTAATAAACGTTTATCCCGATACCCTTGTTTGGGTGCACGACTATACTTATGGATTTAACGAACCAATGACAGAGGCTTATTTCTGGCACCCGGCATACGACGACTATCCTGTTGTCGGTGTCACTTGGGGACAATGCAAAGCATTCTGCGCTTGGAGAACTCAAATCCTTAATGAGTGGAAAGCCGAAAACGGAGAAGTACTTGTTCAACGATTCCGTCTGCCTTCTGAGGCCGAGTGGGAATTTGCTGCACGCGGTGGCTTAGAATTGGCTCCTTACCCATGGGGCGGCCCTTACATCAGAAACAACCTCGGTTGTCCACTTGCCAACTTTAAACCTATGCGCGGTGATTACGCCGACGATAATGGTATATACCCTGTTCCAATTGGATCCTATAGTCCGAACGACTATGGCCTTTACTGCATGGCTGGTAACGTTGCAGAATGGACCAACACAGCGTTCGACGAGTCTATATATGAATTCACCCATGACCTTTCTCCAGAGTATGAGTACAATGCTCGCGTTGAAGAGCCACCGGTTATGAAACGTAAAGTAATTCGCGGTGGATCCTGGAAAGATATCGGTTACTTTATTCAAACTGGTACAAGGTCTTACGAGTTTCAAGATACTGCGAAAGCATACATCGGTTTCCGCTGTGTGATGAGCTATCTCGGAAGAGGTAAAAACGTTGATCCTGAGGATTTCAACGAGGAATAATTCGGACATTTTAAACCATCATATAAACCACAAAAGCAAGATAAATTATGAAACCTGGAAGCAAAGGCTGGAAAAAGTTTATGGCGAAGCTCTACGGTATTGGAGCCGCAGTCGTAATTGTTGGTGCCTTATTTAAGATTGAACACTGGCCTTTCGCCTCTGCTCTTCTTACGGTCGGTCTCTCTACAGAGGCTGTGATCTTCTTCTTCTCTGCATTTGAGCCACCTCACGAAGAACCAGATTGGTCTTTAGTGTATCCTGAACTGGCGTTGCCGGAAAACGATAAGATGGCACTCAAAAAGCAGAATGTAGGTAAATCAATCTCTAAGGGTGGTTCAAGCGTATCAGCTCAACTCGACAACATGTTGGCTGAAGCGAAAATTGAACCCGAATTAATCGCAAGTCTGGGAGATGGTCTCCGCTCATTCAGTTCTCAAGCCCGTCAGCTTTCTGACGTGTCCGAAGCCGCTACGGCTTCTACTGAATACGCTACAAGCCTTCGCTCAGCTAGTCAGAAAGTAAGTACTCTTGCCGACAACTACGCAGCTGTATCAGAGGCCCTCACTGGTCTTTCGTCGCATGCTGAAGATAGCAAAACGGCCGGAAGGCACTTGCAAAAAATGTCTGAGAATCTTTCTTCACTCAATAACATGTACGAACTACAACTGGTTGATCTGGAAAAATCAAAGGTATTGTTCGGCGACATGTTTCAATTGATGAAAAACCTCTCAGATTCTGTTGAAGATACTAAGCAGTACAAAGAGAACATTGCTACACTCTCTCAAAACCTGAAATCTTTGAACACAGTGTACAGCAACATGTTGAACGCAATGGGTACCGCAAGGGCTTAATCGTTTCAACTTTTCTCTAACCCTCTAATACCTGCAAAAAAATGGCTGGTGGTAAGGAAACTCCGAGACAAAAAATGATCGGTATGATGTACTTGGTGCTAACAGCTTTGTTAGCCTTGAACGTATCGAAAGAAATTTTGGATGCATTTATTGCCATCGATAAAGGTGTTACTAGAACTAATACCACTATCGACGGTAAGGCCTCTAATTCTCTTCTCGCCCTAGAGGCAGAAATGGAAAAAGATCCTGCTAAAACAAAACCGTTCCTTGATAAAGCGCAAGATATTATGAAAACGGCTGATGCATTGGATACATACATCGAAGAATTTAAAGCTCACGTGATGTCTGCTTCAATGACCGGCAAAAAGGACGGTTCTACTTATGCTGACTTTATGGTGGATGGCCGCGCCATTCCCTTGGATAAGAAGCTGGATGGCAAATTCATCATTCGTAAACCCGACGAAAATCAGAACAATACAGCACTTCTAGTTGGTCCTAAACCCGATGCTCCAAGGCAAGATCCTTGGTCGGCTTATGAGTTGAGAAATAAACTTGAAGGATTTAGAGAAGAACTAAAGAATATTCAACTTACCAATGCTACCGGCGAATCTTGGTCCTTGACGGCAGGATTGAAGGCCACTTTGGATTCTACATTCTCGTATAAATCGCAAATGGAGGACGAAAAAGAAGTGTTTTGGGAAACCAAGAACTTCTATCACGTTCCTTTGGCGGCTATTATCACCTACCTCTCTACTATTGAGACTACGGTGAAAAAGGCTAAAGCGGATGTTCTTGAAGAGCTGCAAAAGGGTATTAACGCAAAGGATTTGAAGTTTACCGACGTTACGGTGGCAGTCGTTCCAAAACAGAGCTATGTCCTGAGAGGCGACTCCTTTGTAACAGAAGTTTATCTTGCAGCTTTCGACAAGACAAGACAAACTAAGGTATACATCGGTGGCGAATACACTGGTCAGCCTGGGGTAGCAACTCCATTTACTCCCGGTTCTGAGGTCTACACTTCGGGTCCGGACGGTAAGGTGCGTATCAAAAAGATGACCGGTGGTATGTCCTTGGGAGATCACGGTTTTCGGGGTATGATCGAATACCAAGATGCTGATGGATCGAATAAGCAAATCCCTTTCAACATTCCTCCTTTCACCATAGCTGAGCCGGCCCTAGTGGTGTCTCCTGCTAAAATGAACGTGTTCTATCGTGGACTTCCAAATCCAGTTGAAATTTCTGTTCCGGGTGCCGACCTCAACAAAATTGAGGCAAGTTGTGCCGGTCACCAACTGGTTAAAGATGGTCCAGGTAAGTTCACAATCACCCCTGGTGCAGGCGCTACTGCAGACATTAGTGTAGTTGCTGAAATCAATGGGGCGAAAAAACAAATGGGAGTGAAGCAGTTCCGTGTAAAACGTATGCCCGACCCAGTGCCAAATTTCAATGGTAAGTACCCTACGGACAACGTGATTACTAAAACGCAGGCAAAGAATGCACAAGGTATTCTCGCGGAAATGAAGGACTTCGACTTCGAAGCTAAAGCTACTATCAAGTCATACACCCTTGTGGTTGTGTCACCTGATGGGAAGATTAATGAACAAAATTCGAATGGCAATAAGCAAGGTGATGGACAAAAGGCGGCGATTGAAAAACTAAAGCCCGGACAATCATTCTCTTTGGAGAATATCCTTTGTAAAATGCCTGACGGAACTGATAGAAAACTCTCAAATATTACTTTGAGAATTATAAATGGTTAAACGAAATCGCAATAACATGAAAAGGCTTGTTGTATCGTTTGTGTTTACTGCACTTCTGCTGATAAGTGCTCATTCATTCGCCCAAATCCAGACTGTTCTGGATGGTGCCTATGTTCGTGAAGCCAACCCAACTAAAAAGGTAATTCCTCATCCTTATCTGCGCGAAGCAGATGTGATGTGGGCCAAAAGAGTTTGGCAGGTAATTGACTTAAGAGAAAAAATGAATCATGCACTGTACTTTCCGATAGATCGGATTGAAGATCGCAAGAGTCTTTTCGATTGTATTAAAGATGCAATTGAAGAGGGTTCGATCACAGCATACGGAATGGGTCCTACAGGTGACGATGATGAATTTCATTACCAACTTACGCCGGTTGAATTGGATTCTCTTTTGAAACCAATCAGCTCTGAAACTGTGATTAATATTGATACAGGCGATCCAGAGTTGGTTCAAACAGAGAAAGCTGTAGAATCTATCACGATCACGCAGTACGTGATCAAAGAAGATTGGATTTTCGATAAACAACGCTCTGAACGTTATGTGCGAATCCTCGGTATTTGTCCGATGATGGAAGACTATGACGACAATGGCCTGAAGCGCGGTATGAAACCTCTTTTCTGGGTTTATTTCCCTGAATTGAGATACATTATCGTGAATGAAGACGTGTTCAACAGACAGAACGACGCCCTTCAAATCTCATTTGATGAGCTCTTTGAAAAGCGAATGTTTTCGAGTTATGTAGTGAAAGAGGCAAATGTGTACGACAGAGGGATCTCTGAATATGCGCGAAACATTGACGCTCTTCTCGAATCTGAAAGAGTGAAAAATGATCTCTTCCTTATGGAGCACGATTTATGGCACTATTGAACGAATGATATAAAAGCCGGACCTTTTGGTCCGGCTTTTTTTTGTGCAATATTTTGATTTAGAAAGAGTTTTTTTTACGCATCAAAACCTGCAAAGCCATGAGAAAGATCATTGCCTTTGCTACTGTGCTGCTACTGTTTTCAATTCCCTTTATTGCTCAAATCTCAGAGCTGGATAATATGAGATCATGGGGAGATACTTCCGAAACACCTGAAAATACGAGTGTAGAAAGTGGGAGCTTTAGAAGACTCGAACTTGGGCCGCCCGACAACACCTGGATTCGAGAGATTATTCCCACAAAACGAGTTATTCCCTATCCTTATTTGCGTGAAGCGGATGTGATTTGGGCCAAGAGGGTTTAACAAGTGCTCGATAGGCGCGAAAAAATTGAACCACCCTCTTTACTTCCCGTTTAATCGGATAGGAGATAGAAAAAGTCTTTTCGATTGTATTAAACCCAGAATCCGCGTTGGGATTCGCTATGAAGTGCTAAACCCCAAAGATAGCAGGTGCTCTCGCCAGATTTTTATTCCGTTTAGCGCATTAGTGCGAATTAAAATTAAATGCACTTCGGGATACAAGATGGAGCAACAAGCATATTCACCAAAGGGGC
>JAWXBG010000211.1:0-4838 GCA_034439875.1 Flavobacteriales bacterium
GATATTAGGTCCATTTGCCACCAATCACCTTTTTCACGAAAGAAAAAATGAATTGGAACATCCTTGGCCATCGTTTGCACCATTTTGGCCTGCATACGGTTGTACAACAAATCTTTGCTCTCCTTAGAAGCCAAAATTGTCTCTTCCAGCGAAGAAGACGATGTAGCAAGTACCAAACACTTATTTACGCGAGCAGCAAATCTTCCCTTTTCGTTCAACTCATATATTTCAACATCTTGAAAACTCCTTGCAGCCCTGTCCGCAAAACCCAAAGATTTCATGAGAGAAAAGAATTGTTCTTCATCCTCTTTACCTAAAGGAATTACGGCGCTCCATGCTGCATTCACAGAGGAAGACCTGGTATAGCAAATTACATTCACCCCATTCAGCAGTTGAATCCATTGCTCATCGCTTTTTCTCTTTTCGGCAATTTCATCCAGTAAGGAAATACACGACGTCAGAGCGAAGGGAAAAGAAGAAGACTCCTCGCTGCCGGAAAAACCTTTGAGCCAATCGAGATCATCATCAGTTTGGTCGAAAGTGCTCACCTCCACCACAATTGAAGCGTTGGACGAAACCAATTGCCACGGATCAGTTTTGCTTTCATCCATAGCTGCGAGTTTGTAGTAAACAAAAACAATGGTGCCGATGGCAGCCACTATGATAATGAACAGAAAAAACTTTTTAAACATCTTAAGGCGAAAGTATTTCTACCCTATTCTTTTCATACCCACAACTTGACTTATGTTTAAACACTGTTTTGTTGACCAAGACCCGAACATAAACCCTATTCGAAGAAATGCTCGAATCAAAGATTTCATACATCATTGATCACATCCGCAGAAGGAATATTTACGTACCACTTCTCGCTTTGACTGCAATTATGTTGATGTATACAGAGGCGGGACTTCGAAACGATTTCGATATTTTTCTAGCCGCGTCCAAGGCTCTATTTGAGGGTAAGGACATTTATACAGAAACCTACTTTGATGGATACCATTACTACTATAGTACCCTATTTGCCATTCTTCTATACCCCCTAGGACTTCTGCCCACATTTCTCGCCAAATCAATTTGGATCATTGCCAATTTGATCATCTTGGCTCGTATGCTTCGCTTAACGGACATGCAGTTCATAGTTCTTGGCGTAAGAAAAAGCCTTCGCAATATCATACTCTTATTTCTTGTACTTTTTTGTCTAAGGCTCATAAAGGGAAATTTACACTTAGGTCAAATGACTATTCTCATACTTTACTTAAGTTTAGAATCGTTGCATCAACTAAAGAAAGGTCAAATACTGTGGGCGGCTTTTCTCCTCTCTCTTGCTATAAATATCAAAATACTCCCGATTGTCCTGATTCCATATTTCATCTACCGAGGACAATTCAAAGTTGTGCTAGCCACTGCTTTGACTTTGTCTTTAATGGCATTTGGTCCTGGACTCATGGTAGGACACCAATACAACCGAGAAATGCTGCATTCCTGGTGGGAACTTGTGAATCCTTCTCAGCAAAAACATCTCTTTGATTTGGAGGAAACCAGTTTTCATAGTCTTACAACGATCATTCCGATATTCTTTATGGAAGAAACTTCGGACAGAAGTTCCATTGATGTATCAAGGAATATATTCGACTTTACATCCGATCAAGTATTGATAATTATACATGTAAGTCGATCACTATTTGTGTTGGCTACCTTGTGGTTTTTGAGGACTCTACCGTTGAAAAAAAGCATTTCTCCTGTTCACGAATGGTGGGAAATCAGCTACATTTTTCTATCTATTCCATTGATTTTTCCACATCAGCAACACTACAGTTTTTTATTTATATGGCCGGCTATTGCCTATTTGCTGGTACATATTTCAAACGAATCCAGAAGAATTATTCCCGTAGTATTTCTCGTCATAATTTATCTGTCGATTAATGCGGCAATGTTGCTTGGCTTTTGGAGGCACTACTTTGAACACTTCAAAATTTTAAGTTTCGGTGCAATACTTTGTGCAATCATGTTGGCCATTTCAAAACCCGACAAAAAATGGCAAAACCTTCCGAGGTGAATTGAAACAGCAGAGTTGGTATTCATGAGAAAATGAATCAGATAAGAGCAATAGTTGGAGCAACTCTATCTTTTGAAAAGTCAAAATCGAACAACTGACTTAGTGAAAAATCGCTTCATGGCAGGACCAAGAAACCTTATGCCTCTAGAACACCTCTTGAGATAACAATTTTTTGAACCTCTGATGTGCCTTCATATATCTGTGTAATCTTGGCATCGCGCATAAGTCTTTCTACGTGGTACTCCTTCACAAAGCCGTATCCTCCGTGAATTTGCACAGCTTCAACAGTATGTTTCATAGCCGCAGATGAGGCAAATAATTTGGCCATCGCGCTTGCCTGATCATAGTTCTGTTTAGTATCCTTAAGCCAAGCCGCTTTCAAACAAAGCAATCTAGCTGCTTCGATATCAGTAGCCATGTCCGCCAATTTGAAAGCAATGGCTTGATGTTTTGATATCTCTTTACCAAATGCCTTTCTTTCTTTGCTGTATGCTAAAGCCAATTCGTAGGCGCCGCTAGCGATTCCGAGAGCTTGAGCAGCAATACCAATTCTACCGCCACTCAAGGTTTTCATGGCAAACTTGAAACCGAAGCCATCTTCGCCTATTCTATTTTCTTTTGGAACCTTCACATCTTGAAACATGAGGGTATGCGTATCGCTTCCGCGGATACCCAATTTATTTTCTTTGGCTCCAATGATGAAACCATCCATTCCTCTTTCTAAAATAAGGCAGTTTATACCACGATGACCCGCCTCTGCATTGGTCTGAGCCATAACTAGGTATACTGACGCACTACTGCCATTTGTAATCCAGTTTTTCGTACCGTTGAGCAGATAATGGTCGCCCTTATCAATTGCAGTAGTTCTTTGAGAAGTTGCATCTGAACCGGCTTCCGGCTCCGATAAACAAAAAGCACCGATGATTTCTCCTTTAGCAAGAGGAATTAAATATTTCTTCTTTTGTTCTTCATTTCCAAAAGCTTCAAGACCCCAACAAACAAGGGAGTTGTTTACCGACATGACAACAGAAACAGAAGCATCCACTTTAGAGATTTCCTCCATCGCCAAAACATAACTCACTGTATCCATTCCGCTTCCACCATATTTTGGGTGCACCATCATACCCATAAACCCCAGTTCGCCTAGTTGTTTAATTTCTTCGGTAGGAAACTTTTGATGTTCATCTCTTTCGATAACACCCGATTTTAATACATTTTGAGCAAAATCTCTGGCGGCCGTCTGCACTGCCTTTTGCTCTTCGGTCAACTCGAGAAACATATTGTCTTAGGATTAACTTATTTGTTCGATTTGGCAAAGAAAAGGCCTCCAATGAAATTAGGTTCACTTCAGGTCATAAAAAAGGGATTGCTTTCACAATCCCTATTGATTATCAGCACAATTACTACTTTCTTCCCTTCGAACCTGAGCGTTCAGATGGGCTGCTTTTACCTGAGCCACCTGTTCCTGCTTTTGAGGGAGAAGAACGATCTTTTCCAGGAGAAACGGTTTTGCCCTCATTTGGTTTTCCGCTATTACCAGAGGATTGCTGTCTGTTCTTCGCCTTTGGACTCTCTGAATTTGGTCGTTTTTCCACTGCCCTATCCCCCGTTTTTCGCTCATCGGTCCTGCCCGAGCCACTATTTATGGACCTATTCTTTGCCTTTGCTTGTCTATGTCCGTAGTACACATTTTGCGCCTGAACTACATGACAAGTGCGTGTTCTAACATGCAGACGCGTGTATCTGTCACATGCCGGATGCCATCTATTCCATGACCATGGGTGCCAAGGCCTCCACCACTGAGGATGCACATGCCAAGACCAAGGAGAAACCCAAACCACATATGCCGGTCTGTAGATATGCATTACGCAAGGCCACATCCAAACATTTACATATAAGACCATTGACATGCAAGAACCTTTCCCACCTGATTTCATTTCATCGGAAGGCTCAACGAAATAATTCGATCCGTAAAAATCCTCATCACCGATTACTTGAATCACTGCTTCTTCATTTCCCTTTTTTTCGATTGCAACACAAGCGACATCTCTGATATCATCTTCCGCCACTTGCACTGAGAGCATAAACGCGTGCGCACTTTCTTCAACCACGTCATTCACGATGATATAATCCACTTCACCATTTGAATCCAAATCGAGGTTATTGATATTGCTGTCCTCTGCATTTAGTTTTTTCTCAAATTCCTCTACACTTCCCGAGTTTTTAAATACTTCTAGTACTCCGAAGAGACTGAGGTGATCGCCTGAAAGACCGAGGGAATCAACTGTTTCAGATTGTGCCTTTCCACTTCCTATGGTCGACATAACAATCCAGCTAAATGCAAAAATCTTTTTCACGTTTCAATTTTTAATGAGACTCCTGAGAATAACGAAGGTTTAATGGACCGGCAAATTATACCAATGTTATTTAATCAGTGGTCCAAAATATCTTATATGGTTACAGTGGTAAATGCCGTTTTGATTGATTTTTAGTTCAATGTACTAAAGCGGTACTGGACGATTACATATATCCAAACGGTATTACATTAAACCCTGAATCCGCATTGGAAATCTATTGCAGCACTAACCCCCTTTGATATCAAGCACTTTCTCGATTTTTATACTTGATGTATGAATATATAGCATCAAATAATCCGGCTTTGCGCATTGGAAGTGTCTTGAGGTTAATGCGCTGCGGGATTCTCGAATCTAAACGATGGAGCAAAGTAATAGTTCGACCAATGAATTCCGACATCTCCATCGCGTGATTCGGGATAATACCA
>JAWXBG010000212.1:0-32807 GCA_034439875.1 Flavobacteriales bacterium
GGGCAATTTTTGTAGAATGCGTGCGGGATTCTCAAATCTAAGCGATAGAATACTGCATTCATCGGCAAAATGAGGGTGCAATTTTTCTATCGCTTGATTGGGGTTTACGTATCTGTAATATTCCAATTCCGTTTCACTCCATTGGCCTATAATAGCTACTTTGACTGCATTTACCGCTTCATGCAAGATGCTGTATATTCATACATCAAGAATAAAAATCGAGAAAGTGCTTGATATCAAAGGGGGTTAGCGCTGCATTAGATTTCCCATGCGGATTCTGGGTTTAATGATGCGCCTTATGGTTTCACTTTCATACAGTCTGCCGCCTCGACAGAACAAGTATTCGCTTCTGATCGCCCACCATCCAAAGGGTGTCATTGGCCTGCAAGATGAAATTGGATTCCGGATTTAAAAACCTATCTCCCTCGCGTTCAATACCTACTATCAAACCCTTAGTCAATTCTCGGATTCCAGAGTTCCGAATTGATTTGCCTATGAGAAAGGAACTCTCGTCGATAGTGAAGTGCTGCAAAGAAACAGTTTTTGATTCTTTTGGTATTTCAAAACTGGTTACTTCTTCATCCATCTCTTCTCTGAACTTGTTGAGTTGCACATCGGTTCCAATAAAAGAGACTACGTCGTTGGGATATATTCTTTCAAATCGATCGGGAACATTAATGACGATGTCACCTCGTTTAACAACTGCTACATTTATTCCAAAACGTTCCCTTAGTTTCAAATCAAAAAGTGGCTTACCAATAATGGACATGGCAGGATGCATTTCAAAAGTAGCTATGTGAGAATCCCAGGGTGCCAATACATTCAATTCACTTCGCTTTGCGTTATCTCTCGAGTTGAGATTGGTCATAAATCTCCGTTCAATCCGGTCGTAGTATGCCTGAATTCTGCCCCTCAATAAAAACAAAATCAAGCAGGTTATGATTACTCCTACAAATGCCTCTATTGGAGAATAGAAGGTATTAAACAACAATCCAATCAGAAAAATGGATAAGCCTATTCTTACAGCATGAATAACGTACATCGGCCCTCGTTGTGCATTTCGCTGATTAAGACTATACGCCGGAACTTTTTTTACTCCCCTGAAGGAAAGAGCCCATAAAAATGGAGACAGGAGTATAAGAGTCACAATGGTAGTGGCAAGTTGACTCCACTCATTTCCAAAATAAACAAAGGATAAATATTTGTTGCTGAAAATGATTGCCGAGACTACTACTACTGAAAAGACCACCACATTGATAATACTTGCACGCACGTATTCGCGCCATTCACTTATTTCAGAGGCTTTTTGAGTGCCAACACTGTATTGAACCAATGACTTTTGTAGTTTAACGGGAAGTTTACGTTCTAAGAATGAATGAAATGGTTTGGACAACCGAATCATAAATGGTGTTGTAAATGTGGTGATCACTGAAATGGCAACTGCAATGGGATAAAGGTGTCCACTAATTACATTGAGCGATAGCCCAAGTGAGGCTATGATAAATGAGAACTCTCCTATTTGCGATAAACTCATTCCCGTTTGAACAGAGGTCTTTAATGTTTGTCCTGATATGAGCGCTCCACCTATTACATATAAAGGTTTTGCAAATAGCAGTATACAGGTACCTAATAGGATAGGTACGTAATACTCTATCATCAAGTTTACATCAATGAGCATTCCTACAGACACAAAAAAGACTGCCCCAAAAACAACTTTTAAAGGCCCAATCACATGCTCTATTTTTTCCGCTTTTCTAGTTTCAGCCAGAATGGATCCCATTATAAATGCACCTAGAGCGGGCGAAAACCCGGCTTCATTTGCAAGCAATACCATCACCAAACAGAGCGCCACAGAAAGAATGAGTAACATCTCTTCAGAGAGGAACTTTTTGGTCATCCTAAAGAGACTAGGCAAAAAGAATATCCCCGACAGAAACCAAAGGATGAGGAAGAATGATAGTTTTAAAATGGAGTAAACCATTTCGGTTCCTTCAAAGGACATACTTATAGAAACCGTCGACAAAACAACCATGAGCACTACAGCCACAAGGTCTTCAATTATAAGTATTCCAGTTACAAGTCCAGCAAATTTTTGCGACTTTACTCCCAATTCTTCAAATGATCGTATGATGATAGTGGTGGATGCAATGGCGAGAATTCCACCCAGAAATAGGCAGTCCATTAGTGCCCAACCCAACATTCTACCTAATAAATATCCCGTAAGCATTGTGAGTAATACTTCTATCACTGCTGTGATTCCGGCAACTCCTCCAATGCGAATAAGTTTTTTAAAGCTGAATTCTAAACCTAAACCAAAGAGCAGAAAAATGACTCCAATTTCTGCCCAAACTTTGATGCCTTCGGTGTCGTGCACTGTTGGCATTAAGGCTACGTTGGGTCCTACCAATAGACCCGCCAATAAATAACCCAATACGACAGGTTGCTTCAGCCATTTGAATACCATAGAGGTAACGGCTGCAGTGGCCAAAATTAGCGCGAGATCAATTATTAGTATAGGCAAATGCTGCATGGAAGAAACTTAGAAAGCGTTTCAAAAGTAAGCGAAGTGTTTGATCATCTCACTGAACCAACACCGGCATGTGCAACAATAGTTTCCCGCAGTTACACAACAAGATCGGAGATTCCTCTATGTCAAGATGAGCATCGCATCTCCATAAGCGAAGAAACGATATTCTTTCTTAATGGCTTCCTGATATGCCTTCATTATGAGATCGTAGCCTCCAAATGCGCATGTCATCATTAAAAGTACACTCTCGGGTGTGTGGAAATTGGTGACCAGCGAATCAGCAATCACATAGTCGTATGGAGGGAATATAAATTTATTGGACCAACCGTCGTAAGGCTTCAACATGTTGTTTGTACTTACCGATGTTTCGAATGCTCTTAAAACAGTGCTTCCAATGGCGCAAACTTTCTTTCCGCTCGCTTTCGCTTCATTTACCATGTCGGCAGTTTCAGCAGGAATGATCACCTGCTCACTATCCACTTTGTGCTTGGTAAGATCTTCAACTTCAACGGTGCGAAATGTTCCGAGACCAATGTGAAGCGTAAGTTCAGCCATATTTACACCTTTTATTTCAAGGCGTTTGTTGAGCTCACGGCTAAAGTGCAAACCAGCAGTAGGCGCAGCAACGGCTCCTTCATGTTTTGCATAAATGGTTTGATAGCGGAATTCATCTTCCGGTTCCACTTTGCGCTTGATATACTTTGGAAGTGGTGTTTCTCCGAGCTCGTAAATCAACTTCTTAAATTCTTCATGTGTTCCGTCGAATAGAAAACGCAAGGTTCTGCCACGCGAAGTTGTATTGTCTATAACCTCAGCTACTAATTGCTCATTTTCACCGAAGTAAAGTTTATTGCCAATTCTGATTTTACGGGCAGGATCTACTACCGTATCCCAAAGTAAACTCTGAGAATTCAACTCACGAAGCATAAACACCTCGATCATAGAACCAGTTTTCTCCTTGTTGCCGTACATGCGCGCAGGGAATACTCGCGTGTTGTTGTTCACTAACACATCGCCCTCATCAAAATAATCGATGATGTCTTTGAAGTGTTTGTGTTCAATTTTTCCGGTTTTCTTGTGCACCACCATCAACCTTGATTCGTCTCGGTGATGTGTCGGATGTTGTGCTATCAGTTCCTGCGGCACTTTGAAGCGGAACTGGGAAAGTTTCATTACAGAAATCAATGTACTCAGATTTTATAAAAGGCCTGCAAAAGTAACGATTTCTTAACCCCCTTGTAAAGGATTATTTTGCATCTAACTGATCTGTAGTCGGTTGAATAGTGTTTTCAGGCCTCAGATCACTTAATTCGGACATTAAATCGCTCAATTGCATCGCAGATTCTAAGCGAAATGGTGCACTTTCTGTTCTTCGAAGACTTTTTAAATATGCACCTGAATTTAAGTTCCGCCCAAAGTCGTCGGCCATACTTCTGATATAAGTTCCTTTTGAACAACGTATGAGAAAGTCTACTTCATTTCCTTCGAAACGTGTAATTTCAAATGTGTGTATTTGAACAGTTTGAATAGGTATCTCCACATGAACACCTTCTCGGGCTGATAGATATGCGCGTCTGCCATTTATGCGCTTGGCACTGAAAACGGGCGGACGTTGTTCAAGAGATCCGGTCATTTGTTGTGCTGTTTGCCTCAACAATTCTAACGTAATATGTTCTATCGAAAAGTTGCCTTCTGGTTCGGATTCGAGATCGAAACTAGCTGTTGTTTTACCTAAAAAAAATGTTCCGCTATATTCTTTCTCTCCAGCTTGCAATTGCTCAATGCTTCGCGTAAGTTTTCCTGTGCAAATTACCAGAAGTCCCGTTGCCAAAGGGTCAAGTGTTCCGGCATGACCCACTTTGAATTTTTTGAGCTTAAGAATGCGCCTTAGTTCCCATTTAATTTTATTGACCACATCGAAGCTGGTCCAGTTCTGTGGTTTATCTACCAAAAGAACTGTACCTGTAGTGAGCTCGCTGATTTGATTTAAACTATATGGAAGGCTCGATTCTTCGCTCATTTACTTTTTATTCCGCAGGGGCGAAACTAGTGTATAAATGGAAAATACTTTTCAATGGATGTTTTCTATGATCGCATATTTTGGACTAACCTTGAGGATCGACTCTAGCATTCGCAGGTTATTCCCAACGGTTTCATCTTGCGAATCTGGTTTATCCCAATAGGTGCAAAAAGCCTTTTGTGTTTAAGTATCCTCGCATTCCCGTGTTGTGCCAAGCGTTGTTTATTTTGTCTTTGTGATTTTCGTTTTGTTGAATGCTCTCTGTGGCAATAGCAGCTCCAGAAACCCATATGCTTCCTTCTATATACGGATCGCATTCTTCTTGGCCTATTTCATCGCTACATATACGGATGGCCACTCCTGGCAGAGGTTTTCCCACCGACCCACTTTCTCCTGCTTCGTGCTCCAGATTTTTTCCTTCGATGTCCGTGCCCTGAAAGTTTTGAAGGTTGATCGTAAATACCGATGATGTTTCGTTTTGTCCGGCACACGTGAAAACTTTAATCCCGCCTTCTAGAAGGGTCTGAATTGCACCATCACTCGGATGTATTTCTGAGGTAAATACAAGATCATTGGGATGAAGAAACTGAATAGGATTTTTATCTTTAATTTGAGTAGGGGTGAGCAGAACCAAACGTTGTGTTTGTTTATCGGGTAGAATTGAATCTATACCGAATATCCACGTGATGTCGAAGTACAATGGCAACATCAATTGAAGTACAAATCCAAAGGAATGATACATAGGTAAATCTGAATAGATACTCGACGATGAATCGAAAAAATGACTCTGCTTAATGCCTGCGAGCACCGCCATGATATTTAGATTCGTAAGTGGAACTCCTTGCAATTCTCCGCTCTGGCTTTTTTCAAAGAAAATCGAGACTACCCGATCTCTTTCATTGCTAGACGAAAACCACTTGCGAAATTGTCGTCCGGCAGAGCTCAAAGTTGCTGTGCATGATTTCACGGGCACCCCTTTTTTAATGGATTCTCGAACATCTTCAATGTAAATCACGCGTTCGGTTACAGGGGAGTATCCGGTAAATGCCAAGTCGCGGCTAGTTATGATCGTTCTGATACCTGCTGTGTTGCATACAAATAGTCGTTCTTCATTGGTATATGATGGATCGATGTTTACTACTGTTTTTTTGGAGAGAAGTAGGAATAGATTGATGTGCATGGACCAACTTCCGCCCGGAAGCATGACCGCAACAGCTTCATCATTTTCTAATTCGCGAAGAAGTATTTGGGAAATGGATGATATGTTGAAAAGCACTTTGCTGTATTGAAAGTTTTTTTCACCTTCAATCCACTGCCCACGACTGCTGCCTCCAATTTTCTTGAGGATGCTATTATTTACATCATCCGATGGGTGGAATCTCCTACGGAAGTTGAACACCTCCAGTTCTTTCACTTTTTGTCGCAATCGGAAGGCACTTATCGGTTTGCTCAAAGCCTTGCCAATGGCAATATTCACAGGTCTTCGAATTCCTTTTATTTTAAAACGTATCAGCTTTCCGGATCCGGGTTTCCAACTGAATGGAGATCCAACGACATTGTCAAAATGAACTGGCAATACAGGGGCGTTGGTAATCATCGCGAGATGTTCTACACCCTTTTTGAATTCGAGAATTTGTCCTGTCCGCGTAACTGTGCCTTCTGCAAAAATGCAAACATAGAGGCCCTTAGAAATTTGTTCTTTTACAGCCTCGTTAAACTGGTCACGCGCTTCAGGCCCAAGTTGGGAGCCCACCGGAATGCAATTGGCCGCTTTGAACAACCAGTTCAATGACTTCTTGCGGTAGATATGAGCATTAATGACAAAAGAGAATTTGCCCGGCAAAATGCAAGCGGCTATCAAAAAGTCGAGATAAGATCCATGATTGATCACTAAGATGGCCCCGTGGTTAGATGGAAGATTATCAACACCAACTACCCGTAACTTGAATAAAATCTTCCCGGCTAAATAGACAAATCCTCTCATGAAGATAAGCGCAAAAAAAATCAAGAGTTTTTTCATAAAAATGGTTCGTTATTCAAAACAAACCTAGAGAACGAAGTCCTAGCCCGAAATAGATAATGCTGATTATACGTATCTTTGAAATGTTCATTTAATGAAAATAATGATTTCATAAAGTAATGAATATCAATTAAATAAATTTATTTTAAATTTGCAATTACGTACTTAGAAATATGGATAAATTGATAGAGTCGTTATCGCTGCTTGGCACCTCCGAAAAACGTGAGTTTCGAATGTTCGTGCAACGGAACTATGGGAAAGAGGATAATCGCACCCTTGAATTGTTAAGGCTTCTCGAACGTGGAGAGATTCAGCGAGGGAGAGCGGGAATGAAAAAAATGTATTCCGGTGAAATGATGAATGCTTATCACAGTGTTCGAAAACGCCTGCTCCGACAATTGCATCGTTTTTTGGTTATTAAAAGAATGGAAAGTGATTCAACTGAATCGGCTGCCATCATGGGACTTATTAATGTGGCCGGGTTTTATATGGAGCGCAATGCGTTTGAACTAGCTGCTTCTATGCTTCAACTAGCCCATGAGAAGGCCGACAAAACTTCGCGTTTCGATTTGCTTGACAACATCTACTATTTGCAAATTCAGTATGCGCAAGAGTTGGGCCTCGATGTACAAGAGGTATCCTCACAATGGCGAATAAATAAAAAACAATCGCAAATGGCCGAGAAGATATCTATTGCTCATGCAATGGTGAGAAGAAAACTTCATGAGGCTCGACTAAGTGGTAAGGTACTGAACATAGAAGAAATGACCCACGAGATTTTCATTGATTTTGAATTGGAGGAAGAAGCACAACATAATGTTTCTTTTATGTATGGCATGTGTTCTATGATCCGAAGTGCAATTATTTCTTCGAAGAATTATGTCCATTTTGCTTCGTTTGTGGCGCGACAATACAACCGCCTTAAAACTTCTGATGCCTTTTCACGAAGTTCGCCTCTCATGGTACTTGGCTTCAGATACATGGTGGCTCATGCGTTTTACAGAAACCGAAAGTGGAAGGAGGCAAATGCAATGCTCGTAGAAATGCAGGAATCACTTGGAACGGGAAAAGGTGGATATATCAATCATTTTTTTCCTAAGTATATATTACTTAAAGCGGCTGTTCAGAGTTATACCGGCGACAACATGGGTGCGGCCATAGCACTCGAGAATGGTCTTGCAGCCAAAGGCATCAGACTTTCTCTTGCCGATAAATTGAATATGCAAATCAATTTGGCAGTCTACTATTTTCAGAGCGAACTTTTTGGAAAAGCTTCTGCGGCCTTGCTAAAATTGAATCACTCGGATGCATGGATCGAAAAGAAAATGGGTAAGGAGTGGCGATTGAAAAAGAACATGATCGAAGTAATTGTGCAATATGAGCTAGGTAATGTTGAATGGGCGTTGACAAAAATTAAATCAATGGAAAAACACTTTTCGGCCTTTCTGGAGCAGCCTCTATATCAGCGAGCAGGAATATTTATGGGCTTCATTAGAAAACTAATTCAAGAACCCACCGAAATATCAAAGTCTGAATTTTCACGTACTGTTGATGAGGCTAATCTAGCTTTGCCCGGAGATCGGGAAGATATTCAGGCTATAACATTTTTCTGTTGGCTGAAATCTAAAATGATCAGAAGACCATACTACGAGGTTCTTCTTGAGGCTGTAAATGATTGATACATCAATTATCCTTTTAACCTTAGTCAATCAATCCATTTTGAATTGCAAAACGAACCATACTGGCTACATTGTGAAGCTCCAATTTTTGCATCAAGTTGGTGCGATGTGTATCTACAGTGCGAGGAGAAATGAAAAGTTTGTCCCCAATTTCCTTGTTGGACATACCTTCAGCAACATGCCGAAGAATTTCTACTTCCCTAGCAGTAAGTTCAGCCATTTTCCCATTCCTGAGATTTTTGTCGGGTGTGAGTAATACCGTATGCACATCTTCCGAAAGATGTTGCTTTCCCTTCACTACTGCTTCAATGGCAGTGATAAGTTCTGATCTAGAAGAATTTTTGAGCAAATATCCGGAGGCCCCTAAATCCAATAACGAGCGAATCATCGCTTTTTCGTCGTGCATAGTGAGCACAATAACTTTTGCTTCGCTTTTTGTTCTGCGAAATTCTTTCATGAATTCCACACCACCCATCACTGGCATATCTAAATCAAGTAGGACAACATCAATTTTGAAAAGCCCAAGCATTTGCAAAGCCTCCGATCCATTGCGGGCTTCTCCTTTTATCTCCACATTGTCGTAGCTGTCAAGCAAGGCTTTAAGGCCATCTGATACAATTTGATGATCGTCTACTATAAGAATACTAACTGACACGTTGCTTTGAGGTATATCGCCACAAAGGTAGGAGAACATTTCTCAAACCTCACGCGAAGATTGATACCTCTTACGAAACGGGTACCCGAATGGTGGCTACCGTGCCGCTTTCGGGGCTCGGCTCCAGAGTGATTTCACCTTTTACAGTGTTGATACGGCTGGTCATATTCAACAGACCTATCCCTTTGTTTCCTTTGTCTGATGAGAAACCTTTTCCATTGTCCTCAACAATCAATAGGAGATATTTCTTGTTTACAAGGAGTTGAACAGCCACCTGGGTTGCACCGCTATGCTTGATGATATTGTTAACCAATTCTTGACAAACCCTATAAACTCCCACTTCTACACGTTCATCGAATCGACGGTCCTGTACCTTGTAATGTTCCAATACATATTGGATATTCGATAAACCGAGACTTTTTTCGAGCATGTCCGTAATCGCCGGCAGTAGTCCGTTTTCTTGCAGAGCCCTTGGCATCATTTGGTGGGAGATACTTCTTACTTCTTTTGCACTTTCATCAAGAACACTGCTTATTTTGGAAAGTACTTCTAATTCGGCCGGGGCTTGAGCGGCAATGCGCGTTCGAAGTGCTTCCCAACTGAGTTTAATACCGCTCATTTGCTGTCCGATTCCATCGTGTAGATCTTTTGCTATTCTTTTGCGTTCTTCTTCAGTTGCATCAAAGACCGCTTGAATACCTGCTTCTTTTTCTGCCAGCAGGGCTGCATCTCTTTCGGCTTTCGCTCTGCGTCTAATTACTTGAGAACGATATAGAGAAAAGAATAAGCCAATGAAAAGTGCTGATATCGCTAAGATAATATAGACTTGACGCTGGGCAGCAATTTTATCTAATTCTGCAATTTGAAGGTTCTTTTCAGATAAGCTGTATTTCTTCTCGAGATCAATGATGGCCCTTGCATTTTTTTCATTGAGAAGACTGTCGCCTATTTGAACCGCAAGTCGCTCTGCAATAAGCGCATCGGAATATCTACCGCTTTCTTCGTAGCATAGACTCAATTGCTCCAGGTTGTATTGTTTCTGATAAGGATACGAAAGACTATCGCACAAATGATTCGACTTTTCAAACCAAGTAATGGCTTCGTTCAGTTCTTTTGTTTGGTAATAATAGTCGCCATAAAAAGTCATGTTTTCAATGATTCCGAAAATATCATTGCGACTTTTGCGAATTTCGTAGGCTCGGTCGAAATAGGGCTTTGCAAGGGATGGTTCATGACGAAGTATATGGGCAAACCCAAGTTTATTCAACGAGAAAGGAAGCCCTATGCTGTCATTGGCCAATTCCTTTAATGAAAGCGCCTTGTTGTAAAATAGCAAAGCACTATCCAGATCGTTGCGCATTTCAAAAAGCACCCCAAAGTTGTCGTATGCTCCGGTAAGCAAATGATCGTCTTGTAATCTCTCGAGTTCCTGAATCCCAGTTCGCATATATCTGAATGCTTCCTGCAAATTGATCCTTTTTATTTGATAACCGTACGAACACATAATATTGGCTCTAGCAGCTTCGTTTCCGGCTTTTCTATGCAGTTCCATCGACTGCATATTGTAATAGGCAGTAGAGTCATACTGCCCTTGGAGATACATTACAATCCCTAATAGTTCGGCAGTTTTGGCTTGTCTATCTATCCATTTATTGCCGCTCGAAAGGGCCCAAACTTGACGCAGCTTTGTTTCAGAACCACTGAAGTCAGCTACTAGTTGATCGTAGGGTATGGCAAGTGTTGAATCTACAAAGGATTCTTCAGAAGATTTATTGGGTCTCTTCCCAGATTCTTTCAATTGACTAAACGCATTCATAGCGATTGCTGAAATACACAAAACGAGCAGAATGGAAATGCCGATTCGGGAAGGAATGCAATGGTTTTGATTGAAGTTCACAATGCGAAGAAAGTTCTTTTAAGGTAATAAATGGTACGGTAATTACCGTAATGTGCGATGTGCAGTATAGTATCTTTGACTCGTAGGTACATCCGATTCTTATGAAACGTAAATTGAGGTACCGCCAACTTTTATGGTGGAAACATGATTTACCTGCGGGTATCTCGGTTTTTCTTGTTGCCCTTCCCCTCTGCTTAGGTGTTGCTTTAGCTTCCGGCGCTCCTCTTTCAAGCGGTTTACTTTCTGGTATGATAGGAGGTATGTTGGTTTCACTTATGAGCGGATCGGCTCTTGGTGTTTCGGGGCCCGCAGCGGGTCTGACCACGCTTATTGCAGCATCTATAGTTTCGCTTGGCGACTTTCGTGTTTTTCTTTTGGTGGTTGTTGTAGCAGGTTTATTCCAAATTGTTTTGGGATTGCTGAAACTTGGACTTATAGCTAGTTACTTTCCATCGGCTGTCATTAAAGGTATGCTAGCGGCAATTGGAATTATTTTGATATCGAAACAAGTACCCATTGCCATAGGTTATGATCAACCGGATTTTTGGACGAGTGGATTTTTGAAACTTTTTGAATCTGGTAATTTTTTGGGGAGTCTGGAAAACTTTTCTGAACATATTTCAAGAGGAGCAATCTTAATTACCGCAGCCTCTTTGATGATTTATTTTATAATGGCCCATCGGACTTTTATACGACTTAAGAAGGTTCCCATAGCTTTGTTGGTTGTTTTGGTGAGTGTTTTGGTGAATACTATTTTTACACATTACGCTTCATCTTTTTCATTGAAACCAACACAACTGGTAGAAATCCCCGATAATATATTTTCCTCAATTGTCCTTCCTGATTTCACACATTTTTTTTCCACTCCGCAAATTTGGAAAGATGGAATTGTCATTGGCTTATTGGCAACTCTCGAAACATTATTAAGTGTTGAGGCGGTTGACAAACTCGACAAGCACAATCGGATTACTCCTGTAAATAGGGAGATGGTGGCACAGGGTATTGGCAACATAGCGTGTGGATTGGTGGGTGCAATACCAATTACCGCTGTTATAGTGAGAGGTGCGGCAAATGTGGATGCAGGCGGAAGAACCAAACTTGCTGCTTTTACACATGGAGCGCTTTTATTGTTGGCGGTGGCTTTTATACCCTTTGTTCTGAACATGATTCCTTATGCGGCACTATCGGCTATATTGGTTGTGACAGGATACAACCTTGCGAAACCCAAACTTTTTAAGAATATGTGGGGTCTGGGTTGGAAACAGTTTTTGCCATTTTTAATTACAATTGTTGTAATTCTGGCAACCGACTTATTGATAGGAGTGTGCATTGGACTCTTGCTTTCCATATATTTTGTAATTCAAAACAATTTTAAGGCAGAGTACAGAACTACATCTATGCACATGGAGGGAATAAATACTTACAACATCAAATTGAATTCTAATGTTACCTTTTTGAACAAGGTTAATCTTAGAAAGACTCTCGACCAAGTGCCTGAGTTCAGTCATTTGATCATTGATGGCCTTGAATGTAATTTCATCGACTATGATATTTTGGAAATCATTAGCGAATACGCTACCAAGGCCCATGACAAGCATATACAGCTCGAGCTAAAGGGTATTAGAACTGTAAGTGTAACAGCGGTACACTAGACAGATTGTTATGACCGTCCTCGGTGCGAGATTCTTCTTAGTTCTCCAAATCTGTGAATATTGCTTTGTTAAAATGTTAAAACAAACTTTCGTTTATGGAAGTACATCATCACAGTCATGCTTCACACAGTAAGAAGAACTGGAGGTCCTATATCCCAGAATTTTTTATGCTTTTTCTGGCCGTATTATGTGGATAGCGTGCAGAATATCAGCTTGAGCATAAGATAGAACGAGATAGAGAAGAGCAGTTTATTCATTCCATGATTGAAGATATTCAAGAAGATACTTCTAAAATGGCTATATTAATTCCACGGCAAAGACAGAAAGTTTTGGCGTTCGATAGTCTGATTGGCAACATACACAACGAGCCATTTACTGATAGCAGCTTGAGGGTAATGTATTTTTTGATGAATTGATATGCAGGCAGCAGAAATCCCATGATTTTCACGACTCGCACATACACTCAATTGACCAATTCGGGCGGTTTGCGTTTAACCCAGCATCCGCATTGGGGTTCTCGGTTTAATTCGGAGCAAAGCAGCGTCAGATGGTATCGTAATGTACTATGAACTGTCGGCAGGATTACTTGGTCAGCAGGATGCCATTGTATTTTCGAAGCGGGAACTTGTAAATCTGAGTGCTCGAATATTCGATTTGGAAATTGTGAAGGATTACGACAGAAATTCAGTGAGCCAAATTTTGAAGTCACAGAAAAGAGTTGCATTGCCTAATCCTGATAGATTGGCGATTCGTGAATATGCAAACAGGCTCTATTATCTGAGCGCTATCACCGTAATATTTATCAGAGGCCTGGAAGTCCATAAAACGAGAGCGACTAAAACATAGAGTTTCTACAGAAGGAGTATGGTGTTGATTACTCAGTACATTATTTTGCATAATACTTCCTAAAAAGTGCGTTTTCCGAATGGTGAAGTTGTTTGTCGGGGGGTGCCTTTGTGTTATAAGAAGTGTTAAAGTTGACATATTGAATTGGCTGGAATGCTCGGGCTATTTAAACCAAAGTATATTCGCTTTTTATTTTCTTCCTTATAACCAATTAATCGTATTTATGAAAACCAAACTTCTAATTTCGATGTTCGCAGCTTCGCTCTTGTTCTCATGCAGCGAAACCAAACAAGAGAAGGCACGAGAACCGAAGAAGTACACACTGGAACAATTGTATGACAACAGATCGGTGAGTGCAGCCGGCTTCAATTCCGACGAATCTAAAGTGCTCATCAATAGCAATGTTTCTGGTATATTTAATGTATACGAATTGGTTGTATCCGATACTTCGAAAGTAGCTCTTACGTCTTCCACAGTGGATTCTTATTTCGCTGTTGACTATTTGCCGGGAAGTGAGAGTTTTATTTATTCTGCAGATTCTGGAGGAAATGAAAACACGCATCTTTATTTGATGGATAAGACAGTAGGAACGGCAACTGATCTTACTCCTTGGCCGAATAGTGCAAATAGTTTCTTCCGTTGGACCGATGACAAGCAATCGATGTTCGTTGAGAGCAATAAGCGCGATCAAAGATTTTTTGATATTTGGAAGATGGATTTAACAGGCACGAAGAGTGATTTGTTTTTTCAGAATGACTCAGGTTTGAGTGTGGCTGACATAAGTCAGAGCGAAAGGTTTATTGCACTTACCAAGAGCATTACAACTGATCAGAATGAATTGTATTTGCTCGATCGCACAACTCAAACAATGAAGCTATTGAGCAATGAGAATGAAGCTACATGGAGTCCTTCTGGATTTGAACGAAATGATAGCATTATGTATTACACTACCAATGATGGAAGTGAATTCAGATATCTGGTGAAGTACAATATTAATTCGGGTGTTGCTGAAAAGGTATTTGAAGACAAGTGGGACGTTATGGGAATGAATATTGGCGAAAAGGAAAAGCACCATACTATATTCATCAATGAGGATGGGAAAAATAAAGTGCTGTTGTTTGATCATGCAACAGGTAAGTCAATAGATTTTCCGGAGATAAAGGATGGGGATGTTGTAAATGTCATTATTTCACCAACAGAAGAAAACCTGCTGCTTACAATAGGAAGCAGCACGAGTCCACAGAATTTGTATTCGTATAATGTTGCAAAGAAAGAGTTGAAGCAATTGACAAATAGTTTGAATAGTGAGATTGACAGAAATGATTTAGTGACGGCAGAAGTGGTGCGTTTTAAATCCTTCGACGGATTGGATATTCCTGCGATTTACTACAAACCCTTGAATGCAACTGCTGCCAATAAGGTTCCTGCTATTGTTTGGGTTCATGGCGGTCCAGGCGGTCAAAGTCGTGTTGGCTTCAACAATTCTATTCAGCATCTTGTTAACAATGGTTATGCAGTGTTGCAAGTAAACAATAGAGGTAGCAGTGGTTACGGTAAAACGTTTTACAAAATGGATAATCAGGATCACAGCAATGGCGATTTGAAGGATTGTATTTATGGTAAAAAGTGGTTGGCCGAACAGAATTACATTGATAGCACCGCCATTGGTATCATGGGAGGAAGTTATGGTGGATGCATGGTTTTGGGAGCTTTGGCGTTTCACCCCGAAGAATTCAAAGTAGGTGTAGATCTTTTCGGAGTGGCCAATTGGTTGAGGACATTGCGCAGCATTCCTCCTTACTGGGAGTCCTTCCGCAAAGCTCTTTATGAGGAGATGGGAGATCCAAGTACTGCCGATAGTGTGAGACTCAAAAATATTTCGCCACTCTTCAACTACGAGAAGATAAACAAACCTCTACTCGTGTTGCAAGGGTCAAATGATGTGCGAGTTCTCCCGGTGGAAAGTGATGAGATAGTAGAAGGTGTGCGAAAGAATGGTGTCCCTGTAGAGTATGTTCTATTCCCCGACGAAGGCCATGGTTTTGTGAAAAAGGAAAATCAGATTACATCATCAAAACGTACTGTGGAATTTTTGGATAAGTATCTGCGATCTCCAAAAACCGAATAGAGAGATTCTCGCTGGTGATATTCTCAAAAGCCCTCCGGGAAGTAGTCTGTTTGGACGATGCCCGAAGGGTTTTTGATTTTTGTATGAAGGCCGTTCTAGTTTGGAAAAAAGGTAGTCGTATTCCGTATAGGTATCTTTAACCCAGAATCCACATTGGAAGTCCGATGCCGTTTCAGTACATGGGTCTAGAACAGATACTCTCATTGAATTTACCACTTCATGCATGTAAGATCCTTCAGCGCATTACCTAAACAGACTTCCAATGCGCAACGCAGGATGGACTGTTTTAAAGGCAGAATTAGTATTATTGAATGGTCTGATTGATTTTTCATCGAGTGATTGCAGTTTATTTTCGCCAACTAATTACGTCGACATGTACACAAAGAGAAATTATGGGTTTTGGATGACTGCAAATTGGTCCAAGTATCCTTTCATATATGGACTGATTTATTCAACTGCAGTGACATTGGCATATGTATTCACTTTAAAGTATCTTCATTTCGATATTTCGCTTCCTTGGCAACCAATAAGTGTCTTGGGTATTGCAGTTGCTTTTTACTTGGGATTTAAAAACAACAGCAGTTATGACCGAACGTGGGAAGCGAGAAAGATATGGGGAGGAATGGTGAACAGTAGCAGAACTTTCGGAATTGCTGTAGTGGGTTTCGTTCATGGACCGGATCAGCAAGTGATTCGTCAGAGGTTGATCTATCGACACATTGCCTGGCTCACAGCATTGCGTCACCAACTTCGCCTAAGTCGTCCATGGGAGCACACAGAAGATCGAATTCGTGGCATGTATTTCCCCTCTATTTGCGAAGATTACTATAATAAATTGGATGGCGAATTGAAGGGGTTTATAACGGAGGAAGAGATTGCAATGTTGAAGACAAAATCGAATATGGCAACGCAGATTTTATTGGAGCAAGCCAAAGATTTAGCAGAATTGAAAAAGGGAAATTACTTTGAGGATTTCCGACACATGGAATTCCACAAATTGTTATCTGCTTTTTATGATGATCAAGGTAGAAGCGAACGAATAAAGAATTTTCCTTTTCCCCGGCAGTATGCCTCCATTGCACTATGGACTACTTACATTTTTGCTGCATTGATACCCTTTGGTATGCTCGAAGTAATAGTGGATGAAAGCCTCAAAATTTATTGGTTATCGATACCACTCACTGCACTCGTCATTTGGGTGTTCTTTTTGATGGAAAAGGTCGGCGACTATTCAGAAAATCCTTTTGAAGGAACTTACAACGATGTACCGATCACGTCCATTTCGCGCAACATTGAAATTGATCTTCGCGAGATGATCAACGATAATATGATCCCTAGGCCTATAGCCGAAAAGAATGGTTTTTTGATGTAAGGGAAATAGCTAGATCAATTGATATTTGTTCACATAGATCTTTGATTCAACCAACTCTAGATGATTGATCTCTATACCGAACGTTTGTATATCACTGATTTGAGAGAATCGGACGACTCTTTTATTATGAAATTGTTGAATAGTGTGGGTTGGTTGAAATTCATAGGCGATAAGAATATTGGATCAATCGAAGCTGCGGAAGAGTACATAAAGAAAATTCGCGAAACACCAGAGATGGTTTACACTGTGGTCCAAACAAGAGAAGGGGCGGAAGCAATGGGAATTGTAACACTTGTAAAAACGGACTATTTACCTGATCATGATTTAGGATTTGCTTTTTTGAATGATTTTCACGGACAGGGTTTTGCTTTTGAAGCTTGTTGGACTGTGCTTGAATACGCGCTGACCAACCTGTATACACATGTGTCCGCTGTGGTGCTGCCAGACAATGAAAAGTCAATACGACTTCTAGTCTCCCTTGGATTCAATTTTGTTGGAGCAATCAAAAACGCCAATGAGGAACTACTTCACTATAGAATTTCAAACGCAAAGGTGTAGTATCTATTTTTTTTGTGAGTTTTCAATTAGAAACCATTTAAAGGGAACTCATAAAAAGCATGAAATTCATTGAAAATGTGAATTTCGGCGCTTTTTTAACAAATGTGAACCTCACTGCGTCTTATAAAAGCACTATTTCCTTATTACCTTTGCAATCCTTTATTTGGATTCCAAAGTATTACTAACCAAAACACTAACCTGACTTATGAAACAAGTTCTATTGGCGCTTTTCATTTTTGCGCTTTCTTTCTCATCAAAAGCCACTGATTTAATAGTAGAGGAATTTGGCACCTTACCTACGTATGGAAGTATTGCTTCTGCGGTTGCGGCTTCGGTAAACGGGGATCGTATTATCATCAAAAATCGGGCTGGTGATATTCCATGGATTGAGAATATAACAATCAATAAAAGCCTTACTTTTCTGAGTTACACCAACAATACTCAATTCGTTGTTCAGGGTAGTTACATTCTCGATGTGGCCAACGGCAGAGAGGTAAATATTATAGGTATGAAAAATACCAGTGGTGGAATTAATACGGGTACGGGAAGTGCTACAAGTAGATCCATGAAAGTGAGTGTAATGGACTCTTGGTTGGTGAGTGGCAATATCGATTTGGATGTCACTGGTATCGAGCTGCAATGCGTCGGAAATCTTCTACAAAGTGGTTCTGTTATTATGTTCTTTGGAAATTGTATTGGCAACGAAATAACATCGGGCACGGACCCTCTCAAAATTTGGCCTGGAGCCATTGCCAGTTCAAATGACACTTGTCATGTTGTGGGAAATAAATTGAACTCAACCGGAAATGGCAGCAATGCAATTTTTGTGAGTGGTTCAGGACAAGTTTACCATATTAGAAACAACTATGTTCAGCACAAAGGATATGGAATATTCCTTACGTTAGGTAGTACACTTTCAATTCCAAATTATATATGGAATAACACTGTTATCACGAATAGCAACACCAGCACCACTTATGGTATTTTCGTGACTACTCAGGCGAACAGTGTATGCGAAATAATGAATAACATTCTCGACGAAAATGCAAGTGGAACTACATACGGAATACACATGGCATCTGCGGCTCAAGTGAATGCTTATTACAATTTTGTAGACAGTGCTTTTGATTTTGAAATGTCCGGAAGTTTTACATTTTCTGGAAATAACGTAATTAATACCACATTTACTGTAAATACGAATGGAACATTACCCGTTGGAAATCCAGGTATAAATGCAGGTAATCCTGCTCAACCTTATTATGATCTAGATCTTACAATGGGTGATGTTGGTGCTTATGGAGGTTCTTATACTCTTACTAATTTCTTCCCTCAGTTCACCGGATCATCTAAGGTGTATTTTGTGAAGTTTCCTTTTAATGTGCGCCAAGGTTCTACCCTTTCTGTAAAAGCATTTGGATACGACAGATAGGATTCGGAGAATTTTTTGACTCTACGGGTTCAAATAATTTGCCATCATTTCAAAACAATGAAAAGAATCAACTTTCGTAATTATATCTGCGTTTGTGTGCTGATGATAACGGTCGGTTTTGCCGCCGCTCAAATTCATCAGGCTGTCGGTGCAGAATACTTCTGGGACGCAGATCCCGGTGTTGGCAATGGTTTGCCCCTGCTGTCTGCCGACGGAAATTTTGATGAGGTAATAGAAACTGCTTTAGAAAGCACTGCAACCCTCCCCGCAACCGGTCTGCATACTTTTAGTGTGCGATTTGAAGAAGTAGGAGGCGCATGGGGCCCAACGTTTTCAGTTAGTTTATTGATAGATCAAGAGAGTTCCACTCAAAGGAATATTTCAGTTTCGCAAGCTGAATATTTTTGGGATATTGACCCTGGACTGGGAAGTGGAGTTCCTATACTTGCTTTTGATGGTAATTTTGATGAGGCCATAGAAGTGGCTGTATTTGGCACTAGCAGTTTGCCGGGGATAGGAGGTCACAATTTGTCTATCCGTATACTTTCGACCGATGGTGTGTGGTCTTCATCATTCTCTTCAATAATTGAAATAGATGAATCGACAACTTCTCTTCGCAATATTGAGATTGCAATGGCAGAAATGTTCTGGGACGCGGATCCTGGACAAGGCAGTGGAACACCCCTCCTTGCTTTCGATGGCAATTTCAATGAGGCTTTTGAAATAGCTTCTTTGTTTAGTTCTTCTATTCCTGCGATTGGTAATCACGTGTTCAATGTTCGATTTCTTTCTGCCGATGGAACATGGTCGACTATCTTTTCGACCATTGTAAAGGTCGATGAAGCAAGCACGGCCCTGCGCAATGTCAAGATTACAATGGCAGAAATGTTCTGGGATGCAGATCCGGGTCAGGGAAATGGTACCGGAATGATTGCATTTGATGAAAACTTTGATGAGGCAATTGAACAAGCGACCATATGTACCGGAATTTTTCCGGAACAAGGAGCTCATAAATTTTCTATACGTTTTAGAGATGCAGAGAACCAATGGTCATCTGTTTTTTCAACTATTATTCTCATAGATGAACAAACAACTGCTCTGCGAAACATTCGCATTCAACTTGCCGAATATTTTTGGGATACTGATCCGGGTCAAGGTAGTGCCCAAGCTATGATGGTGATTGATGGTAATTATAATGAAGCCATGGAAAGTGTTTCTTCTACAATGTCCATCTCGCTATCTATAGGTGTACACACATTAAATGTGCGGACAAAAGATCCGGACGGCAATTGGAGTCCATTATTTAGAAGTGTTGTTGTGGTGAATGAGCCCGCAACAGAGCAACGAAATATTTATGTTGCGGCTGCGGAGTATTGGTTCGACATTGATCCGGGTGCAGGGAGCGCAACTCCTATAGTGTCTGCGGATGGGTCGTTTAATGAAGCTATTGAAACTATCATCGGAGGAGACATTCCTTCACCAGTTATTAGCGGTCTACATACGCTTTACATGAGAAGTCGTGATCCGCAAGGCGCATGGGGAAATAAGTTCGGGATAGTTGTAAATATGGATATTGATATATCAACGTTTTCCACTGCAATTGATGGGCCTGTAGATATATGTGCAGGAACCGAACAGTTGAATAAAAGTTACTACGCCCTTGCTGCGGCTGGGTCAACTTATGCATGGTCCATTACGGGAGGATTTATTCTGACAGGACAAGGAACTCCTCAAATATTGATAAACTGGAATTCCGGCGCTATTCATACTTTGAATTTGCAACAATGTCTGAGTGGAACATGTCAGAATTTTGCACTTAATGTGAATTTGCACCCAACTACGAACACAACAGATTATGTGAGCATTTGTGAAGGCGATTCATACTTTGCAGGAGGTGCTTTGAGAACAGAGGCCGGTGTCTATGCAGACAATCTGCAATCACAGTTCGGATGCGATAGCATTGTTACAACAGTGCTGTCAATTACCGATGTCATAATCGTAAATCAATCTGTAGAGATTTGTCAAGGTGAGTTTGTTTTCCTCGGAGGTATTGCTCAAACTACATCTGGAACTTATCTCGATAGCTACACATCGGCATCAGGTTGCGATTCTCTAGTGTACACACTTCTCACCGTGAGGCCTACATACTTCAATAATGTGGTGGTGGAAATATGCACAAGTCAATCATATTTCGCGAATGGAGCGTATCAAACGAGCTCAGGTTTTTACACAGATTTATTTCAAACAATACATGGATGCGATTCTATAGTGGTCACTCAACTGGTAGTGGGTACCTCATTCCACACAACTTATGTTATTGATATATGTGAAGGCGAAACCTATTTTGCAGGCGGAGGGAATCAAAGTTTATCAGGTGCTTATGTGGATTTTATAGGCACTACTTGTACCGAAATTCGGACTACTTACCTCACCGTGCATTCAACCTATGATATAGAACTGAGTGTTGAAATATTTAATGGAGAAATGTTTTATGCGGGAGGCGATTGGCAAACAGATGCCGGAGTTTATACGGACTATCTAACTACGTCTTTTGGCTGTGATAGCATTGTAACGACAATAATTTCTGTAATTCCAGTTCACAACGACATTCAGTTTGTCACTATTTGTGATGGAGAATCTTTCTTCGCGGAAGGAGCGGAACAAACTACAAGTGGCATTTATGTGGATGTAATTTCGGGTATTTGCACATCTACCGTAAGTACTTTTCTCACCGTAAATCCGAGTTACAACGATACCAACTTCGTGCAGATTTGTACTGGTCAAACCTATTTTGCAGCAGGTGCGGAACAAAATACTTCGGGTATATATATCGACCAATCGACCACTACCTTGGGATGCGACAGCAGCATCATAACTGTGCTTACTGTATTTGCAACTTTGGACATTGATCAGACGGTATATATATGCCATCTCGATAGTTTGTTTGTTGGAGGAGATTGGCAATTTGCAGAAGGTGTATATGTTGATGTGATGTTTAATGGAGTATGCACGGAGAGTATTACTACAACCCTAGTCGTTCAAGAAAACGCTACTGAGTATATCAACGTGAGTATTTGCGAAGGGCTGCAATACTTTGCTGAGGGGCAATATCAAAGTGAGTCTGGCGTGTATTCAGATCTTTATCAGAGTTCCACGGGTTGCGATAGTACTGTGGTAACAACCTTGGTTTTTATTCCGCCGATTATTTCCAATGTTGAAGCTTTTATTTGTGAAGGCGATCAAATTTTTCTAGGTGGTTCTAACCAGACTTTGGAAGGAATTTATTTCGATACTTTGCAAAATCCTTTGACGGGTTGTGATATTATCATTTCAACCGCTTTGGTATACTATCCAAATGCGGAATCAAATGAAATCTTATTTATCTGTCCAGGCGATTCGACGTTACTAGGAGGTGAATGGCAGACCGCTCCAGATTTGTACGTAGAGGTTTTACAAACTGTCAATGGCTGTGATAGTGCGGTGAATACCTTATTACAGTGGTATCCAACTTTCAATACTCCAATATCTGAAAGTGTATGTGCAGGTGATAGCATTTTCCTCGCAGAAAATTGGCAAACTGTACCTGGAGATTACATCGATCTTTTTCAATCTGTGGATGGATGTGATAGCATTGTTACAACGACGCTTTCTGTGCTACCTACATCTGAGACTCCAGAAGTATTGGATAATGGTGATTCCTCTGTTTCTTCTTCTCTGCAAGGAGATTCGTACGTGTGGACTATAGATGGCCTTGGATGTGATATGATTGTGATTGAAACAACGCAATCTGATCTTTTTCTTACTCCATATTGTATAAGTAGCCAAGCTTTCGTTGTGAGTGTTTCTCGAATAGTAAACGGATGTCAATCGGGCTTCTCAGAGCAAAGAACAATTATTATCGCTTCGTGCAGTCAGATAAACGATCAATGTTTAGGTGCTGTGCTGCTGCAAGTAGACGGACCGGTGCTGATCGACTCGAACCAATGTGCTACAAACAGCGGTGAAGAAGAGGCTAGCTGCACCGCTGATATCGGACGTTCGGTTTGGTATCGCTTTACAACCAATAGCACTCACGATCTTACTGTGTCAGTTGCGCATGTTGTGCCTATTACTTCTGCATTTAATCCAAAACTAGAGATTTTTACTGGACCGTGTGGCGCACTTGCCGAAGTGGTTTGTCAGAATGTGGGCGGAAATAATCAAGATGAGACTTATTTTCTCGAAAATCCTCCATCCGGTCAGACTTACTTTGTTCGTGTAAGTGGTGTACTTGTTCAATCCGGTTCTTACCAAATTTCTATTATCGATGAATCTGAATGTCCAGGTGACTTTGATGGAAATGGTTTTGTAAATGTCACTGATCTGCTTATTTTCATCACGGATTTAGGCTGTCTGAATAATTGTACTACAGACATGGATGGCAATGGCCTTGTGAATATTGTGGACCTGCTCATCTTTGCTTCGGTTTACGGAAGTGAATGCGAATAATTGAATATGCTCCCCGTCTGGGTTTTATGGTCGGGGAGCGTTTTTGGTCAAAGGGCTGAAAGGCGGACGATGTATTCCTTGAAAAGTGGTCATATTGATTCTCAGTTTTGGACTAGAAGCCCCTTTCTACGATCTTTGCAGCCATAAAGCAATCACAATATGGCCAAAAAAGTAGCAAAAAAGACCACTTCAACGAAAGCGAAGAGTAAACCCGTTACTACCGAAAAATCAATCAAATTTCTTGAGAACTACCTGAACAATGCTTCGCCGACTGGTTTCGAAGTTTCGGGTCAAAGGATGTGGCTGGATTATGTGAAGCCTTATGCCGATGATTATTTCATAGACACATATGGAACGGCCGTCGCTATTGTCAATCCAGACGCAAAGTACAAAGTAGTTATCGAAGCTCATGCCGATGAGATCTCCTGGTTCGTGCATTACATTACTCCCGATGGGTTTATTTACTTGCGTAGAAACGGAGGTAGTGATCATATTATAGCACCTTCTAAAAGAGTGAATATTCACACGGACAAAGGAATTGTGAAAGGGATTTTTGGATGGCCTGCCATTCACACTAGGTCGAGTGAAAAGGAAGAAACCCCTAGCTTAAAAAATATCTTTCTGGACCTTGGATGTTCTTCCAAGTCGGAGGTTGAGAAGTTAGGCGTGCATGTAGGATGTGTCGCTACTTTCGAAGATGAGTTTATTGTTCTCAACAAGGAATATTATGTTGGGCGCGCACTCGACAATCGTGTCGGCGGTTTTATGATTGCCGAAGTGGCGAGATTGCTTAAAGATAATAAGAAGAAACTTCCGTTTGGATTGTATATCACCAATTCTGTACAAGAAGAAATTGGACTCCGTGGCGCTGAAATGATTGCCCATAGAATTCAACCGGACGTTGCGATCATAACAGATGTGTGTCACGACACCCAATCGCCAATGATGAGTAAAATTGTGAATGGCGATCTGGCTTGTGGTAAGGGACCTGTGCTAAGTTATGGCCCTGCTGTTCAGAATAACCTTCTCAAGCACATTATCAGCGTGGCTGATAAGAACAAAATTTCATTTCAGCGACAAGCGGCTTCTCGCAGCACGGGCACAGACACTGATGCTTTTGCATATAGTAATTCGGGGGTTGCAAGCGCGCTTATTTCCTTGCCGCTACGTTATATGCATACGACAGTTGAAATGGTACACCGTGATGATGTAAACAGCGTGATTAGGCTCATTTATGAATCTGTACTTGCTCTTAAAGCCGGTCAGGATTTTAGATATATGAAGTAGTACCAGTGTTACTTAATAATTAGTCCATCCTGCATTGAGAATGGAAGTCTGTTTTGGGTAGTGCGCTCTAGGATCTTGCATGAAGTGGAAAATGCCGTTGTGATTTATATTTAGTTCAATGTAGTGATACGAAATTGGACTAAACATAAATCCAAAAGCTATAAACCCCAAAATTGTTGATGTATCAACGATAAAGTGTGCACGACCCGACTATTGTGCCAACTAGAGTTTTGAAAGCACTTTCATTAGCTGTTTGAAGGATGTGCCAGGGTTGGCAATTTGGTTTACTGTACCTGTCATGAAGAGTTCTTTATCCGGGCAGTAAAACGCAAATGCTCCGGAAAGTCCGGAATGGCCGTATATAATCGGGAATTTCTTAAATGGCGAAAAGAACCACGGCAGTTTGAAGCGCATGATGCCTATTCCATATTCCAAGGGAAACATTATATGATTCCATTTGGAGTACATTTCATCGAAGTACTTTTTTGGAAAGAAAAATCCTCCGAAAAATGCTTTTAAAAACATCATAGATTCTTCTGCTGTTGAAACGATTCCTCCATCCGGACCAAATGAAGACATAGCTAGCGGAATGTGAAGAGGGGTTCGTTTAAAGTAAAAATCTTTTGGTGGATTTGAGGTTTTGGAGGTGAACAAACATGTATTTGACAGCTTTAATGGCTTAAAAATCTGCTCTCCGTATACTGTCTCAAGGTTCTGATTATTTTCTAATTCGATGATATGACCAAGTATTTGGTAGTTTGTGTCAGAGTATAATGCTTTGCCAGTGCTATCAGGCGCAAATGCGGGTTTCATTTTTTTGGTCATTGCGAGCACATCATCAAACGACCACTTTTGATCTTGGCCCAATTGTAATTGCTCAATTAGACTTTTCCCTTTTTGCGTTTTTTGCTGAAAGTAATCTGGTAATCCGGAGGTGTGTGTGAGCAATTGGCGAATAGTAATCTGATAACTGTAATCTACCTTTTGGTATACATGCAACCCTTTCAAAACTTCCGGGGCAAACCATTTCTCAAGTTTGTCGTCAAGTGAAAGTTTATCCTCATAGCGAAGCTTCAGTATTAAAGCAGTTGTATACAGTTTAGTAGTGCTCGCAAGGTATATGGTACTTTCGGGATTAATGTTACCAGCAGCAACGAGCAAGTTGGTGTGCGAGTTGTGCAAGCAGAGGACACAACCTTTTATAGTTCTTCCATCTACTGTAGAATTTACAATGAGCTCGATGTCCGCACTGTTCATTTACCCTAAAGATACTAATTTCTCTTCCAATACTCGAATGAGCGACTCGGCATCTTGTCTCTTTTTATTTTCCGATTCAACAACTGCGGGAGGGGCAGAATTTACAAACTTTTCGTTGCCAAGCTTTTTCATTACTGAAGCCAAAAAACCTTTTGTGTAATCAAGTTCTTTGATGATTCGTTCCTTCTCTGCTTCCATGTCTGCATTACTGCTCATCGGAATAAAAAACTCATTGGAGTCCACCATAAATGAGGTCCAACTTTTGTCGCTTTCATTCACTTTGTCTATAGATGAAATATTGCAGAGTCGGATAATATTATCCGTGAAGGGTGAATCAAATGAGGCTGAACTGAACATCTTTAAAGTAATGGATTCTTTATTTGGTATGTTCTGGGTTTTTCTCACATTGCGAATGGCCGTTACAATTTCTTCGAATTCTTTAAAGTTTTCGAGAATAGTTTTGTCATATGCAACACGCATTGGCCAAGCGGATACAACTATAGCTTCATCGGCCGACTTTCTTTCGTTCAAATGGTGCCATAATTCTTCAGTTAAAAATGGCATAAACGGATGAAGAATCTTGAGGAGATTTTCAAATATGCTCCTTGTGGCTTCAAACGTTTCTCTGGACATATTTTGCTCGAAGCCAGGTTTTATCATTTCAAGGTACCACGAGCAGAAATCGTCCCACACTAATTTGTACAAGGACATCAGCGCTTCAGAGATGCGGAACTTTTCGTAGTCGTCATCAATTTCTTCGAGTACTTGCTGAAGCCTGCTTTTCATCCATCGGATTGCGACTTCATCGGAACCGGTCATTGCACGATTTTCAGTTCTACTTTCCCAACCATTTACCAATCGAAATGCGTTCCAAATTTTATTGGCAAAATTTCGCCCTTGTTCGCATAACGATACGTCAAAGGGTAAATCATTTCCCGCTGGTGAGGTAAGTAACATACCTACTCGAACTCCATCCGCTCCATACTCCTCTATCAAGTCTATTGGATCAGGTGAGTTTCCAAGCGACTTACTCATTTTTCTGCCTTGCTTGTCTCTTACAATTCCCGTATAGTAAACATTGGTAAAGGGTTTTTCGCCCATGTACTCATATCCTGCTATGATCATTCTTGCAACCCAGAAAAACATAATTTCGGGCGCAGTCACGAGGTCTTGAGTAGGATAGTAATAGTTTATTTCTTCTTTCGAATAGAAACCATTAAATACGGAAATGGGCCAAAGCCAACTTGAGAACCAAGTGTCCAATACATCTGGATCTTGTTTCAGATCTTCCTTTTTGAGGGAAGGATTTTTGAGTAAGAGCTGTGCATGCGCTTCTTCAAGTGATGAAGCTACTGCGTATTGGCCATCTCCGGTGTACCATGCAGGAATCTGATGCCCCCACCAAAGCTGACGAGAAATGCACCAGTCCTTAATGTTCTCCATCCAGTTGCGATAGCTGTTCTTGAATTTGGGAGGATAGAATTTGATGTCGTCGTTCATCACATGGTCCAATGCTGGCTTGCCAAGGTCTTTCATGTCTACAAACCACTGTAGGGAAAGACGGGGCTCTATTACGGCGTCGGTGCGCTCAGAGTGTCCAACCTTGTTTTGATAGTCTTCCACTTTTATGAGATTGCCGGACGACTTTAGATCTTCAACAATTTGCTTACGCACATCGAATCGATCCATACCGATGTACAGTTTTCCAGCCTCACTTACCGTTCCATCGTCATTCATCATATTAATGACTTCGAGTTGGTGTTTTTTGCCGAGATCGTAGTCGTTTGTATCGTGAGCAGGGGTTACCTTCAAGCATCCTGTTCCAAATTCCATATCCACATATTCGTCCGTGATTATGGGGACTTCGCGATTTACAAGTGGCACAATTACTTTTTTTCCATGCAGGTGTTTGTAGCGATCATCATTTGGGTGAATGCATACCGCAGTATCTCCCAAAATAGTCTCCGGACGAGTGGTGGCGATGTTTATGACTTCATCCGAACCAACAACTTTGTATGATACGTGATACAGTTTTCCAAGACCTTCTTTGTAGATTACCTCTTCATCGCTGAGAGCTGTTTTTGCAACAGGATCCCAGTTGATCATACGTTCGCCTCTGTAAATTTTCCCTTTTCTATGCAGATCTATGAAAGTATCGATGACACTTTGGTAATATTTTTCGTCCATCGTAAAACTTGTGCGGTCCCAGTCGCAACTCGCTCCAAGTTTCTTTAGCTGCTGGAGAATGATTCCTCCGTGTTTGTGTGTCCATTCCCATGCATGTTTCATAAACTCCTCACGAGAGAGATCTCCTTTCTTGATTCCTTCTTCGCGGAGTTTTCGGACAACTTTAGCTTCTGTCGCTATAGAGGCATGGTCGGTACCTGGAACCCAGCAGGCATTATAACCTCTCATGCGAGCTCGGCGAATCAATACATCCTGAATCGTATTGTTCAACATGTGGCCCATGTGCAATACTCCCGTGACATTTGGTGGAGGTATTACAATGGTGTAGGGTGTACGATGATCTGGTTTTGACGCGAAGAAGCGGTTTTCAATCCAGAAGTCGTACCACTTCTGCTCTGTATTTTTGGGGTCGTATTTACTTGCAATATCCATGCTGTGTATGCTTTGGGACGCGAAAATAAGCAGTGTAGACCGAACAGCGAGGTATATTGCGGCCTGATTCATCATGACCCAATCTGAAACGCGCGGCCACCTTGCCTTAGCGGCTGCAGCCCTGATTTATGGAGCCAACTATGTCATTGCTAAAACGGTAATGCCTGACCCCATTGGTCCAAACAGTTTTATTGTTCTTCGGGTTGTGGGCGCAGCAGTCCTTTTTTGGGTTGTATTGAGAGGGAAATTCGCTCTGCCGCAGAAAAGGGACTGGTGGAGAATTTTCCTATGTGCAATATTCGGAGTGGCTACCAATCAACTTTTCTTTTTCAATGGATTGGCCTTAACGTCCTCTGTGAACGCAAGTATTGTAATGACGAGCAATCCCATTTTGGTAATGCTTTTTTCGATGTGGCTTTTAGGACAACGATTTACCCTGCTTCGATTGAGTGGAATTTTGTTGGGAGCAGCAGGAGCTATTGGAATAATTGTGCTTACACCGCACGGACCGCAGACCAATGCAAGTATTCAGGGCGATTTATTCATCCTCATTAATTCCGCTTCTTGGGCTATTTACTTGGTCATTGTGAGACCATTGATGGATCGATATCATCCAATGATGATTACGGCTTGGATTTTCAGCATTGGTATTTTGCTCGTGTTGCCTTTTGGTGGGACCGGCATGAATAGCATCCCATGGGCGGAACTTACATCCTGGCAGTGGTTCGGAATTTTTTATGTGGTGGTCTGCGTCACCTTTCTCACCTATCTGCTCAACATGTATGGCATTTACCATTTGTCGCCAAATGTTGCGAGTACATACATCTATCTGCAACCATTATTGGCTGGACTATTTGCATGGCTGTTTTCAAAAATATGGGAACAGGATTATCTCGGGCAAATTGGATGGGTGCAGATAATTGGAGGTGCCATGATTTTTATTGGCATCTATTTGGTGAGTTTGAAGAAAAAGGAGAGGTGATCAATGGAATTATTAATTCATGCAATAAAGGATCAGATCAAGGATAAAAGTGTACCTGATCGAGTGGAGTATTTTCAGAAAATGATTCCGAGTTCGCAATAATTGTATGGTGGTCTCATGCCTGTTCTCAATAAAATGGTGAATATCTACAAAGGATTTGGATTGGAGTTGGTTGAAAGGCTATGGCATGAAGGAGTTTTTGAGGAAGGAATGTTGTCGCTAAATATCCTACGGCCAGTGCGAAGAGAGAGTTTGCAATTGCTATGGCGATTGCAAAAAATCTCTTTTGAATTAAATGATTGGGCTGTTAGCGACACACTAGCCGCGGGTGTCTCAAATGCTCTGATGAGAAAGAACAAAACAGGGTTTTTAGAGATTAGTTATATGAAGAAAGCCGCGGTATGGATCAAAAGCGCCATGATTAAAAGAGCAAGCAGGGTTTATGAATAAAACTGAAGATTCAAAAATCTTTACCACTCTAGATGGTTCTCCCTCGGTGGAGATTTTGTCAATGGATGAAACTTATCATAGTCGTCATGGGGCTCTTACAGAATCCAAACATGTATTTATTCAGGCTGGATTGGAGTTTGTGGCAAGGACAAAAAATGAGATAACTATTCTTGAAGTGGGCTTGGGTACAGCTCTCAATGCCGCTTTGACGTTGAATTATGCCTGTGTAAGTTCTGTAAAAGTGAATTACATCGGTTTGGAACCATTCCCTATTTCGCAAACAGATATTTTAGAAATTCAAAAGAAATGGAGGGACTATACTCATATCAATTCAATTCAGCAACTAATTCTCAATGCTCCCTGGGAAGAAGAGGTTTTGTCGAATGAAAGAATGATGTTCATGAAAATGACCAACCGTATTCAAGAAATTGTTTTGAAGGAAAATTGCTTTGATCTGGTCTACTACGATGCGTTTGCTCCTCGCGTTCAATCAGAAATGTGGACAGTAGATATTTTTCAAAAGCTCTTTAGGTCCATGAAAACTGAAGGGGTATTGGTTACCTACTGCGCCAAGGGACAGGTTCGCCGGGATCTGCAGAGTGTTGGATTTGTGGTTGAACGATTGCCGGGCCCACCAAATAAGCGCGAAATGTTGAGGGCCGTTAAGCCAATGATTTAGGATGATAGTTCTTCTTTCTTTAAACATTGCATCTTGATGTGCTCGCACCTGATAGGGATTTTAAAGATTTCCAATAGGTGAGTGAGCTTTTGGTGGATTTGTTTTGCCTTGAAAGTATAACAATGTGATAACAAAGTAATACCAATGTTACTTAATAAATGGCCCATCCAGCATTGCGCATGGGAAGTCTGTTTTAGATAATCCGCTGCAGGATTAATTGAACAATTGGATGCTTATATTTCAATTACATAGGGTACGAAATCCAAAACGATGCGAATAGATTTACAAAACGAAAGCGCCCGATTCAGTCCATTTACCCTTGAATGGATGGCCGGTAAAATATTTGGAAAGGTATTTGCCTAGGGCTGCGGACCGACGTTTGAAATGCTCCTTTCTCATTTTCAGCAAAAGGCTGGAATTGTTGAAGAAAGGTGCTTAGAGCGGCGTTTATATTAAAACCTTATGCGTAAACAATCGCTTACAGCTTCGTTATTTCTATTCTTATCCTGCTGCTCTGTTGGTATATTTTCCCAAACGGATGTGGCTTTCACAGAAATTCTCAAAACGGCCAAAACTGTTACAGATGTCATGGTGGTTGGAGCCGATAGTCAATATTTCTACGTTTCGGAGTACGATCAGGATAAAGCACCCGCATTAAATCTTGTGGCATATGGTAAAGCAGATATGAAGGAGCGTTGGCGCAAACGTATTCCTTTGGCTGTTGAGGGTTCAGCTAATCCTAAGTTTGAAAAAATAATCCATTTTAAATCAGGGTTTCTCCTTTTTTCAACAACTTATAGCAAGACAACTTCACAAATTCAAGCCTTTGCCACTATGATAAGCATGAGCGGAGAAATGCTCTCGCGTCCTGTTCTTGTCCATTACATGCCTTCAGAAGATAAGGCTGGTATTCCGGTCTTTGATATGCGCCTATCGCCCGATAGCTCTAGATTTCTTCTCTTTTTTGACCCACCGTATGAGCGCAGAGCCTCGGAGAATGTGTCTTTCAAACTCTACAGTCCCGATTTGGAAATGCTCTGGGAAAAGGACCTCGTTCTCCCTTATTCACAGGATGTAGTGCAAATACACAATTACATCATCGACAATCAGGGTCATTTGTATATGATGAGTGGAAGGGCTCCCGAAAAAAAATCGCTGAACTCCGGCCCACCTATGGCTCAAGGAGGGAGATATGTTCTGTTTCATTACAACAATGCTGAGAACAAGGTAAAGGAATACGACGTAAGTCTCAAGGAAAAGCAGGTCGTTGCAGCTTCTTTTGCTCTTCGAAGTGATGGAAGTCTGGTAATTGCAGGTTACTACGGCAACAATTATCAATTCATGGCAGCGGGAACATTCCAGTTTGAGCTGAATCCTGCTGGAAAAGGGATCAAAACTGCATCATTTATGCCTTTTCCGGCCGAATTTGTGGCGCGTTTTGCAGGAGCTGGCGAGAGTGGCACGTCACCAACCATTGAAGATTTTTATCTCGATCATATTTTCCCACGTCCTGATGGGAGCACCTTGATCATTGGGGAGCAATATTTTGTAGAAGAAGTATCGCGTTTCGATCCAGTTACAGGCAGGCAAATAGTGGAGTATCTCCATCATTACGACGATATCATAGTATGTCTTCTTGAGCCTGGCGGCCGAATTACATGGAGCACCAAGGTCCCAAAGCAGCAATACACCAGAGGTGGAGAGGGTAATTGCTCATACAACTGTTATTATGATCACCAAACTTTGCGGCTTATTTTTAATGATGATGAAGCCAATATCGATCGTTTAAAGAGCCTACCTCAAGGACAGGCGGTGGATTGGAATCAGAGTAAAAATAGCATCACTGCGGTGGTGTTGGTGACCTCAGATGGTCAATTGACCCGTAAGGCACTGGTATCTAATAAAGATGTTTCGACTTTATTGGCTCCCGGTCTTAGTTCTCAAAACCCTTTTGGAGCGGGCGTTTTGGGATATGATGCAGGCAAGAGTTACAAATTTTGTCTTTTGAAATCTTAAGTTTCCCCTGATCTTATTACTTTCGCGTTCCCAATTGCAAAATCGGGAAATGCCTGGATGGCGGAACTGGTAGACGCGCACGACTCAAAATCGTGTGTCTTCGGGCGTGTGGGTTCGATTCCCACTCTAGGTACAAAAACAGAGTGAAAATGAGAGTGAGAGCGCAGCAATCACTCAAATTTTCACTCTGTTTTTTCTTCGCTCTCACTCTGTTTCTCGCTCCTATTGAGGTTTGCAATTGGAGTA
>JAWXBG010000213.1:0-20035 GCA_034439875.1 Flavobacteriales bacterium
ATCAAGCGATAGAAAAATTGCACCCTAATTTTGCCGATGAATGCAGTATTCTATCGCTTAGATTTGAGAATCCCGCACGCATTCTACAAAAATTGCCCTGATGCGCAATGCGGGATAAACAGTATAAAAATCTGGCGAGAGCACTTGCTGTCTGTGGGGGTTAGCACTTCATAGCGAATCCCAATGCGGATTCTGAGATAATGGTAAAATTTCTGAAAATGCATAATGGACTGCAATGTAGAGGGTACAAGTGAGATATATTTGAAGCCAACCAAGCCAAACTATTATGAGCTATTGCGTAGAAACTCAAAATCTGAATCACCGCTTTTCTAATGGCGATCAGGTCCTTTTCGATATAGACATGAAGGTTCCCTCGGGATCCATCTATGGATTTCTTGGACCAAATGGCGCCGGAAAAACAACCACGCTTAGGCTCCTGCTTGGACTTCTCTCCAAGCAAAGTGGCACGATCAAAATATTCGAAAAAGATTTTGATCGCAATCGAATAGCTATTCTCGGACAAGTTGGATCGATGATCGAATCTCCCTCTATATATGCCCATCTCACCGCACAGGAAAATCTTGAGCTCCTGCAAAAAATATATCAATGTCCTAAAAGCCGCATTGCAGAAGTTCTCGAAGTAGTGGGACTCGGCAACACAGGACGAAAAAAAGCCGGTAAATTTTCTTTGGGAATGAAGCAAAGACTGAGCATCGCCATCGCACTTCTTCATCAACCATCTCTGTTGGTTTTAGATGAACCCACGAATGGGCTCGATCCAAATGGCATTATTGAAGTAAGAGAACTACTCAAAAAACTCAATAAGGAACAAGGTATTTCAATTCTCATTTCCAGTCACCTGCTGATGGAGATTGAAAAATTGGTGACTCATGTTGGAATTATTCACCGCGGCAAATTATTGTTCCAAGGCACTCTTGGTGATTTACATGTGAAACAGAATCAGGATTCAATTCTGTCCATAGAAACAAACGACAATGAGAGAGCGATGCAAATCATCAGTGGCATGGACTTTAAACCAACTCATCGGGAACAAGCAGTGGAGTTGATATTGACTGATAAGCAGAGTATTGCTAACATCAACAAAAAACTTGTTGAGAGCGGACTAGATGTCTACAGCGTTCAAATTCTGCGGAACGATTTGGAATCAATATTTATGGACCTCGTAAAAAACTAATCTATGAGCTTTATACACAGTTTGCAGAGCGAAATGCTCAAAACGCGGAGAACTGCGGCCATTTGGATGAGTTTTATTGGTGGGTTTTTCATCCCAATTATATATGTCATGTACTCCACATACAAAAAGGAAAGCATAAATTCCCTGATTGGAAGTGGTATGAATATTTGGCGGCGACATTTCGGATGGAATTGGGAGAACATGGCGCCTTTTCTATTGCCTGCTGGCATTATCATGGCCAGCAGCCTTATCACGCAAATGGAATACAAGAACAACACATGGAAACAACTTCACACAACTCCACAATCTTATACCACAGTTTTTCTCGCCAAGTTCTCGGCCATATTGATTCTCACTTTTCAATTTTTTCTATTCTTCAACATCGGTATTATTCTTTCGGGAGTGATTTCATGTTTGATCGTTGACGGCAAAATGCCTGAAGAGTCTATACCGGTTTGGTACTACCTCAAAGAAAACCTCAAGTACTTCATCGCTTGTCTTCCCATTCTAGCCATACAATATTTGATTAGTCTTCGGTTCAAGAACTTCTTAGTTTCCATCGGGGTCGGTTTGATAATGCTTATAGGTACACTTATTGCAGCGCCTTGGCAACACGTGTATACAAGTCCATACAGCTATCCGATTATTCGCCTGATGCCAGGACGAGAGTTCCCAACCGGACTTAGTCCACATGTGATGGCGATACTCTACTTTTTCCTTTTGATGGCAATCAGCTTTTTGATATATATCCGTAGGAAGGAAAAAGGCTAGAAGGAAAATTTCACTTTTTGAATGAACCCTCGTTTCTCCATTTGACACTTCCAAATGATACCGTTTAGCTATATTGTTTAAGAATGCCGCTTCATGCTTATAAAATAGTTTTGGACGATTTTATAAGCCGAATTGGAATATTTGGCATTCATTACAAAAAAAAAGCCTGCAACTATATGTGCAGGCTTTGAATATTCTCGGTTGTTCTTACTTGATGTATGTGATAACCATACGGCGTCCTCTGTCTTCTGCAGCAACGACAAATTTATTATCTGAGAGTTCAACCACTTGCAATGAATCTGTAATCTGAGTTTCATCCTCAGTTCTTACGAATGTAAGTCCATCCTCACTTAGACTCCAAGTACCGGAGCTTTCCATGAGTTTGTTTGTAATCATAGTTTCAATAAAAGTTCCATCTTCTTTCACTTCCATCGTGCTCGATTCTTTCACACTTTTCATCATCTCTTCAAATTTTGCAAGTTGTTCTGCAGGGATCTCAATACCTGGATCCATTTCTCCAATTTTCCAAGTGCCAACTACCATTTTGGCAGGTGTTGACTTACAACCTGCGAGTGTCAAAACAATGGCAACAAGAACTGCAGCCGAATAAAAAAACTTCATTTTGTCAATTTAATTATTATCACCTACTCCTAAGGCTTTTCGGTATCCTCCCCAATTTAATTATAGTGGAATCGGGTAACACTTGAAGGACCAAACTCTACGATTAACTACGATTTTACGCTAAACGAACAGGAAAATCCTCAAATTCGTGGCAAGAATACGCCAAAATAAGCAAAAGGGCCCATTCGAAAAACCCTATTCTGCTCTTGATTTGGGCCATATTCCCTATTTCCTCTTGCCCAAGTATTGCAGAACCCCGCTCAGGCCAAAGTGCCATTTCTAGTATGCCAAATACCCTGTAGTTCTTATTTAATGATGCTCTGCGCCTGATAAAACTCACAGAGCGTTACCATTCTAGTTCTTATCTTTCGAATGTGAAAACAAAACTAATTCTGCCCATACTCCTTCTCTTTTCCTGTAGTGAGAAACCGGATACTTTGTACCCAGAGCTAAGTGAGATTACCGAATCCGTCTATGCATCGGGAAATATAAAAGCGATGGATCAATACACTCTCTTCCCGAGTGTGAGTGGAACCTTGATTAAATTCATGGCACAACCCGGTGATTCTATAAAGATCGGAGATACTATTTGTATAATCGAAAATGACTTCGCAGAGCTAGAAAAAAGAAATTCTCAACTGATCTTAAAATTAGCCGAGATAAACGCTCGAGACAATGGTGAAAAGATAAATGAAGCCCGTCAAAACCTGTTAGCAGCCTCTGAAAAATACCAATTGGACTCTTCGCTTTACACTCGGCAAAAAAGATTGTGGGAACAAAATATTGGTTCGCGATTTGATTTGGAGCAAAAAGAACTCGTCATGACTCAGTCGAAAATAGCGAGGCGGACATCTCAAGCCCGCCTTAATCAGCTCAAAAATCAACTTGAAAATGAAAAAGAACGTGCCGCAGTCGGATTAGATATTGCCGAGCTACACTATAAAAATTATGCCGTTACAAGTAGACTCAATGGCAGGTTGTTTAATACTTCGGGAACCGAAGGCGACCTTGTGTCTCCGCAAACTCCTCTCGCTGTTGTGGGTGGAACGAACTCTTTCTTTGTTGAACTCTTAATTGATGAAGACGACATTGCCAAAGTGCAACTAAATCAACGGATATTTATAAGTATGGATAGCTATCCGAATGAGGTGTTTCAGGCCACAATCTCAAAAATTTACCCCCTGATGGATGAACGCACGCTCAGCTTTAAAATAGAAGCGATTTTCGGAGATACTCCCGGGCAACTCTATCCAAATTTGACAGTTGAAGCCAATATTCTCATTCATGAAAAAAGTAAAGCCATTGTTATTCCAAGAGAATACTTGATAGACGATCAATTTGTGCTGCTTGAGGACGGCGCACAAAGGCAGGTCAAAGTAGGTCTAAAAGACTATCAGAAAGTTGAAATCCTTGAAGGGCTAGATACCCTGACCGCTATCATTCTGCCATGAACTTTAGACTCATACTTGATATATCAATAAAACTTCTTTTCGCCCGTTTTAAGCAAACAATAGTAGCCGGCGTTGGTGTAACATTTGGAATTGCTATGTTCATTGCGCTCATCAGTTTTATGACTGGGTTGAATGACCTACTTGATGGACTAATTCTTAACCGAACACCCCACGTACGACTGTACAATGAAATTCAAGCCTCTGAAATACAGCCCATCGAAGGTTCTGACGACTACTACAATGCGCAAAACTTCGTACACTCCATTAAGCCCAAAAATTCTAAGAAGGAACTTAGAAATGTCTCTGCAATAATAGAAGCCCTCAGAGCAGATGCCAGAGTGATAGATGTAGCTCCGAAAGTAAGTGCACCTGTATTCTACAACACAGGAAATATTGAAATAGCAGGAATTGTAAATGGAATAGAAATCGCCTCTGAGGAAAAACTCTTTCATTTTAGCAACTACGTTATCAAGGGACAAATCTCGGACCTTACCAATGTGAGCAATAGCATATTTTTAGGCAAGGGTGTTGCACAAAAAATGATGGTTGATATAGGAGATGTTGTTCAAATAACGGGTGCAAAAGGACAGACATCATTGCTCAAGGTAGTTGGCATTGTTCAACTAGGGCTCGCCGATTTAGACAATACAATAAGTTATGCCGACATCCGAACCACACAGACAATTTTAGGAGAAGGCCCTTCCTATATTACAGACCTTCAGGTGAAGTTGTACGACATCGAATCAGCTCCAATGGTGGCTAAAGAATTTAAATACAAATTTGAATTAGATGCAATAGACATTCAGACTGCAAATGCACAGTTTGAAACAGGTAGTAGTGTGCGCACCATCATTTCGTACTCGGTTGGTGTAACCCTCCTCATTGTAGCCGGATTCGGGATATATAATATTCTGAATATGCTGATCTACGACAAAATGGATTCCATAGCCATTTTGAAAGCTACTGGATTCTCCGGTCTTGATGTGAAATCAATTTTCATTTTGCTATCTATGATAATTGGAGTAGCCGGAGGAATACTCGGTTTGCTTTTTGGCTATGTGCTTTCTGAAGTGATAAATCACCTCCCATTTGAGACTGAGGCACTTCCAACTATTAAAACTTTTCCGGTTCAGTTCAACCCTGTTTACTATATCATTGGAATCACATTCGCTCTCATTACGACATTTATTGCGGGATGGTTTCCAGCCAAAAAGGCTGCCAGTATCGATCCTGTAATAATCATTCGAGGCAAATAATTTTGATGATGGATAAAGTGCTGGAAGCAAAAAATATTACTCGATACTTTGAAGACCCCATACGCTTCAAGGTTCTGAACGATGTGAGCTTCTCAATTGAGAGAGGGCAATTTGTATCGATCATTGGTAAATCAGGCTCGGGAAAATCAACCCTTCTGTATGTGCTATCTACAATGGATACCGATTATGAGGGCGAACTATGGCTGGATGGATTAAAAACAACGGGCAAAAGTGGAAATGAACTTGCCCGAATCCGAAATGAGAAAATTGGATTCGTGTTTCAGTTCCACTACCTACTGGCCGAGTTCAATGTGTTGCACAATGTAATGCTACCAGGCATAAAACTCGGAAAACACAGCAAACAAGAACTTGAGCACAAAGCGATGGAACATCTTAAAACTTTAGATGTAGCTGACCAAGCTCTGAAATCGCCAAATCAACTTTCGGGCGGACAGAAACAACGTATCGCCATTGCGCGAGCGCTCATAAACGACCCTGTAATTATTATGGGTGATGAACCTACAGGAAATCTCGACAAAAAAAACAGCGATATTGTTTTCGATAAATTCAAGGAACTAGCATCTGCCGGCAAACAAACGATGATGGTAGTAACCCACGATGCAGAGTTTGCGAACCGAACAGATCGAATTATCGAAATGGAGGACGGAAGAATACTTGATACATCAACTAAAATCGTCGTATAGTCCTATTTTTCGCTTCTTCCTGATAAGAAGGGTCAACAAATATTACTTACTCAAGTACAAATTCCTTTCGTTGTATAACTGTCTAAAGAATGGATCTTTCAGATCTTTGATAAATCTTATAGCTTCGCCAGTCGACTTCATTTCAGGGCCTAGTTCTTTATTTACCTCCGGGAATTTTTCATAGCTGAATACAGGTATTTTTATAGCGTATCCAACTTTCTTCGGGTCGAATTTAAAGTCCTTCACTTTCTTCTCGCCCAACATTACTTTCGTTGCGAAGTTTACATAAGGTTCATCATAAGCCTTGGCTATAAACGGCACAGTGCGGCTAGCACGAGGGTTGGCTTCGATGATATAGACAATATCATTTTTAATTGCAAACTGAATATTAATCAGACCCACTGTATTGAGCGCCAAGGCTATCGTTTTTGTATGCTCTTCAATTTGAGTCATCACAAAATCACCGAGATTGTATGGAGGAAGCACTGCGAAAGAATCACCACTATGGATACCTGCGGGCTCTATGTGCTGCATGATTCCAATGATGTACACATCTTCTCCATCGCAAATTGCATCCGCTTCTGCTTCTATGGCGCCTTCGAGGAAGTGATCTAAGAGAATTTGATTTCCAGGCATATCGCGAAGAATGTTTACGACATGTTGCTCCAATTCATTTTCGTTAATCACAATTTTCATTCTTTGACCACCAAGTACATAACTTGGACGCACGAGCAATGGGAAACCTAAGTCTCGCGACAACTCGATAGCCTGTTCGGCATTCTCCACTACTCCGAATTTTGGATAAGGGATATTTTTATCCTTCAACAAATTGCTGAATCGACCGCGGTCTTCCGCTAGATCAAGAGAATTATAATCCGTTCCAATAATCTTGATTCCATGTTTGTGCAGCTTGGCAGCAAGCTTTAGGGCCGTTTGACCGCCAAGTTGAACTATCACGCCCTCCGGTTTTTCATGCTGAATAATCGCATAAATGTGTTCCCAGAAAACGGGTTCGAAGTACAGTTTGTCGCTCGTATCAAAGTCCGTAGAAACAGTTTCGGGGTTGCAATTAATCATGATGGTTTCGTATCCGCACTCCTTTGCAGCCAATACTCCATGAACACATGAATAGTCGAACTCAATACCCTGTCCTATCCTATTTGGACCACTACCCAAGACAACCACTTTCTTTTTATCGGAAACAATACTCTCATTTTCCTCTTCAAAAGTTGAATAGTAGTACGGTGTCTTCGCTTCAAATTCTGCAGCACAGGTATCTACGAGTTTATAGACCCTTTTGATGCCCATGTCATCACGTTTTTTGAAAACCTCACTTTCTAAACATCTCAATAGATGAGCAACCTGACGATCCGCGTATCCCTTTTGCTTTGCTTCGAACATTAATTCTCTTGGCAAAGTCTCCAGAGAATGCTTTTCAATTCTTCTTTCCAGAAGTATAAAATCTTCGATTTGTTTTAGGAACCAAAAATCTATTTTAGTTTTTTCTTGAATGGTCTTGAATGGAATTCCCAGTTTTATAGCATCATAAATGTGGAACAATCTATTCCAACTTGGGTGCTCCAGCGAATCGAGAATCTGCTGTTGATCGCGCAGTTCTTTGCCATCGGCACCCAATCCATTTCTGTTTATTTCCAACGACTGACAAGCCTTCTGCAGTGCCTCTTGAAAACTTCTACCAATGCCCATTACTTCTCCAACACTCTTCATTTGAAGACCCAACTCGCGATTACTTCCAGGGAATTTATCGAAATTCCATCGCGGAATTTTCACGACTACATAATCGAGGGTTGGTTCAAAGAAAGCTGAAGTGCTTTTGGTAATTTGGTTTGTCAATTCGTCGAGGTGGTAACCGATAGCCAATTTGGACGCGATTTTGGCGATAGGGTATCCTGTGGCCTTAGAGGCAAGTGCCGAAGAACGAGAAACACGAGGATTGATCTCGATAGCAATTATATCTTCTTTCTCATCGGGGCTAACCGCAAACTGAACATTGCAACCACCTGCAAAATTTCCAATGGAGCGCATCATCTTGATAGACATGTCACGCATCCTTTGATAAGTAGTATCACTTAATGTCATTGCAGGCGCCACTGTTATGCTATCGCCCGTATGAATGCCCAATGGATCGAAATTTTCTATGGAGCATATAATCACTACGTTGTCATTTGCATCGCGCAGGAGTTCGAGCTCAAATTCCTTCCATCCGAGCAATGCTTTGTCTATCATTACTTCGTGAATAGGCGAAAGATGCAACGCCCTAGTGAGTAGCTGATCAAAATCGGACTGTTTGTGCACTAAAGCAGCTCCGCTTCCACCCAATGTATAGCTGGCTCTTATGCAAAGCGGAAAACCATACTCCTGAGCAATCTCCTTTCCCTCTAGAAAACTCTTCGCTGTGGTCTGTGGAGCCATCGGAATGCCGATTTCCTCCATTAGGTTTCTGAAAGCTTCGCGGTTTTCTGTTACTTCAATGGCTTTGGTATCAACACCAATCATTCGAACGCCATAATCCTTCCAAATTCCGGTTTCCTCGCATTGAATGGCCAAATTGAGGGCTGTTTGACCGCCCATCGTGGGTAAAACGGCATCAATTTTATGCTCTGATAGAATCTTTTCTATGGAAGCCACCTCCAAAGGGAGCAAATAGATGTTGTCGGCCACTACCTTGTCTGTCATGATAGTTGCCGGGTTGCTATTGATGAGTGTAACCTCAATTCCCTCCTCCCTCAAGGACCTTGCGGCCTGAGAACCGGAGTAATCAAATTCACATGCTTGTCCGATAACAATGGGTCCAGAACCAATAATGAGGACCGACTTAATGCTCTTGTCTTTGGGCATTTTTTTTTTATCCGGCAGGAATCCGCTTTGGCAGACCTGTCAGGTGATTTAATCTCTTGATAATTTCCGAAATGCGCCGCGAAAGTACACCGACCCTACCCTTTTCCAAAAAGGAGATATGAACGAAATGTTCAAAGAATCAACATAAGTTCGAGGTTGTGTGTACAATGCTCTCCGACTGTTCATACCTAAATTTAAGAACTATGTACAGGATCGACTACAGTGAACTTGTAAAAACAACAATACCAGCATGCAGTGCAAGGGCACGTTTAAAAACCTGTTTTATCCCGCATTACGCATTAGGGCAATTTTTGTAGAATGCCCGCGGGATTCTCAAATCTAAGCGATAGAAAACTGCATTCATCGGCAAAATTAGAGTGCAATTTTTCTATCGTTTGATTTGGGTTTATGTTTCGTGGTGGTCGAAGACAAGTCAAAAGCGCGCCCCAATCTTAGTCCCGAAAGGCGCATAGCTGAGTTCTCTACAACTGCGATTTGGCACAGTATTCGGCGGAATTTGTACCAAATGAATTCATAGTGTTCGGCTATAATTCATAGTTGGGTCATAACTTGAAAGAGCTTTTTAGAGGTTCTCTAAAGTACAAGATCGCTTAGCTCAGCAATTTTATAGGGAAGCACTTCTTGAAATCTAGGTTAAAAGGGGATTCTGCCGTTTAGCATATTTGCCAACCAAAAAATCCGCTATTGAGTTTTCATCCTGCTGAAATATTTCTCAAACCGCAATCTTCAAAGCTTCGTCAATTGCCAATAATTTTCTGATTTCTTCAGAATTTTCTCGAATATCGGAATGCTCTTGCATTGTGAACACGATTAGTTTGGAAGAATTTGGCACGTACTTTTTCCTAAATTCTGTTGTAGTCACATAGTAAATTTTATCATTGTACACAGCCCAAAAAGCATTCTCATCATTGGGCATAACCAACAATTTGCTGAACACATAGTCGCCTTCCTTGTAAGAATCCCCCCTGATGCCATTAAATTTACTAAAAACAGTATTGACATTACACAAAGGAAGTGTTTCACCGGCCGAATTACAGAATTTCGCCTGAAAAGCCACGGCTCCTCGAGATTCAAGGTAAATCGCATCGTCACAGTTCCAAATTCCGAAGCCGTCCAATGCAAAGGATCTGATAATAAAACCCTGTGAGGCCATGGACCTCATAGAGGCACCTTCCTTCTTATTGGCTTTGGAACGTGATATAACAATCTACTTTTCATAAGCCAACTTGCTCTCAAAATTCCTCCTTTCCTCTTCTCGCCTCACAGCTCTTAGGGCTCGCAGTCGGGCCTTTTCTTCTTCATTTGCGGCTTTCCGAATCGCCTCCTCTTCTTCCTTCATCTGGAATTCCTCTTTCAACTTCTGTTCGGCTATAAATTGTTCAATCCGCTTCTTCTCGAGGTCAACCAAATCAGATTGTTGCTTTTCTTCTCAAAGTCTCTTCTCAAGCAAGCTGTCATATTGCTTTTGTTTCGTTTTGAAAAGCTTCAGTGCTTCATCATAGTTTTTTCCCTCAAATACAGGTCGCGTCAAATAAGATACACTCTTCGAGTCGCTCACAAATTTTATATTATAGATTCCCACCGAAATCCCCTTTTCTATTTCAACATCTCTGTAATCTTGTTCTGTATCCGCAATATTATATGAGGTGTCACTTTCATGTAACTCGAAAATTAACCCGTTGTACGCCATCAGTTCGGGCACAGAGGCCGGATCAATTTCGATCTCGAAACCCGGGAGATCCGGATTGGCCTTCACAGGTTCAAAAAGAAATGAACTTTCATCTGATGGCATTTCTTCATCTAATTCCATATTGCTTTCTGCAGATAAAACTGCTGGAATGTCTTTTACATCCAAAATTGTGAGTTCCTCTTCTTGCTTTTCAATCCACTTTTTTGAAATGGTGTCCAAGTAATAAACATTAAATTTTGGTTCCGCATTATTCGAACTCATGTGGACCATTGGCTTAACAGCCTGATTGACCTTCAATAATTCAGATCCTTTATAAGCGACCACTTCACACATACCCGCAGATTCGAAGAGTGCTTCATTAGTTTGACCGGGTTCTTGATACTTCATCGGGATACCTGAAAGGAAAAAATCAACAACATCTTTGAACTCTCTGTATTGAATGTCTACCTCACCTGTAATCAAATTTCCCTTTTCATCAGTAAAAGAATTGGCCGGAAATACGATTATAGTTCCCGTTGGATGAACCAAAGTATCTCCTTTCTCCGCCAATACAGTATAAGAATTAAAAGGAATGTCGACCTCTTCAATTGGAGGATTAATGAGTGCTGCACTCATTACTGGAATTGAAGTCTGAATGTTATCTTCTCAACAGCCTGTGACTACCACTAGCCCAATCAGACCAAAAAATAAATTTGATTTGTACATAATAGATGGCTTTATAATGAAGAAGCTAGATCTACGTCTGAAAACTTGCCTGCGCATTACATATAAATACTGAAAACCATAAAACCGGCAGATAGTAAAGTAGCTATTGAAAAAACAGCAAACTCTTTAAATTATTGCAAGGGTCTCCGGAAAATTAACTTGGGAATTGAGAAAATTACCTCGAACAAGACTATAAATATCAACACCTCTAGTAGTTGGATACTCCATTCATTGCATTCACGACTTGACGAAATAGTGGATTTCGACAATAGCAATATAGGTGATGACACTTACCCGTTTCAGTGAAGTCGAACAACTGAAAAGAAGATTTAGCAGTTGTTTTCGAAATGTAGAGACGACAATTCTCTGCGGATTTTCGCTTATTGCAACCCAAACTAGTATCACCATATTTATAAGGCCCGGGGCCAAAAAGACCAATTGCAAAATCCTTCTTTCTCAAAACAAAATCTTTTTCATTGTAGATGATCATCACTCGGTAATTGTCGTTCCAAAATGAATCGAAACTTGTATTCCTCTGATTGAAATGATCCCTTAAAACCTCTTCCGCTGAAATGGCGGGGGCAATCAAGCAAATGTTTACACAAGATTGTTCGGGTGTAGGTATGTCAATATTTAAAGGATCCCAAAGACAATGCGTAAGCACCTTTGCCCCCAAGCTGTGCGAGATTAGATGAAGCGTGTCTGTTTCCAAACCGTTCAGAATTTTCCTCAATTGCTGTCCAGTAGGTATGGCATTTTCCTGAGCTTCCAAAAACATCTCGAAAAGTGTGCGATTCTTTTTTGCACTTGCCGAAAAACAACATCCGTACATGCCATCCCAATATACCTCCAAATACACTGCACTTCTATGTCCATTTTTAATGAGTATTTCTCGCAAACCATCGTATTCAGCAGGCGAGCATCTGTCGTGATTGAAAGAAGTGAATGCTTTCCTATAACCATGAACCATAGCCGTTACGGGTTCTCGCTTGACGTTTGATTCATTTACCCGATTCACAAGACTCTTATAAATAGTATTGTTCAAAGAATCGACATACTCCTCACTGAATTTATCGAAATGGAGGTCATACAATTCTGCAACATTCACAAATTCGCCAGGGTTCGCTGTGTACCAATTCAAAAGTGTCGATCCACAAGACTTCAAGAAATCATTAGAGATAAAATAATCCGGATAAGGAAAACCATTTGCGTCGATATAAATTGACATGTCGCCATGCGGGTGATCCCCATAGAGGACGTGCCCATCTTGAGAGTAGCAAGGAGACTCCATCACCAAAACAAATATCAAAAAACTGATTTTCCGAATCATCATGCAAGTTTACTTCACAAACTTCCATTTAGTAATTTTTTGGAACGAGATATTTACTGCTATACGCCTGAGTGACCCTTCAATTAGGGTTTTGCCGTTGGAAGCTATTTCATCTATGAAAGTCAGGGTTCAAAAGTGCCAAAGGCCTCATTTGTGATGAAAGGCTATACTTTTGCAATGAGTCCATGAAAAGCGATTTCACATATAATGAATTGAAAATTGCCTATGTCCAATACGGAACGGGAACAGAGACGAGCATTTGCTTTCCCGGATTTGGACGTCCCTCTGAAGATTTTAAATTTCTTCAACCCATTCTAAAGCCCAATCAAAGATTGATTTGTGTTGATCTTTTTGCGCATGGTGAATCCATATTTCCTGCCACTAGAATTATGAATGATCCATTGTCAAAAGAGGAATGGATCCATTTTATGAATGCCTTCCTTTTGCACTTGAAATTAAATACTTTTCATCTGATTGGCTATAGTATGGGTGGGAGGGTAGTATTGGTGACGATGGAATTGATGTATGATAGAATAATATCCGTTCTTCTCATAGCTCCTGATGGACTGAAAATAAATCCCTTTTATAGGTTTGCAAGTGGCACTGCAATAGGAAGGAAAATGTACCACTCCATCATTCAAAATCCCACGCGCATTTTTGCGTTGGCGAAGTGGCTCAATAAAGTCGGACTACTTACGGATAAACTTCACAGGTTCGTGCACGTGCATCTGGACACTCGTGAGAAAAGAGAACTGGTGCGAGATGCTTGGATGATATATCGAAAAATATTCCCTGACAAAAAGAGAATTGCTTCACTCTATAAGTCAAATCCAATATCCTTTCATATGATATTCGGGAAATTCGATTCAGTAATTGTGCCCCAATTGGGACAGAAATTCGCTGCTCAACTTGGTGATAAAAAAACTTTGCATGTCTTACCGATGGGTCATCGAATGTTGGGTGTTGAGTTGCAAAATTACCTGAATGATAATCCGTCAATGCTTTCACCTCAAATAATATAATTATACTATTCGCGATTTTTAGAATCAATTAGGATTGTGACAGGACCATCGTTAATCAACTTTACCTGCATCATGGCACCAAACTCTCCACATTGCACATCCTTGTTCATTTCTTTAGATAGGGTAGACTTGAAAAACTCATACAAGGGAATGGCACGTTCGGGTCTCGCAGCTTTAATAAATGAAGGTCTATTTCCTTTCTTCACTGATGCATGCAATGTAAATTGACTTACCACAAGAATATCACCGGATACTTGTTTTACATCGAGGTTCATTTTGTCTTCATGATCGCCAAAAATTCGCATCTGGGAAATCTTGGCGCATAACCATTGCGCATCCTCATCATTATCCTCTTCTTCGATGCCTAATAAAATAAGCAAGCCTTGTTGAATTGCTCCAATGACCTTTTCATCCACTTCAACAGAGGCTTTTGATACACGTTGAACAACAACTCTCATGACATATAAATTTTGAATTTATCCATACAAAGGAAGGGACATGCTTGGCAACTATCCAAACAATCGGGAGGAGACATGGGAACATTGAAATTGATACTACCTTACTCATTTATCTAAGTACTTGACGGATGATGCATTGGAGGTTGAGCAAGGTAAAATAAGCACATATTGAATTTTTCCAATAAATTCTGCTCCGTCCTTTTTTGTAACTACATAAAATCTCTCCGCGACATATTCCGCAGTATCATCAGGTTCTTGGGAGAAAACACAATTACTTCGACAGAGTATGAATACCAGAATAACAATGGAATGTCTGATTGATGTGCTGTATCAAAGACCATCAAATGTAATTCATAAATCTTACTGATTAGTTCAGCATTTGGCAAATGAACAGAAATCTGCTCCGGGTTAAAAATTATGTCGAGAGTCAATAAATAAATATTGATGGGACTGCGCATAGCAAAATGTTGTGGATACGCTCTATATCGCGTATCCACAACATTAGAAGAAACCTATTCATCCAAAATCAAAATCAATAAGGGCCCACATCTCCACTGCCACTTATCTCTGTGGTTATGGTTGGATTGCCCAAATAACGCACATCACCTGAACCAGAAATATTGACTGCCAGATCATGTTCACAATGCAAATAGATGTCTCCGCTTCCAAAAATATCCGCCAAAGCATCGTATGCAATCATATTGACCGCATCCACTTTGCCGCTACCGTGTATGTGATATTCGGCATAGTCGCATTCGCCAATAGCGGCCATATCTGCTGAACCATTGGTCCCCATGCGAAGATGTCCTCCACTATATCTTGCTCGAGCGCTGCCACTTCCGCTATGATCTATTCGCAGATTTTCGCTAGTTACCATATCCTCCATAACAAAATCTATCGCTCCATTCAATTCTACATGATTGATGATGGGGCCATAGACTTCAATCTTCATCAGCGTGTAGTCGTAATTGTGATACTCCTCATCCATTTCGATGTGTAATACCTCTCCTCGAACGTATGTTTTAACATCGTGAATGATGTTGTTGTCTGTTTTAACCACAACGTAAACGCCTTCGGACTGGTAATAAGATATATCGAAAGAGCCATAAGATTCTATCATGTCGAAGTCTGCGACATTTCGTGTAGATGTTTGCACAATGCCTGAGCCCTCCTTCTTCCATCGCTTCTCGCAGGAACTCAGAAATAAGCTAGTCATTAATAAAACAAATAAAACTGGCAGTTTAGAAAAATTCATTTTGTATATCATGGTACTTTGATGTTGTTTCATGGTTATGACAACAAGTTTTCATAGTACCCCTATATACCCACAAGATATTTTTCTTAAAAGTACTAAAAGAGAAACTGTAAGTCAAATAAGACCTTAAAATCAAATCATTTAAATGATTTTCAATTGTAAGCTAGAGCGGACGGAAAGAAGAAAATAAAACCCCTATTTCAAATGAATATAAACAGGACAAACCATTCGAAATCTCACCATTTCACCTTTGTGTTTAGCAGGAATAAATCGCAGTGCTCCAAAAACACGATCAAATTCATCTCGCACAAATTCATCATTAGCATTTGATGACACTTTGCTCACAGAGCCATCCTTTTCGATTACCATCTCAACCAAAAATTTAGATTGAGGAGGACTACTTGGATGAGAGGGCACATTCAGATTTTTCTGAATCTCTTGGAGCATATCGGACTCAACTCCGGCATACTCTGGAAATGTATCCGCGAAAACATAGATTGAATCCATAGCAGATAAGTCCTGAGCTCGAAAGGAATCAGATTCTAGTATCAGAAAAATGCACAAAATGATAGAAATTACTCTGTAAATTATCATGAATCAAAGATAGATATTTTATAGGGAACCTCAAGAAAACCAATAGTCCGGCCACAAATCCGACTTTAATCGAACCTTATGCATACAACACAAGCATTTAATCAACTCATATCCAATTGACATGAATTTAGACTTCCTTCGTCTGACCACTACTTGTGCGAACCTTAACCTTTTTCATTTTCTCTCTGTTGAGCGTGTGCCCATCTGTGTGCATTGCACAGGATGCAACGGTCATTCGCAGTGAACTTCAGCTACTGGAAGGTCCTATCAACGACACAGACAGGGCGTGCACTTACAACTGGATTTCTTTTAATTATGCCTATGAAAATCCGGATGAAGGTATTAAGTATGGCAGATTAGGTCGTTCGCTTTTGAAAAAACTCGATTTCAAAAAAGGCATCGGTGATGCCCATAGCAATATGGGGTTTTGCTTTACTTGCAAAAGTGAATTCGATAGTGCAAATGTTCATTACTCTAAATCTATTGAAGCATTTCAGAATATTCAAAACAATTGTTGGACAAAAGTTCCCACGTCGAATCTAGGCGCCAACTATATCAAACAACGCGATCTTGCAAATGCACTTATTCAATACCTCGAAGCAGCAAGGCTTGAGGAAGGATATCCTGACAGAGGTTTCAAATCTACAAGCATATACTCTGTTGGAATCGTATACCATGCAATGAAGAAATCCGATAAAGCGATACCCTATTTCGAACAAACCTGTGCAATTGATCTGGCCAATTCTGATACATCCAAAATGGCGGAAAGACTTGCTGCTTTGGGCAATGCATTAACTGGGATAGGGAGATTTGAAGATGCACAGAAAAAATTCAAGGAAGCCTTTTCATATTTCGCCAAACTTGACGATAAATATCGTAAGGCCATTACGCACATTGGACTCGCTAGACTAAAAGAAAAGACTGGATATGAAAAAGAAGCGATATACGAAGCAGAAATTGCGCGAGAAGTATTCAAAAATGAAGATCGAAAAAGTGACTGGTTCAGCGCTTGTGTTCTTTTAGGCGAATTGTACTCTAAAAACGAGAATTGGGTAAATTCGTTTGAAGTATTAAATGAAGGAGTAAAAATCGCAGAGGAATTACAAGTGAAATCTGCTAGGTTAAAGATTAATGAAAAACTCACACTAGCCAGTATGAAGTCTGGGCCACTTCTCTGGCAGCGGAATACTTTGAAAAACACACTTCTCTGCGCGAAATTATGCTCGATGAAGAGATGAACGACAAATTAGCTGAGTACTCCACCAAATTCGAAACAGAGAAAAAAGAAAAAGACTTACTCATCGAACGAGAAAAAAATCTATCTCAGGAATTGCAACTGAAAGAACAGCTATTTCGAAAACGCATTTTCCTTGGCTTGCGTATCATTTCGTTGTTGTTTGCACTTATCCTCATTAACAGGTATCGTCTGAAAAGGCGAGTTGCCCTCGAACTTCATGAGAAAAACATCCTTATCGACAAAGCGAAGAACCGGGCTGAAGAAAGCGAGCGATTCAAGCAGCAGTTCCTTGCCAACATGAGTCATGAAATGTGCACTCCCGATAGCGTCATTTCAGGATTTACCTCGCTACTCCGCGAAAAGCAACTCGATGATACATCAAGCAAATATGTTGAAGCCATAGATCATTCGGCAAAAAATTTAGTTTCACTGGTGAATGATATCTTGGATTTGGCCAAAATGGAAAAAGGAAAAATGAGCATGCAAAAAGAGTCCTTTTCACTACGCACCGAACTCAAAATGCTTGTTGAATCATTTCTACCCATCGCAAAAAAGAAGGGCATTTCAATTCAAATCAATATTGCTGATGAAGTACATGACGATTTTTTAGGCGATGCCCGCCGGATAAGTCAAATACTATACAACTTTATCTCGAATGCGATCAACTATATGGATCGAGGCAGCGTAAAGGTGGCTGTAACAAATGCAAATACAGAATCACACAATAAAAACAAGTAGTAATTGAACTTATCAATGGACAAACGTTGGAAGTGTCGCACAGAAAATTGCCGGAAATAAGGGCCGCCATTTCAAGGTGAACAATTCTAGCTCGCAATTGCGCTTATTCCTACCATACTACCGTCAACCCAGAATCCGCGTTGGAAATCTATTGCAGCACGAATCCCAATGCGCATTCTGGGTTAAAACTGCTGCTGATCTTTGGTTCAATGTGCTGTCCTCAAGTACAAACACATACTTCCAAAGACACTAATGAAAATGAGAAGATCGGTAACGTCAACAGCCCCACTGTAATCTAGATCAGGTATTTCGCAAGAAGAATTACATCCAAATGAAGAAATGAAAACTAGCAAATCCGTTACGTTTAGAACTCCATTGAACCCGCTTTACGCATTAGGGCAATTTTTGTAGAATGCGTGCGGGATTCTCAAATCTAAGTGATAGAAAACTGCATTCATCGGCAAAATTAGGGTGCAATTGTTCTATCGCTTGGTTTGGATTAAAATCAAAGTCTCCAAGGCAGCTACCAACGATTATTGAAGGTTGATGAAACCCTTGAGTAATAATTACATCCCCATTTCCCAGAGTTGCTGTAGACACTTCTCCCATTGTACAATCACTTTGAACAGTTGAACCAGAAAAGGAAAACCCGAATGGAGAGATCACTTTTCTTTCGATGGATTGGGCAGAAGTTGAAAAAGAATTCACCGAGCCAATGGCTATAATCAGTAATGCTAAAACTCTAGATTTCATTTGAAGTTGGATTGAAAATATTCGGAATATATCGGCAGTAAAAGTTTTATAAATCTATTTGCGGTTTCAAGGACATAGACCATATGTTTAGCGAACGTGAGGATTTAGTGATTGAACGAATAAAGCAACTTTTGAGGCTTCATTTCTCTACTGGCACGTTGCGGCAAGAGTTACACTTTTATCGCCCCATTCTACCATTTTAGGAATGCCAGCACTAAACATGTGACACAAAAGGCAATCACGCAGGCTATTTCCACAATCATCCATTTGTCCGAGCCCTTGAATTGAGTCATCTCATTTTGATTCATGGCACAAATCTTTTGGGAATGCCAATTTCTAGGGTGAGGAATCTAGTGGGTGCTGTCTGTGAATGAGTGAACGTACATTCTGCTTCGGAATCTGGGTTCAATAAAAATCCAGCCGTTTGTGGTCAGAATTAAACGTAAAACCGCGGGTTTAGGCAAATTAAACCGTTACAGGATCTCCATTCCCCAATTGGGGTATTTTTGTTGAAAGCTACTGAAATTGACACTTCTAAACTCGTCTGGCTCTTCGTAATTTCGCCGCTTACAAATTATGCGTTTTTCATGTCGATAGCCAGAGCCAAACAGGCCGCCACCCTTGAAGAAGCCAAAGAAATGGGCCTTCTTCCCGAAGAATTTGACAAAATCGTTGCAATCTTGGGCCGTGTTCCAAATTTTACTGAAATGTGCGTGTATTCCGTGATGTGGAGTGAGCATTGCTCGTACAAAAACTCCATCAAATGGTTGAAAACACTGCCAAAAGATGGTCCACACATGCTTGTAAAAGCCGGAGAGGAAAACGCTGGTTTAGTAGATGTTGGGGACGGTTTGGGATGTGCTTTCAAAATTGAATCTCACAACCACCCCTCCGCCATAGAGCCCTATCAAGGAGCGGCTACGGGCGTGGGTGGAATCAATCGGGATATTTTTACTATGGGCGCCCGACCAATCGCCCAATTAAACTCTCTCCGATTTGGAAAGTTAGACAATCCAAGAACAAAATGGCTCTTAGCCGGAGTGGTGAAGGGTATTGGCGATTATGGCAACGCATTCGGAATTCCTATGGTTGGTGGCGAGGTGTACTTTGATGAAAGTTATCAGAGCAATCCTCTGGTAAATGCCATGTCCGTTGGACTAGTGGATGCCAAACGCATAATCTCTTCGAAAGCAAGAGGAGTAGGAAATCCGGTGTATATCGTTGGATCTGCAACCGGTAAAGATGGCATAAAGGGAGCCTCATTTGCCAGTAAGGACATGACTGAAGACTCTGCCAAAGATCTACCTAGCGTGCAAGTTGGGGATCCATTCCAAGAAAAACTATTGCTCGAAGCAACAATGGAGTTGGCTCAAAC
>JAWXBG010000214.1:0-59381 GCA_034439875.1 Flavobacteriales bacterium
GTGCAAAAAATGTTGTTATAATATTTTTCATCAGAATGAAATTAAACCCAGAATCCGCATTGCAAATCTATTGCAGCCCATTACCCAAAACAGACTTCCAAAACGCAATGTAGGAAGGACTATTTTATAAGTAGAATTAGTATAACAGAGGTGCTACTTGAACCAAGAAGAATAGAGCACATAGTTATTTGCTATTCTAGCTATTTCACCCTCACTCAATTGTGATGAAACTTCTTTTACTTTTTTGGCTGGAACCCCGGCGTAGATACTACCGGCAGTTACATGTGTTCCCTCAAGCACCACGGCTCCTGCAGCGATGATTGAGTTTGATTCAATCACACAGCCATCCATTACAATGGCCCCCATACCAATAAGCACGTCGTCGTGAATGGTACATCCATGAAGGATTGCGCGATGACCAATACTTACTCTACTGCCAATTGTAACTTTGGCTTTTTGGTAAGTGCAATGAATAATAGCATGATCTTGCACATTCACTTTGTCGCCCATTCGGATGCTGTGAACATCGCCACGCACAACCGCATTGAACCAAACAGAACATTGATTTCCCATTACAACGTCGCCTACAATGGTTGCGTTTTCAGCAATAAAACAATCGTGCCCAAACAAAGGACTCTTATCTAACACCGGAAGAATGAGTGGCATAATTTACACCAATGTGATTTAATTAATGGATCAAAATATTTTATACGGTTACAGTGGTAAATGCCGTTGAGATTTATGTTTAGTTCAATGCAGTGAAACGAAATGGGGCTATTTCATAAATTCAAACGGTATTATTCTGATCAAGGAGGTAATGAACCGATATATCCTGCACAAGGAACAGAATTCCATGGACAATTTTTGTGTGAATTGACGGAATACGAATTTTCTGAACTGGCAATTGCTGTAAAGGTTAGCTCAGGTGTGCTTAGCCATGTATCAAGGCATTTGATATCGATTGGCTCATAATATGCACTACCAGTGCCATAGTTTTTGACAAACTCCTCATAGGTTGCCCTATCCACTTTATTTTCAAAGACCACATAATATTCACCCGGCGGGAGATTTAATTTTACAAGGCCATTTTCATTTATAAAAGACTCTGCTTCAATTGGATCATCGGGCTTATTGATTTTGCCTTTTTTTATGTAAATCTTTTCACCCGTGAAAGGTTGAGGTGTTGCGAGTGTATTGAGCAACTCTTGAGGAGGTTCTGCTCCGCCGCAATAAGAGGAAGTGTATGTGAACTGGATAGCAACCGAAATTTTGTTCTGACTTGTTTTCATACTTCCTTTACAAGAATACAGGCAAATCAGAATGGCTAACGGAAGTATAAGAAACCAGCCGAAAAAATTAGTCGTGGATGTCAGACGATTGTTTGACAATTTTGTACGTCTCAGGTAAGGGTTTATGTGAAAACAACTGTAACAAATATACACCATCTTCCAAGACGGAGAAATCGATAGTTGGAGTTTCACCGAATCTTGATGTTTCCATAACTTTCTTTCCATCGAGGCTCAAGATGGTATATGAAGAAATGTAATGACAATGATCCATTTGAATAAAAAGTTGGTTTGAACAAGGATTTGGAAACACTGAGAAGATTGGATTTTCCGGAGATTCTGCGGAGAGTTGAAGGTCGCAGATCGTTTCTTCTGACGGATTAACGTAAGCAAGATCATTGCCAATAAAGAAGCAAGTAAGTACGGGATTGAAATCCGAAAAGTTTGTGGCCGGCGTATTAACTCCTTGTGAAGATCCAACGCCTTCTACCCAGGTATCTGTGTACCAGCCGTAGTCGAATACAAGGGTTTTTCTCAATTCGCCATTTACATAAGTAGTACCCGTGGAGGATACTGTAACAAGTGAAGATATTCCGGTAGGATAAATGGTTGCGGACTGGCCTGCCTGTAAAGAAAAGTCGTAGAGAAGTTGTTGCGCGAGACCATTGTGAAAATAGACTTTTCCGGTGCCTATTTCATCGCGCACAGCACCTACGTAGTACCATGTATCCCAATCACCTTCTTGGGACATATAAAGTTTTTTATACTGATCATTACCAAAGGTGGTATCTCCCGTTATTTTGTATTCTTGTTCAAATGCCCAAAAGCCGAACATGATTTGTTTCCAAGTATGGTTTTCGTTGGCCATTGGAACATATACTTGTGAGTGTGAAATGGAAATGCTTAAGCATGTGAGCACAAAGAGGAGATATTTTTTCATTCGTTACGTTTTTATGGTGACACCGAATGAAGGTAAATAGTTTCTTTAACCCAGAATCCGCATTGGAAACCTATTGCAGCGCTAACTCCCTTTGATATCAACCACTTTCTCGATTTTTATTCTTGATGTATGAATATACACCATCAAATAAAAATCTTGCGAGGGCACTTGCTATCTGTGGGGTTTAGCACTTCATTGCGAATCTCAATGCGGATTCTGGGTTTAAAAAACGGTAATATTCACCCTTCAAAGATCAAATCGGGTTTATTTTCATTGATACAATAAGCAAAAGGCCCCATTGGCAAACAATCGTTCAATGGGGCCCTGAGGTATAGTTGTTAAAGTTTGTCTGAACTCAGTAGATAGATTATTTCAAGGTCGTTTATCTAACAGAAATCTAAATCTAGCGATGTTTAATGTGCAACAGCTTTCAAAATCTTGGCATTGCACAATGCGGGATTATTTTATTTTTTCAAAAAGGAAGCTGCGATTATTGGCTGTAAGGATGTATTTTCCTGCAGCGAGTTCTTCGATATTGAGTGAGTTGGTTCCCGCTACTAGCCAACCCGATTCAATAGATGAACCGTGCATATCCGTAATTCTATATTTCGAATTTGAACCGAGTTGCACAAACAAGAGATTGGTTGCAAGGGTTGGGTATACTGCAATATTTTCAATAGAGTTTGCGAAAATATTGCTGCACATATCTACCACTAAAGGAACGGTATCTTCTCCTGTACATCCGTTTTCATTAGTATAAGAATACGAAATAGAAAACGTTCCTTCGCCTGTGAGGTTTGGATCGATAATATTGTCAACAACGCCATTACCGGTGTAAAGGCCACCTAGTGGAATAGCCCCTTCGAGAAGCAGTGCGCCTTCTTCAATACAAATAAGATCAGGGAATTGTGCCGTGAAAGTTATTACAGGCAATTCGAAAACGATGAGATCGGCAGTGGCACTTCCTGATGCGCAGCCACCTTGTTCTTCGAAGGTGTAGGTGATTGCATACGTTCCTTGTCCAACACCTGGATCAAATATTCCGTTGTTCACTCCTGTGCCCGCATAGGTTCCTCCTTGAGGTGAGCCACCATCGAGAGCAAACGGTAAATCACCGGCACAAGCATTTTCCCAAACACCGTCAAAAATTTGAACATTGATTTCACTATCATTCACCGTTACAGGGGTAGCTGCTGTAATAAGAGTGCAGGTTCCAGATTGATTCGTAATGGCACAACTGTATTCTCCTGTTTCTGTTACAACAATGGTTTGAGTCGTTTGTCCTGAACTCCATAGATATGAATATCCTGTACTTGCTGTGAGACTAACACTTCCGCCTTGGCAAAATGTTGTTGGCCCGCCTGCAGAAACAAATGCGGAGTTGTTTAACACGACAGATACACTGTACGATGCATTATTGGCGGCAGCCAGATCAATGATTCCATCGTTGTTGAAGTCACCCGTAGCAACATCATAAGGAGATTGTTCTACATTGTAGTTGAGCATAGATTGGAATGTGCCGTCACCATTTCCGAGAAATAGCCCTATTGAGTTGTTCGATGCCAATGCCACGGCGAGGTCAAGATTTCCATCTCCGTTTATGTCTGCAGCAACCACTTCCAATGGACTTGAGTTATTTCCAGTACTTATGGTTGTTTGTGTTGGAAGCCCACCTCCATCCGGTTGAATAAATATTGATATATCAACGCTATTAGTGTTTGAACTGGCGAAGTCTAAATCTCCGTCGTTGTTCCAATCACCTGCCACTACGCTTCTTGGGCTCAATCCGGCTGGTATTGAAAGGGGAGCTGTGAAGGTCCCATTGCCATTATTCGCAAAATAAGCAACAGAGTTAGTGCTGTAGAGGGGTACTGCTACATCATTGAATCCATCACCATTGTAGTCTGCTGCTATTATATCCATTGGCATATCACCGGTATTATAAATGGTTTCTGCTGCAAACGTTCCATTGCCGTTATTCAGGAGTACCGAAAATTGATCGTCCTGCATATACACAGCTAGCGCATCGAGATATCCATCATTGTTTACATCTGAAAGGAAAATCTCTCTATCCCCACCAGCACCGCTACCAGCTGGATATTGCGCTTGAGGATCAAAAGTTCCATCGCCATTGCTAATGAGTACGCCAATTAAACTCGAGGAGTATAAAGCAACAATGTCATCGAAGTTGTCATTGTTAATGTCCATCACCGCTACATCTTGAAAAGTAAGTGCGGGGATCAGGTTGACTGATGGCTCGGAGGTACCATCGCCCAGTCCCATCATAAGGGTAAGACCTCCGGGGAATGATTCTGCTGTTACAATATCAAGATTTCCATCGTTGTCTACATCACCCACGGCCAAGGATTCTGGCGCACCAGTTGTATTGAACATATCTGGCCCAAAAGTTCCGTCGCCATAACCTTTGAGGAACGATATATGATCATTACCATAATTGGCAGTAGCCAAGTCGAGGAATCCATCACCATCGAAGTCACCTTCAACCAAGTCAATTGGATTTCCTTTGGCACTGGAAGAAATGTAAGTAGAAAAGGTACCCATACCGTTGCCGGATACACAGGCTACAAGACCGCCATATTCGATACACAAGGCAACATCCAATTCGCCATTTTCATTGAAATCGTTTGCTACAATGTCGCCAGCATATCCGCCCATTGCGAAATTGGTTGGGGCATCAAAAGTGCCATTTCCATTTCCAGATAAGAAGTACATGGTGGTAAGTCCACTTACTACGAAATCATCGAAGTTGTCGCTGTCGAATTTCCCTACTTCCAAATAGAAGTAAAATGGTTCACCCACTGAAATATTAACACCATTATTGAGAGCACCACTGCCATTGTTCATGAATATCGTAATGAAATTTTCAGAATAAGCATATCCACATATTATATCTGGATTTCCATCATTATTAAAATCTCCAATTTCGACATCTAACGGTTGGTTGCCTGTGGTTAAAGTCTGAGCGCTGCTAAAAGAACCATTTCCATCTCCGATCATCACAATTATTCTGTCGCCGTCATGATCATTAATGATGGCGTCGAGGTCGCCGTCATCTGAAATATCAGCAAGGATGAATTGTTGTCTATATGAGGCATCCCATGCATTGATTGCGCTGGAAATCATATTTTGAAATGTTCCATTTCCATTGCCGAGCATGGACACGATTACACCACCGGAATTTTGGCACCAAATGATATCAGCGTTATTGTCACCATTTATGTCTGCAACCTCCACCTCGGTAGGGAAATTTCCGTTAGCCATGGTTATTTGAGGGTCGAATGTTCCATTGCCATTTCCCATGAAAAGGGATAAGTTCCCTTGGAGGTAATTGACCACAACTACATCTAAATCCCCATCTTCATTGAAGTCTCCTTGCGCCACACTCTGCGGTCCATTTCCGGTAGCATAGTTGACATCAGCAGCTTCATCGAAGCATAAGTTTTGGGCATTAACTGCGGCGAATGAAAGCAATAGAATAACTGTGATCGAGTAGAGCTTTTTCATGGAATAGATTTTGGCTCAAAGATGATATGCTTCTTGAAGTGACCCCTCACCCATATGGGTGAAAGTGGGTGGAACACGAGAAAGGAATAAATATGCATCAAGAGATGTAAAGGGTTTCTAAACCCAGTTATTTACTATAACAGACCCTCTTTTATTGTTTTGGCTACTGCTTCGGTCATGGTATGAACGTGCAGTTTTTCGTAAATTTTTTTGATATGTGTGCGCACCGTTTCGAATCCTATGTTTAGTCTATCGGCAATCATTTTGTAGGAAAGTCCCTCTACCAAAAGATGTAAGACTTCCCTTTCTCTGGGAGATAGTCGATAGTCGGTTGTTTCTGGTTTTTCGTGGTACTGAAAGTGCGTCATTACCATTTTGGCAATTACGGGCGACATAGCTGCGCCACCATGAGCCATTATTTCTACTGATTCCAGCAGCTTTTCAGGGGAAGAACTTTTGAGCAGATAGCCAGTAGCGCCGTTTTTGAGGGAATCGAAAACGCGCTCTGTGTCTTCGAAAACAGTGAGCATCATGATAGGCAACTTTGGGAAGGAAGCATGCACTTCTCGCACGGCATCGATACCATTTTTGACGGGCATATCAATATCCATTAAAACGACATCCGGATTTTGCTCCCGCACTTTTTCTTCTGCATATATGGCATCTTCGTTCACACCAACTATGTGAAATCTTGTATCCGAGTTGAATAAAAGTAACAACGACTCACGAATGTGTCTATTATCATCGAAAAGGGAAACATTTATAGGCATTTCACAAAGATGATCTTAAAGTTTGAATGGTGACCTCACCAGATAGGGTGATAAGGAAGGGCGGTATTTGTTCTGGCATGTTCAATATTAAAATTGAAGGATTAAACATGTTCCATTGCCAATGGCACTTTTGAGCTGAAAGCTGCCTTTGATTTCATGGGTTCTTTGTGAGATATTTCGAATGCCGTTTCCTTTGTGTTTAGGCGAATTCAAGTCAAAACCTTTACCATCGTCAGACACTTCCAGTAGATTATTTTTTTTCCCGGTGCTAGAAATTCTAATCTTGAGTTTTGTCAGGCCTGAATGTTTGACGGAATTGTACACTGATTCTTTGAAAATGAGGAAGACATTTTTTCTAACTTTCATGGAGAATGTTTGATTCAGGTCAAAGTTTGAAAAATCGAAAGCAAGAGCTATGTTGTTAGATGCACAAATGTCCTTTGCGAAGCGGTTCATCCTTTCGATTAGTTCTACCGGGCTATCATTGGATGGATTTACGGCCCATACTATATCGTGCATGTTTTCGATCATTTCTCTAGATGTGGCCCCCATTTTTTCGAGAATCATTGAGGCATTTTCGGAATTGTTTGAATGAATATTTTTGATTGCCGTTTGACTGTAGAATGAAATACTTCCTAAGGCACTGCCAATATCATCATGTAAGTCGCGCGCAATTTTGTTTCGTACCTCTTCGAGGTTTTTCTTTTGTTGAATTCGGTATCTAATGGCGAAATAGATAAGAGCAATAGCGACTAATGTGATGAGCGAAATAAACCAGAATTGCCTATAGAATGGGGACAAAACAGCGAATTTCACAGAAGTAGTTTCCATGGGCTCTGCATTTCCTGGACTATCGGTCCGGACTTTTAGTGTGTATTCCCCATAAGGAAGTTGGCTAAAGGTGATGTAATTTCCGGTTCCGGTGTTTCGCCAATTATTATCGAAACCCTCGAGCAAATATTGGAAGGTATGTGCCTCGGGATTTCTAAAACAGAGAGAGGATACAGTGAAGGTAATAAAATTCTGATCGCTGTTCAATATAATCTGATCTGAATTCAATAATGAATCTGCAAATGAATCGAGGATTTTGAAATGAGTTATGCGGGTCTGGGGTTTTTCTTGATCATTTAAAATGTCAGCAGGATTAAACTCGAGGAAGAAACCATTTCCCCCTACGAATACATTACCACCCTCGGAAACGAAAAGTTTTCCGCTCAGTCCCGATTGAGGAATTCCATCATCAGTACCGTATTGAAACCATGACTTTTGGAGGGGTTGATAACAGTATAGGCTACCTCCGCTATTCATCCATAGGTTTCCAGCTTTGTCTTTTACAATAGAGTCGATACTTTTTGGTGAGTACGAAATGGATTCAAAAAAATTCTCTTCGGCAAGCGAATTGAAATAATACAAACCATCGCCGCGTGTAGTAACCCAAAAGCAGTTTGGCTTATCCTCCATTATCCCTGTTATGTTTTTGGACACTCCATTCTGCGCGAATTCTTGTCCGATGAGGTAAGGACGTTTATGGCGCCATTTTTCTACGTCCCATTCTCCGTCGGGCCATTGAACATCATCCACGGTGATATCCTGCACTTTGATGAGCCCTCGAGATGTGCCAAGCAACCAGATGTTGGATTCTTCGTCTGAATAAATGCCATTGATTAGGTTTTCTACTAATTTGGGGCTTCCAGCATAGCATAGTTGAATTTCAAGATTTTTTTTATTGATGAGGACTGTTCCATGTCCATATGTATTTGCCACCAAAAAATCATTTCCACGAATAGAAAGTTCACCAATGGCGTTAATACGCGAGGAAACTACAGACTCGAGGTAGAATTGATCATTTATTTTAAAAGGAAGCAAGAATTGATTCTTTGTTTTATCGAATCGATAAATGCTCTTGTTTGTTCCAACATATAGATCACCTGATTTGGCTATATAAATGGAGTGTGCCTCAAGGTCTTTTAGTTCTTTTACTTTGGTTAGTTCAGTATTTATATGGCTGCGTTTATACATTCCGGTGTTGGTGCACACAAGTAAGTCTTTTTCAAATTCTATGAACTGATTCACAGCAGAAGCATCGTTCGGAAGCCACGTAATATTGAATCTCAATTTTGAGGGATCGAAGAGGTGCAGACCTGCGTTGGTTCCAATCCAAATTCTATTTAGGGGATCTTTGAGCATACAATAGATTGCATTTCCATTGAGTTTACTGTTTACGTACTTAGAAGTTCTAAGAGGCTGGGATGTATTCGTCAAAGTGTTGAATTGCCATATTTCGCCATTATTCATGCCAATCCAGAGGGTATTTTTTTCAGCTTCAACTAATGATTTTATTTCATATCCTGCCATTTCGATTTTAGATGCATTCGTAAAATTGTGACTGATTATACTTAAGTCAGGCAAGAGTTCATGCAAATGATTATCCCATGTTCCAAGCCATATTCTGTTTTCGCTATCTTCAATAATTTTCTGAATCATAAGGTTTTCAAGAGGGCGGAAAAGTTCCATCGGATAGGAAGAGACAGTAGCTGCATCAATTTTGGCTAAACCCAGTCCAATTCCGGCAACAAAGAGGGCAATACTCGTATTTTCGATGTCGTAGATCGCACCTCCTCTGGGTTGGTTTATGAAATAGAAATTCTCCCCATCATTGGCACTTTGATATACACCGAATTTGGAACCAACAAGTACATTGTTGTTATCATCAATTGATATGCAATAGGTCAAACTTATATTCTGTCCGTCTGTTCGGGATGGGAGAAACAAGCGTTTGAATGATTGATTGCGTGGGTCAAACCTACATATGCCTCCATCGAGTGTTGCGATCCAAATTCTTCCTTGTGTGTCTTCAAAAAGATCAGAAATTACATTACCAGCTATTGACATTTGATCTTGGTGATCATGACGCCAAACAAAGAATTCTGTTCCATCGAATCGATTGAGACCTTCACTAGTACCTACATATAGGTAGCCATCTGAGCTGAATAGAAGACTTCGAATTTGTTCGTTGGATATTCCATCCGATTCACGGTATTGTCGAAAGTTTACCTCGTATTCCTGCGCGATACAACTTACACACAGCACCACTGCCAGCGCAGAAGTCAGTAGGCTAAGTATAGTTCTTTGTTCAAATTTCATTTCGATACAATCAGTTCTCTAAAATAAGCACAGGTTGTGAACTGTTTGCAAAGGTCATGAAAGAACAAGGGGATTCAATGTGAATCCCCTTATTCTGTTTTGACAAGAAACTGGTATAGTTTGGTTAAAGAATCATTCTTTTTTATTGGCAAGTGGTTCCAAAGACGGACAGGAAGATCAGGAGGTCTACCGTATTCACTTGGAAGTCGCCTGATATATCGAGTGTGCAAATACCAGTTTGACCAAATGCTGTGAGGAAGAGCAATAAATCGGAAGTTCCGATAGTACCACTGAGATCGAAATCTCCGTCGCAACCAACAACACTTTGGTTGGCCGTAACAGTTACTGGAACACCTAAAGCATGGCCCCAAAGTCCATCGTCAGATTTGGTTCTTACGTAAAGCATATAATCTCCGGGAGCAAAACCAATCGTACTTAATCCACCGCAAACCTGCACACTATCACCAAGAGTAATGGCTTCGATAGGCGTTCCATTCCCTATGCCTGGATCGGTATCCCAGAAGTATTCACCACCTATAATTGTGCGGCTGATGTATACACGTTTTTTGAAGGTTGTACCGAAACTTCCATTTAATCCACGTACTCTGGTGTACAGAAAGTGAAGGCCCGGAGTAATGCTGCCCGTGCTGATTTCAACGTTTTGATTAAGTGTGTCAGATTGAGGAGCAAGGCTGAAAGAGTTTGCCATACCCACACCGGGGTCATTATCCCAAAAGTATTCCCCTTCAGTGTATAGTGTAGGTACATACATTCGTTTTACAAGTGGAGGAGACCATACATCGCCGATTCCTTTTGTGCGAACACCAAGAAGTCTGTTGCCTGGTCTTACTCCTGCCGAGCTGATTGTGATTTCGCCATTGAATAGTTGGTTCCCAGAATTTAGGGTTGCTGGTGTCGCATTTCCAGCTCCAGGATCTTCGTCCCAAAAATATTCCGCACCTGTGAACTGATGAACCACTACTCTTTTAATAGCTGTTTCACCCCACACATTGTTTTCGTCAACAAATCTGAATCCAATAAGGTGTGGACCTTCGATGAGCCCCGAAGTAGAAGGTGTGAATGTCATATCGACATTGGCTCCATCAACTACAGAAAACTCAGTTGCGTTTCCTACACCTGGATCAGTATCCCAGAAGTACTCTCCCGAGACAATCGTCTGGCCATAACTTCCTATGCAAAGAAGAATACAGCAGACACTTGTAATTAAATTGTATTTCATAAGAAACCTTTTTATATAATGAGGTTTACTTATTCGTGCGCCACGCTAATGACGTTGATGTTGAAAGTTGCATTTGCAGGAACCACACCACCACCCGGAACATTTACTGCCCTTACGATAGGAATAGCTGGTTCGCCATCCATTCTGAAAACACCATCACCACCATATACTCCTATGTCAGTTCCTGCAGGACCTGTGCCAATAGCAGGAGAAGTAACTAGAAGCGTATAGTTGTTAGCCCAGTTGTGAATTGTATTTTGTGTGTAGCTCGTGAATTGTGGATCAACATTGGTCAAATTCCCGGATTGCACCCATGCGCCTGTTCCGCCCCAACTTAAATTCCCTGTCACACTATTTGATGCGACAACTGTATTGATTGCGCGACCAACGGCTATATTTCCAGAGAATGTATTGTTGGTGACACCCGAGGAAACAATTTGAGTTGGACTTGCTGTATTACCAAGGAAAATATTGTTTGAGATAACGCTATTACTTATGTAGTATAGAAAGCCATTGAAAACGTTGTTTCTGATAATGGAGCCCGATAAAACAATATTACCACTATTAGAGGTTATATTGAATCCATTGAATTCCGAAAAAATGCAACCCTCTATACTACTGTTGTTCCAATCCTCTGAATTTAGATTAACGCTCACATCAATAATACAACGATGTATTTTGATATTGGATAATTCCGTTGCCGATGCGGTGATAGAAATGATAGAAATAGCTCTAATACCAATAAATGAAGTATTAGAACTGTTGAAAGTGATAATGCCAAAAATGGCAACACGCGACACACCTCCACCAGAAACCACCCATCCAGGACCTAAGATAGTAAGTGCTTTGTCGAGTGTCACATTGCCATAGCTGATGTCGGTTGCTGAAATCATCAAGGTGTCTCCAGTGGCGGCTGCTGCGGCAGCGGCAGCCACGGTGGTATATTGTCCGGGAGAGGGAATGGCATTATTTACAGTGTATACACTGGCAAATGCGGAGGAAGACAAGAGGGTTGCAATGATTACATTGACAAAAAATAGACGTTTCATTGTAGGAAATTTTTAAGTAAGTTTTGGTTGAATTAGGATAGTCGCAAAGCTAGGCAGGATGAGTGGTTCAACCGAAAGTGGGCTATCCCCTTTTCGGGGGATAAATATGTTAAACCCATGATACTTAATCCTGCACTGCGCATTGGAAGTCTGTTTTGGGTAAAGCGCTGCAGGATGCTGTTGTGATTTAAGTTTAGATCAATGTAGTGAAACGAAATTGGACTTTTACATAAATACAAATGGTATAAGATGCACAGAAATAAGCCCCTTTTATGAGTTGTAATTATGTTTCGCACAATACACATTTTTTATAACATAATCCCGATGATGAAAGTGCTATACGCAATTTCAGTCCACCGCCATTCACTTTTCCAAAGAATCGCAAAGTTCGTTTGGGTGCCATGGCTTGCATACATTAGCCGCACACTTAAAACTGAAGAACATGCTCGTAAAGACTTTTGGCTCTGCCGTATTTGGCATAAGTGCCACTACCATTACCATTGAGGTGAACATTGACAAAGGGGCCTCGATGAATATTGTGGGGTTACCAGATGCCTCTGTAAAAGAAGCACACCAAAGAATTAAAGCTGCGCTTGCGAACACCGGATTTAGTTTGCCCATAAAAGGTATCACCATAAATATGGCACCGGCTGATATTCGAAAGGAGGGATCAGCTTACGATTTACCGATGGCCATCGGGATACTAGCGGCATCAGAGCAAATGCCTTTTGAAGAATTGCAAGACTACATAATAATGGGCGAACTAGCACTCGATGGAAAGGTGCGACCCATAAAGGGAGTTCTCCCCATAGCGATCCAAGCTAAGAAGGAGGGTTTTAAAGGAATGTTTGTTCCGTCGGAAAATGCGCGAGAAGCAGCTATTGTGAATGAACTCGAAGTGTATGCCGTTTCTGAAATTACCGAAGTAGTAAATTTTTTCTCCGGACAGCGCACTATACCGCGTGTAGAAGTGGATACCCGTCAAGAATTTTATGAGCGACTGGACGACTACACAGTGGATTTCATGGATGTAAAAGGTCAGGAAAATATTAAAAGAGCATTTGAAATTGCCGCTGCAGGTGGTCACAATATTATTTTGATAGGTCCACCCGGAGCCGGAAAGACGATGTTGGCCAAGCGATTACCAACCATACTACCACCTTTGAATTTGCATGAAGCACTTGAAACTACAAAGATTCACAGTGTGGCAGGAAAGATGAAGAGAGAAGATTCCTTGATATCAGTGCGGCCATTTCGATCTCCTCACCATACCATTAGCGATGTCGCTTTAGTGGGCGGGGGGAGCTTCCCACAACCGGGAGAAATATCATTGGCACATCATGGAGTTTTGTTTTTGGATGAGCTACCCGAGTTCAAACGTACAGTGTTGGAAGTAATGCGCCAGCCTTTGGAAGACCGAACCATTACAATATCTAGAAGTAAATTTTCGGTTGAGTACCCAGCAAGTTTCATGTTGGTAGCGAGCATGAATCCCTGCCCATGCGGATTTTACAATCATCCGGAGAAGGACTGCGTGTGTGCTCCCGGAGTAGTACAGAAATATCTCAACAAGGTTTCTGGGCCACTACTCGACCGGATTGATATTCACATTGAAGTAACACCGGTGAGTTTTGATCAGTTGTCGGATCAGCGCGCGGGAGAAAAAAGTACCTCTATCCGCAATCGAGTGATCAAGGCACGCAATATTCAGGAGTCTCGTTTTGTAGATGACGGAGGAATTTACTGCAATGCGCAAATGGATAGCAGAACACTTAAGAAATTGTGTGGGATAGATCAGGCGGGACACCAATTGTTGAAGACTGCGATGGACAGATTAAAATTATCGGCACGCGCCTATGATCGCATACTAAAAGTTGCTCGCACGATAGCGGACCTAGACTCAAGTGAAAAAATCAGAACCGAGCATTTGGCTGAAGCAATACAATACAGGAGTTTGGATAGGGAGAATTGGGCCGGATAGTGCGCAGCACTATACGGCCCTGGCTTTGCCAGGGTCGATATGTATGATGCCCTTTCGGGGCGATTCGATAAGTGTTGCATTTCAAGGGCACCACTCGTTACCACCTAAACGTACATAGAAACGCTCACGCGCTGAAAGCGCACCATTCAGTAACACGTAAATTCCTACAGCCTCGCGTCGCGCTGAAAGCGCCATACAATACGGTTACATAAAATCAAAAAAGGAATAAAATTATTATGGCCAGAGTTTAGTAAAAAATTATCCACATCGTTTTCTCAACGAAGTACCTAAGTAAGTTCATCAATGACGAGATAGGATCCGAAATATTTGCATTTGCTGTTTCCGAATCCTACTGAGAATATAGTGTATTGGAAGAACCTCGGATTGCGAGAAAGCGAGATCCCATATTCTACAATGTTTTGGGAGAAGGGTTGTAATTGGTTGTGAGATATGAAGGGGATTAGATATCAAGTGATATCGCAGGCCTTCATAGCGGTGCCTTCACTATAGTAGACGGTGGTATTTCAGCAAGATTTAAGGTAGAGTAAATTTATTTCCTGCAAAGAAATAGAATGACTGCAATGGTATATGTGGAAGAAGGGGCGCGGCGAAATGAAGAGATGGGCGTGGACAATGCCGTTACAAGAAAATTGCGATAGGCGAGTTTCTTGAATTGTTTTTACCTTCGTCGGTATGATTTGTATTTCGAGAATTATTTTGACCTTTGTTTTTCTTGGAGTTTTAATAGGTCCGTGCGCAGCCCAAAGAGATAGTCTGGTTTTTGCTCTGCTTGAGCCAAGAGATGAAACCCCCGTTCAATACGAAAAAATTGAATGGGGTCTGAGATTGCCTGCCCAGATCAACAATGCGATCAGCAATTGGATTACCAATCAAGAGAGGGGAACAAACTTAAAACCTTCGATCAATCCATTTGATCCTGATGATATTGAAGTTCAAGCTGAAATTTTTAAAAATGGAATTGGGACGGCAGCAGGTGAAGGATTAGTTGAGATCATTGATGGATTTTTTTATCTGGGCTACAGCAGAAATACAACCGATTCCGACAGAAATCTCTGGGACTGGACTGAGAAGAGTTCTGAATTTGATTTCCGAGTGCGCTATTCCGCTCTCACATCTGGTGAATACAACATAAAGTATACAGTAAATACAAAGTTGTTCGGCGTTCTAGAATCAGCTCTGTCCGATTTTTCGGTTGTTCAAGGGGATCAGAGTAAGGGTTTTGTTTCTATCTCCAAGAACAAACATTATTTCGTTACTCCCGACCAGCAAGTGTTCATACCCATTGGTAAAAATATTTGGGAAGGGGCTTTCGACTGTTATTGCAATATACCGGATCAAATTATGGAGCCGGGACAAACAAGTGCCAATTCGGTTTGCGACAAATGTTTTGATACTGGAGAGGATGATATCTGCTGTGGTTTGAATACAGAAAATCGATTGAGTCGATATAAGATTTGGAAAAAGGGTAAGACTGTTCGTGAAATGTGTTTGCCATTAGTTTCGTATATAAAATTGCATCAAGTTCTCGAGCAATATGCTCGAAGTGGAGCAAATACCGTAAGATTTCCTGTTATTCAAAGTTCATTTGATTTTGAATTTGAAAAGATCAACAATTACTACGATCGTCAATATCAAGCTTGGGAGTTCGATCAGCTTGTAGAGCACTGCTCTGAACTGGATCTTAGAATTCAATTGAACATGGGGCTGCAAACCATTTATCAGAATCATCCATACGGCAATGTCAACTGGGATTGGTTTGATACAAATGTTTGCGACGAGCCAGGCAAAAGTCAGGCGTGGTGTTATCGAAACGACTTAAAACTCGAGAATCCGATTGATTTTTTCGCGAGTGCAGATGCCCGAAATTATTACAAGAAGAAATTGCGATACTTTATTGCGCGCTGGGGTTATAGCAAGGACATTATACTGATTGAACTACTAAGTGAGATGAATGGTGTGGGTTCCGGCACTGTATACGAGCATTCGGCAGAAGGATGCACTTATTGGAATAATCCAAAGCACATCCCTTTACGGTACGATATTGACATGGCCTATAGACGAACACTTTCGTCATGGAATTTGGAAATGGCTTCGTATATCAAAAACACATTAGAACACAAGAGGCACATGTTGTCTGTGGATTATACAGGAAGAGCACCCATGGGAATATATACCGATTCGCCCGATAACCCATGTGGATCGGAGTATCTGGATATGAGTTGGAACTCTCCGGATCTCGATGTTATTTGTTGGAATAATTACGGTGCCGGAGCCACTAGATTCAGGGGTTTTGCTGTGGATGAATACGGCGTAAAAGGAGGTCAACCCGGATTGCAATGTGATGAAAACAATGAACCCACGGTGGGTTTCCAAGCTACAACCAAACCGGTGCTATACGGTGAAAATGGTTTTGGAGATCACATCATGAGCTGCGATCATACAGGTTTTATAAAGGAACTTGTGGCGTTGCCATTTACTGGTCATGCCAATTCAGGAATGAGTTGGGACGAAGTAATGGATACCACTCATTGGCTTTGGATGGGAAGTATCAGTCGATTTCTTGACAGCGAGGTTTATCCATTTGTTGATTTGGGAAAAGAGGATTGGATGCCTACTTATGCAAACAGCGAATCAGGGGGTACAAGCAAGGTTGAGACGGTATTTCTTAAAAACAGAAAAAGGGGGAATAAAAAACTAGTGGGAGTTTTGATGAATAGAAGTTGGAATTGGTATACAGCTAGCGAGGGAGGCACATGCGATAAGTTGCCCGATGAAAGTGTGATCCCCGTTTTCATGAATCCATTTACAGATGCCAGTCCCGGTGAAGAGCCCATCCGGATATCTTCTATGGAAACCATGCGAAAATACACTATCGAATATTTCGACCCGATAAGTGGTGAAGTTTTGGGAACAGCAACAGACACATCATTGAATGGAAGAATAATTCTGAAAAATTATCCGACACTCACAGCAGAACGTCCATTGGTTTACTTCAAAGTAGCACGCAGCAAAGTGCTCGAAAATGAAACTGTATTTACTGGTAGAGCCAGATGATCTGCACAGGCTTAGTATCTGTATACCGAGGCTACCATGTGACCTTCTGAAAAGTCGCTAGCCGAAAACACTTTAGCCGAAAACTCGACATACAATCGAACATAGTCGCCTTGATTTACAGCGTCCACAATTTCGAAAGTACTTCCTGTTTGATCAAAGTCGAGTGTTGTAAAAACATTAGAACCATCGATATAAGTTATGCTCACCTTGTTGTGACCATAACCATACTCTCTGCTTCCCTCGGTAAACCAATTGTACCATTCCGACTGACTTGGTTGACCCATTGGATAATCATTAGGGCCGAAATCAATTTGAAAACTTTTCATGGCAACATCATTATACAAGGCCATTCCATATTGTAATTCAGAAGGCTCACCGACGCTGAATGAATTGCTTGTGAGAGTTTCCCACCCACTACTTCCGTTCACTCCCGAGATGGCCGTAGCATCGTTGAAGATTGAGAATTGCTGACTCGAGGTGGCTGTTAAATCACCGCCACCAGTATTCATTCCTGTACCAGCAGATGTGTTCTCATCGTCGTCGTTGGAGCAACTTACGAAGGATAATGTAATAAGCGCTAAGAATAAGTACTTCATGTTGATCTATTATTTTGTTCAAATTAAGTGAAAAATTTCGCAATTATATAATTCATCTAAGAACTGACATCTGAAAAATAAGTTTACGTCACATAAAAAGTGCGTTTTATACTTATTGTGAAAAATAATTCTGTTCAATGTAATCAATCAAAGAGTGGATTACTTTGATATGTATTTCCTGCACCCGATCGGCGTATCCCATCCAGGGAACCCTCACCTCTATGTCGCAAAGTTCGGCTAGTTTCCCTCCATCTTTACCGGTTAATCCCACTACTGTAATTCCCATTTCCTTGGCACGAGAGGCGGCTTCGATCACATTTCCACTATTTCCGCTTGTTGAAATGGCGAGTAACACATCTCCTTTTTTTCCGAGCGCTTCTACGTAGCGCGAAAAAATATAATTATAGCCATAGTCATTGCCAACACAAGAGATATGCGAAGGATCCGAAATACTCACGGCCGGAAGCGCCCTTCTATTGTCGCGATAGCGGCCGCTCAATTCCTCAGCGAAGTGCATGGCATCACACATACTACCACCATTGCCACAAGAGATGATTTTACCACCACCTTTAATCGAATCAACCATTGCTTTACCTGCTTGCTCAATTGCTTCTATATTTTTTGCATCATTTAGAAACTGATTTAGAAGGGAGGATGCGTCTTCGAAATGTTTGCGAATGGAGTGGTTCATAAGTGGTGTGAGAAGATTTATGAGTTCGGTGTTCGAATTTTCATGGATTTAGGATCAGTGTTTAAGGTGCAAAATATGAATGATTTACTCAATTGTACTTTCTAAACACCGGTTTGATTTCATCTCCCACGAGGTATTTTTCATAACCTTCATCAATACCTCTTTGTAGCACTTCACAACTTTCGTCAAACGCACTTAGCATCCAATCAATATCATCTATTGTATGCGAGTAACAAGGAGAGAGAATTCCTTGATATAAAATACCTCTTCGAATCATTTCTTGCATAAAGAGTGTGCGCAAGAACATATCGGGTTCTCCCTTTGCATTTTTCACCGCTAGTCCCACACTCCAGTTGAATCCTGTGAGCTGGAGATGCTTTTGCAAGTTGCGCGAACTCACAATTTGGTTCACGCCATTTATGAAGTAGTCGCCAATTTTATGATTGTGTTCAATTACAGGTTCATTTTCGAATACTTCGATGGTTGCTAGTCCGGCGGCAATGGCATGTGTTTCCCCTCCATGCGTTGTGGAAACAAGAAATACCTTTGGTTCTCCCGTTCTTTTTATCCCTCCGTATTCCATAATTTCCTTTTTGCCTGTAAGTGCACAAAATGAAAATCCATTTGCAATGCCTTTACCCCAAGTGGCCATATCCGGTTCCGCATTGAATTTTTTCATCGACCCCGGAAAATCTGTTTTGAAGCCGGTGATCATTTCATCCATGATCCAAAGCACTCCATGTTTGTGCGCCAGCTCTATAGCTTTCTGGTAATGATCGGCAGGAAGATCAATCCACTTTTCAGGTTCACTTATTACGCAAGCAATTTCTCCGGGATAAGCAATGAATAGATTTTCGAGGTCTTCTATGCTATCCTGCTCATACAATAGGGTTTGATTTTTAATAGCATCGGGTACGCCAAAGTCGCAGGCAGTACTTCCAATGAACCAGTCGTCGTATGAATAAAAAGGATGTTCAGCAGGACGAGCTATTAATGTTCTACCCGTATAGGCGCGCGCTAATTTGATGGCAGCGGTGGTGCATACAGATCCATTTTTGGCAAACTTGATCATGTCGTGTTTCGGCACAAGTGAAAGAAATTTTTCGGCCATTTCTCGTTCTATTACTGAGGGCCTAGAAAAGTTGACTCCCTTCTCAAGTTCTGCTCTTACTCTTTTCAAAACAGGTTCGTATGCATGACCCAATGATACGGCTGTGAGTCCCATCAAAGTATCTAGAAACATATTGCCATCAGGGTCCCAACAATATGCACCTTTTGCATGTGTAATAGCGGCAGGGGATAGTATCGGAAACTGATCATCGCCTTTGCTGTATGTGTGAGCGCCACCGGGAATCAAGCTATGAATAACGTTGCGATACTCATCACTTTTAGCAAAGTTGGATAGCAAAGTCAGTGGACGTTTAGTAATATTCATACTGCAAAGCTACACTTCGGCATCGTAAACACACAGAGGAGGACTGTGATTTCGGAACTCCTTTCACTTTTTTATGAGCATTCGCTTCGGGTGCAACCCTTATCTTTGTCGCGTGGAATTAAGAGCGGAGAATATCGTAAAGCAGTATGGAAAACGCCTAGTGGTGAAGGGTGTTTCTTTTACTGTGCGCCAAGGCGAAATCGTGGGATTGCTCGGCCCAAATGGTGCCGGTAAGACGACATCTTTTTACATGATAGTTGGACTTATCAGGCCCAACGAAGGCAAGGTATTTCTGGACACCCAAGAAATAACGGACGAACCCATGTACAGGCGTGCTCAATTGGGTGTTGGATACTTACCTCAGGAAGCTTCTATTTTTCGAAAATTGTCGGTAGAGGATAATATCAAGGCTATCCTAGAAATGACAAAACTCACAAAGAAGGAGCAGTCCGAAAAGCTTGAAAGTCTTCTAGATGAGTTTGGCCTCACAGAAAAGCGGACCTATCTCGGAAATTATCTCTCAGGTGGTGAGCGAAGGCGCACTGAAATAGCCAGGGCTCTTGCAACGAATCCGAATTTTATACTGCTCGATGAACCCTTTGCTGGTGTAGACCCAATAGCAGTTGAAGACATCCAGAAAATAGTGGCACAACTGCGATTAAAGAACATCGGAATATTGATTACAGATCACAACGTGCAGGAAACGCTTTCTATTACTGATAGGGCCTATTTACTCTATGATGGATCTATCTTAAAAGCCGGCACGGCCGAAGAGTTGGCAGCAGATGAGCAAGTTAGAAAGCTCTATTTAGGTCAAAATTTCGTGTTGAAAAAACAGAAAGTACTCTGAAGAAACTTTTTCTTTCACATCTCCCCTTTAGCAAACAAAGTTTTTTTCTTACGCCTCGCGAATGAGCAAACGCGCGACGTATTTTCCTATTACATCAAATTCGATATTCACTTCATCTCCTATCTTTAAATTTCGGAAGCTGGTATGCTCGTATGTATAGGGAATAATAGCTACAGAGAAAGATTCCGGATAGCTATCTACAACCGTAAGGCTAACTCCATTCACGCATATACTTCCTTTGCCTACAGTAACAAAACCATCTTTTTTATCATAATTGAACTCGAATATCCAACTTCCATTGAGATTTTCTATTTTTGTGCATAGAGCTATGGTGTCCACATGTCCTTGTACAATGTGTCCATCTAATCTTTCACCCAATTTCATGCATCTCTCCAGATTGATGAGATCGCCGTATTTCCAATGTTTGAGATTCGTTCTGTCAAGCGTTTCTTTGATCGCGGTGACTTTGTATGTAAGATCCGATTTTTCGGTCACAGTAAGGCATGCTCCGTTGTGCGATATACTCTGATCTACCTTAAGTTCGGAAACGAAAGGAGCTTTTATTTCAAAATGAATGTTGGTTCCGTCGTGGGTTATTGAAATAACCTCGCCAGTGTCTTCGATAATGCCTGTAAACATGTGGCAAAAATAAGTCAGCTATTACTCACTGTTGAACAGGTTGCCATTTTGCAGTTGTATGGTTCCTGAAAACGATTCGGGAACTATGCCAGTAAGTCGAATTGTATTAACTGTAATGGTGTAGTAAAAAACACCATCACTCACTAATTCACCAGAGTCCTTGGCAATGCCATCCCACATGATTTTCGGGTTGGTTGTTTCGAAAACAAGTCCTCCCCATCTATTAAATATTTTGATATCAATATCCTTTATAAAACGGTATTCAAAAGGCTTGAAGTAGTCATTCAAATCATCGCCATTTGGACTAAAAATATTTGGAAGGAAATAAATCGGACAATTGTCAACGCAGATGATTTCACTCAACTCACTTTCGTTTTGATAAAGCAATCCATCGGGCCATAAATTGGGCGTATCGAGTGCCGTTACAGCAAAACAACCCGCAATGGTATTCATGTGTCCACTCTCGTTAAAAATATAAATGGTGTCGGCAAGCACATCAATACTTGCGAACAGTTCGAGTGGTTGACCTAATACAGGAGCGTAGTATAAATTATATCCAGCTACATCATCCGCACAAGAGTAGTTCGGATTGGTCCAAGAAATCACATTGGTTTCAAGTGCACAATCTGATTCAATAAAAAACGAAGGAGCGCAGGGAGGTGTTCTATCGTATGGCTGGGCGCACACCTGCTGAGAATAATTGTATAGAGGATCTGGCACAAATTCAGCATTGTATGATCCTACCACGACCACATAGTAGCAGTACTCTTCATTGTTGGTCAATTCCATATCGGTATACACGGGTTCGCTTGAAGTAGCGAGGAATGAAAAGTCAATTTCACCCGGAGCTTTGCGGTAAATCTGATAAGCCGTATTAAACCAGGGAACAACAGCAGAAATGTTCAATTGAATTTCATTGTCGTTAGGGATAACTGACAAAAACGGTGATGCTGCATTGCTCGAGGAAGTTGCCAGTTCCACGCTATTAAAATAAAATTCTACACGATAGTTGTGAGCAATATCCTGAGTATTGATATTCGAGTGAATGAAAGTTGTGTCTTCCCAATAGAGTTGATTTGATTCTGTGCTCGTATAAATCAAACTTTGTGGATACGCATTTCCTTCGCCATAATAAAGTTGGTAGTGGTAAGGCGGCAAAAAGACCTTCGTATCCAACTCAGTCGGTGGCGACCACCAAATAGTATCAACACCCAAAGTAGTGCTCGTAAGTCCTATGCTTACTTTAGTCATCACCGGCACTTCTTTAATAATCTCGGCACAGAATTCTTCTGAAGCATAACTGATCGCTCCATCCGGCCAGCATGTTACAATCATATAGCAGTAGTTGCCTCCATAGAATACCTGATCATCTGTAAAAGAATTGTTGAACAATCCCTCAGATTCTCCCATAAATAAATAACCTGTGTATTCGGGAACTCCTAGCTCACAGTTGTCGGGTACGAAATTGTAGAGACCATTTCTTCTATATACCTTATAAATCACATCGTCCTCTTCATCTACACTAAATACTGGATAACATGGATGCACATCCCAATTTAATTCTATAGAATTCCCCATGGGTTCGGCAATGGGATTTAGAACAGGAGGAGCCACCACAGTAATCAATACGCTTTCCACATCTACGAGGTCTACAGTGAAGTCGTTGTCCACGGCTTCAAAAGTTACAAGATAGGGTTGCAAACGAATTTCTTCACATTCAGGCTGCCAATGAAATTCACCCGTGGAAGGGTTGAAAGTTGCAGGATTTTGAACCATTGAAATCGGACCACCAAGAGCGCTTAAACTGATTGGATCTCCATCTGGATCTATTGCAAAAACATCGATATACAAATCCGTTCCCGCTATGATACACGTATCTACAATCGGCGAAATGATTGGTGGATTATTGTCGCAGAGTTCGATGGTAATCTGCATATCCCTTGTGACATACCCAACAAGATTCCCATCCCTCCATTCTTCAATTTTAATGGCAACGTTGAACTCTCCTATTGCTGATGGAACTTCCCAAACCACATCTCCTGTTTGCGAGTCAATGGTAAATGTGTCATTGAAATCAGTATAGGCATCGGGGTATTCAAAAAGCGCCAAGTCTGCGCCAGCGGTTCCTTTGCAAGGTATCAGAGAATAAACCAACAGGTCGCCATCGGGATCAAAAGCGGCTGGATTGTGCTGCCAGAGTTTCATAAAACAGGCTCTTTCAAGAGGCGGATTGAGCAGTACAACAGAATTATTATGACCTGTGAGTGGGCTGATTATAAGTATCGACTGGATATAAAAAACCGAACTGACCGAAGAAGCACCATCGGCCCCTAAATTAAGTACTTCAGAGTTTCTATTGGCATCTTCGATGGAAATTTGAAATTGCCCGGGACCCGCATAAGTGTGATAACCGATGTAAAGGTTTCGTTGAGCATCTAATTCAGGATAATATTCTATTTGATTCTCAAGGCGTGAAACACTGTCGAGCTGAGCTTCCGTGGTGCCTGAGGGTTCATCGCCGTATCGGATTTTCAACCACGGTCGATCTGCAATTACACTCGTTTTGGTGTATGTGATTACGGTGAACTTGTAAGTAAAGCCTGAAATATGCTCGTAAATAATTTCACCTGCGCGGTTATGCGTTGCAAATGCTTTATCAGATGCACCAAACAAGAGCAAAAGGAACAGAGAATATTTCAGTAGCAGTTTTTCCATCTTCAACACAACGAATTTAAACAATTTTAAGTGTGCTATTTGTTAAGACAACTTTTTAGTGCAAAGGTTTGTTTTGTTTCGGCGAAAAAAACACAACTCAAAGTGGTTAGACCCAGAATCCGCATTGGGATTCGCGCAACAATAGATTTCCAATGTGGATTCTGGGTTCATGTCTTACATATATCTGTAACAGTCCAATACTGGTTCACTCCGGCCTATAACAGCTACTCCAAGGGCATTTACCTCTGAGTGGATATAAAATAGTTTGGACTATTTTTATGCGGCATTGGTATAACTTGCAGCCGTAATATTGTAAAGCATGAAAATTAAAAAAGCAGCAGCCAAAACAACCTCACATTCTCGTGTTGTTTTCTGCAAGCCCCGCGACATAAAGAAACTGGAGGGTTTAACTAAAGAAGAGAAGGATTTTCTAGTCACCGAGTCAGAATCCGGAAAAGACTGGATTGCCATTCACCAATTGAACCGCTTATCGTCTTTTTGCATTCTCAAAGATGCCGCAAGTCCCGAGTTACTTGAAAAAGTGAGGGGATACGGAAATTCTGCGCAAGCTGAAATAAACAAAATGGCACAGAATGATTTTTTGTGCGTCAACATGGGCGTTGGAAAGGAGATTATTCTCTCATTTGTGGAGGGAATGGCCCTTGGTAGCTACCAGTTTTTGAAGTACCGGAAGGATAGAGAGGAACGAAAGAATGCGCTTTCAACACTGCATGTGTTGGATCCATTGCTCAAAGAGTCAGATCTTGAAGAAGTGCAAAATCTGGTTCGTGCAACTTGTTTGGCTCGTGATCTTGTAAACGAGCCTGTGAGTTATTTGACTGCTGCAACATTTTCAAAAGAAATGCAGAAGGCCGGTAAAGCACACGGTTTTTCGGTAAAAGTGCTTCACAAAAAAGAAATTGAGGATCATAAAATGGGCGGATTATTGGCTGTGAATGCTGGAAGTATTGATCCACCCACATTCAATATCATGGAATACAAGTCGCCAAAGGCAAAGAATAAAACCCCGATTGTACTTGTTGGAAAAGGCGTGGTTTTCGATACTGGAGGATTGTCTTTGAAGCCAACTCCGGGTAGTATGGATGAAATGAAATGCGATATGGCCGGAGCCGCTGCCGTGGTGGGTGCTATGTCGGCAATAGCAGCAAACAAACTTCCTTTATACGTAATTGCCTTGGTTCCATCTACAGACAATCGCCCTGGAATGAACGCTGTCTGCCCGCAAGATGTCATTACAATAAGCGATGGCACTACAGTTGAAGTCATGAACACTGATGCAGAGGGAAGATTGATTTTGGCCGATGCATTGGTTTATGCCAAGAAGTACAAACCACAATTGGTGATGGATTTTGCCACACTCACGGGAGCTGCAGTAAGAGCGGTTGGTACTTATGCTTCGGCAGTGATGGGCACCGCGAACGATAGAGAATTTGCCAAACTGGATAAAAGCGGAATGCAGGTTTGGGAGCGCAACATGCGATTCCCACTTTGGAAAGACTATGGTGATGAAATGAAAAGTGATGTAGCAGACTTGAAGAATTTGGGAGGCGCAAATGCCGGTCATATTAGTGCAGGAAAGTTCTTGGAACATTTCACCGACTATCCTTGGATCCATGTTGATATAGCAGGCCCGGCATGGTCCAACACTGCTTCTTCATATCGTCCAAAGGGTGGCACCGGGGTTGGAGTTCGACTGATTTATGATTTTTTGAAAAAAGGAATTTAATATATCGAAAGAGAGCATAAAAGAAGAAAATGTCAGAAAGGAGAAATGAGATATTGAAAGTAGCCATCACCAGCGGTGATCCCAATGGAGTAGGCATGGAAGTGATAGTGCAGGCTCTTGCTGATTTGCGCATTACCGAAATGTTCACACCAGTGATCTATGCGAATCCGGAATTGGTGAAAATGGCTAAAAAATCTGTGAGAGCCGAAGAATTTCAATACAACAGCATAAACACGGCTTCGGAGGCGATAGCGCGTAAAGTCAATCTTGTAAACATCTGGAAGGAAAAGGTACAATTTGAGCAAGGAAAGGCGGATAAAGACGGAGGGACTTTTGCGTTTCGGAGTTTAGAAATGGCTACCAATGATCTCGCTACCAATAAGGTAGATGTTTTGGTGACGGCTCCAATTGATAAGGACAGCATCAATGCAGCAGGATTCCAGTTTCCGGGTCACACCGAATATTTAGCTTCAATGGCCGGAACAGAGCAAGTTTTGATGTTTTTGGTAAGTGATGTGCTCAAAATTGGTATTGTTACAGGTCACGTACCCTTAAAGGATGTGGCTCAAGGTATTACAAAAGAACGCATTGTTACAAAGCTCAGGATGATGTCCGAGAGCCTTGTGAGGGATTTTGCGATCAACTCGCCCAAAATTGCTGTTTTAGGACTCAATCCGCACGCTGGCGACAATGGTTTATTGGGTTCAGAGGAGAAGGATATTATAATTCCTGCCATTCGAGAGGCTTCAGAACAGGGAATTTATGCTTTTGGACCATACGGGGCAGATGGATTTTTTGGCTCAGGTTCTTATAAAAAATTTGATGGTGTTTTGGCCATGTATCACGATCAAGGCTTAGCGCCATTTAAAGCAATAGCATTCGACAATGGTGTGAATTTTACAGCGGGATTGCCTATTGTGCGCACTTCACCTGCACACGGAGTGGCATACGATCTGGCGGGCAAAGGAATTGCTGATGCCAGTTCGATGAGGGCAGCCATTTTCACGGCATTAGATGTTTATGAAAACCGCCGCAAATACCGAGAATTCGCGTCGAATCCATTGAAAAAGCAGGAGATTCGCGATGAAGAAAGAGAATCCCCTAGGCGCATCGAATAAGTATTATTTGTAAGGAAAGCAACTGATTAAGAAGTATTTCGTCTATTAGATAACTGAAAATTGTTGTTTAAAACTTGCTCAATACCTGATTATGCCTATTTTTGCGCTCCTTTTTTTCTTAACCCCTGAACGGATGAAGGCGATGAAGGAATTTACAATTCCGTTTTTAGGTTTGAAGGTCGGGAAGTACGATTTCCGATTTGAAGTAAAGGACAAGTTCTTTGAGGCTTTCGATTATAGTGAGATTCAAAAGGCTGATATTCAACTAGAGGTTGAAGTGGAGAAGCAAAGTAGCATGATGGTGCTCAACTTTACACTACATGGAAATGTGGTTTTATTGTGCGACAGATGCGGCGATGAAGTAGGTAAGCAAATCAGTTCAGAAAACAGACTTGTGATCAAGTTTGGCGACAAAACAGGCAGCACAGATTTTGATGTTTTTGTGCTAGGCCCCGGAGAAGCAGAAGTGAATCTCGCTCAGTTCATATACGAATATGTGCATCTTGCTTTACCTGCAAGAAGAGTGCATGATCGCATGGAAGACTGCAACCAGGATGTGATAAAGGCAATGGATGCTTATCTAGTGTCAACTCCCGGTGATGACGAAAGCGACGAAGATTTTATGGAATTGGATAATCAGGAAGAAGAGTAATAATAATCGTTATTTAAGAAAATCATGGCACATCCCAAACACCGAATTTCGCAAACTAGACAGGCCAAACGTCGTACTCACTATAAAATAGAAGCGCCAAATATTTCGACCTGCCCGACTACTGGTCAGCCTCACCTTTTTCACCGTGCCCACTGGTACGAAGGAAAACTTTACTACAAAGGTAAAGTGGTGATGGAAAAGGTTACTCAAGAGTAAATCCTTTCGATTCAAGATATTAGAAGTCGGCTCATTATGATGGGCTGACTTTTTTTGTTTAGAGTAAATGAAAGATTTATCAGCAAAGTGTTGTCATTGTACTAATTCCTCTTGTAAGTGATAACTTTCTACATTAGCCGACCGAAAATAATCAATTAAAGAAGCCTTACTTCAGATGTCTACTATCACTGCCGCCATTACCGCTGTTCATGGCTATCTACCTCCGGATCTGTTGACCAATGCAGATTTGGAAAAAATCGTAGACACCAACGATGAATGGATTCGTTCTCGAACGGGTATCGAAGTGAGACACATTCTCAAAGGCGAAGGTTTGGGAACATCCGACATGGGTGCTGAGGCAGTAAAAGGACTTCTGAAAAAGAGAGGGATCGATGCCACTGAAATAGACCTTCTTATTTGTGCAACCGTTACAGCAGATCATCTTTTTCCGGCTACTGCCAACATTATCACCGACAAGATTGGCGCTACAAAAGCTGCAGGTTATGATATTGGAGCGGCTTGTTCAGGTTTTATTTTCGCCTTGAGTGCCGGTGTGCAATACATCAAAACTGGCATGTACAAAAAGGTGGTTATTGTGGGGGCAGATAAAATGTCATCTATTGTAGATTATACTGATCGCACAACCTGTGTTTTATTTGGCGATGGCGCGGGCGCTGTGCTGCTCGAGCCCAATACTGAAGATTTGGGAATAAAAGACATCATTTTGAGATCTGATGGTAGAGGCAGAGGGTACCTTCACCAAAAGGCCGGAGGTTCGGTAATGCCCGCTTCACAAGAAACCCTCGACAAGAAATTGCATTTTATTTTCCAGGATGGTCAGCCAGTATTCAAGGCGGCTGTAATAGGGATGGCTGATGTAAGCGAAGAGATTATGAAACGCAACAATCTCACTGCCGACGATATTGCGTATTTGGTTCCACACCAAGCCAATATGCGCATAATAGACGCTACAGCCCGCAGGATGGGTGTTGGCCCCGAAAAAGTAATGGTGAATATTCAACGATACGGGAATACTACAGCCGCAACTATTCCTTTATGTTTATTCGATTGGGAGAATAAACTACACAAAGGCGACAACCTTATTTTAGCAGCTTTTGGAGGAGGATTTACATGGGGATCTGTTTGGGTAAAATGGGCATATAATCCCTCACAATAGGAAATCGCCGAAAGCGGTTATATTTGACAAGACCTTAATAATATAAAGTACACTTCATATGAACCTTTCTCAAATCCAGGACCTGATCAAGTTCGTCTCCAAATCAGGAGTATCCGAAGTAGAGATCGAACAGAAGGATTTCAAGATCGTGATCAAAACAGGTTCCGATAAAAAAGGAAGACCTGACATGATCCAGGTAGCAGCGCCACAAGTTTTTGCGGCTCCAGCGGCCATCGCAATTGAGTCGGCACCTGCAACTGAGTCAGCGCAAAAACCGACGGCACCTGCTGCCGCGTCAAGCGAAGACTCTAAATATGTAACTATAAAGTCGCCGATGATCGGAACGTTTTATCGCTCTGCTTCACCTGACAAACCACCTTTTATCGAAGTGGGAAGTACAGTAAAGGCCGGAGATACAGTTTGCGTTATCGAAGCCATGAAACTCTTCAATGAAATTGAGTCAGAGCTTTCAGGTAAAGTTGTAAAAGTGCTAGCAAGTGAGTCTACGCCTGTGGAATACGACCAGCCATTGTTTTTGATCGACCCTTCCTGACTTGGTCAGGTATTGCGGAACAAACCAAACCACGATTATGTTTAAGAAAATACTGATTGCCAATAGAGGTGAAATTGCATTGCGCGTTATACGCACTTGTAAAGAGATGGGAATAGCCACCGTTGCAGTTTATTCTACTGCAGATCGGGATAGCCTTCATGTGCGTTTTGCCGATGAAGCTGTGTGCATAGGTCCTCCTGCTAGCAAGGAATCTTATCTCAAAATCGCGAATATTATTGCTGCTGCTGAAATCACGAATGCAGATGCAATACATCCTGGATACGGTTTCTTATCAGAGAATGCAACGTTTTCCAAAGTGTGTAAAGAAAATGGCTTAAAATTCATCGGTGCGAGTCCTGAGATGATAGACGCGATGGGCGACAAGGCTTCTGCAAAACAAACGATGAAAGATGCCGGCATACCTACCATTCCCGGTAGCGACGGACTGTTGCAAGATTTAAAGTACGCGAAGGAAATAGCAAAACAAATAAAGTACCCCGTGATGGTGAAAGCCACCGCAGGAGGGGGAGGAAAAGGTATGCGCGTTTGTAAAAACGAAGCAGAACTTGAAGAGGCATGGGAGTCTACACGACGTGAAGCTGCAGCAGCATTTGGCAATGATGCTTTGTACATGGAGAAATTTGTGGACGAACCACGACACATCGAAATTCAAATTGCCGGAGATCAGTACGGAAAGGCTTGTCACCTCTCCGAAAGAGATTGTTCTATACAGCGCCGACATCAGAAGCTAGTGGAAGAAACACCTTCTCCATTTATGACCGACGAGCTTCGTGAGACAATGGGTCAGGCCGCAATTAAGGCTGCCGAAGCTGTTCAATACGAAGGAGTGGGTACAGTAGAATTTTTGGTCGATAAAAACCGCGATTTCTATTTCATGGAAATGAATACGAGGATCCAGGTAGAGCACACCATTACCGAAGAAGTGATCAACTATGATTTGGTAAAAGAGCAGATCAAACTTGCTGCAGGAGATCCTATTTCAGGAAGAAATTATTACCCAAAAATGCACGCGATTCAATGTCGCATCAACGCAGAAGATCCTTATAAAAACTTTGCACCAAGTCCCGGCCGCATCACCGACTATCATTCTCCGGGAGGTCATGGGGTAAGAATAGATACACATGCCTATGCAGGTTATGTGATTCCGCCTTACTACGATTCGATGATTGCAAAACTCATCACCATAGCCCAAACAAGAGAAGAGGCTATTACAAAGATGGAGCGCGCTTTAGATGAATATATCATTGAAGGTATTAAAACGACAATTCCTTTTCATCAGAAACTAATGAAAAATGAGAAGTTTAGGAGTGGGGACTTCACTACTAAATTTTTGGAAACATTTTCGATGGAAGATTAATGATTCGGAAATAGAACAGGAAGGCGATGTAATGATCGCCTTTTTTTGTGGAAGTGATTTTTTCAGGGGTTCATTGGTGCATCTTTGTCTCAACCAAATCCGATACAGTGAAACTCACAGAATTCATCCTTTCCTATAGTCCCGAAAAGCTGCGCAAACCATTTGTAATCGCCGAAGCCGGTGTCAATCACGAAGGCTCTATGGAGCTCGCCAAACGTCTAATTGATGAAGCAGCAGAAGGAGGTGCTCAAGCCATCAAATTCCAGACATATAAGGCAAATACGATTGCTAGTAAAGACAGTCCATATTATTGGGATATAACAAAAGAACCAACGCGAAGCCAATTTGAACTTTTTCAGAAATATGATAAATTTTGGAAAAAGGAATATGAGGAATTGAAGAAACACTGCGATAATGTGGGTATCGAATTCATGAGTACTCCTTTTGATGTAGAAAGCGCAAAGTTTTTGAATGATATGATGGATGTTTATAAAATATCTTCTTCTGATATTACCAACCTTCCATTCATTGAATACATGTGTTCATTCGGAAAGCCGATTGTTTTGAGCACTGGCGCATCACACAAATGGGAAGTAGTTGAGGCCATCGAAACCATTGAAAAGTACGGGAATCCGTTGTGTCTGATGCATTGCGTTTTGAACTACCCAACAGATGATGTGAACGCCAATTTGGGAATGATCACTGATATGATAAAGAGTTTTCCAAAGACCGTTCCCGGTTATAGCGATCACACTTTGCCCAAGGACATGCATACTCTGCAAGTGGCTGCTATACTGGGTGCAACAGTATTGGAAAAACATTTTACACACGACAAATTACTTCCCGGAAATGATCACTATCACGCGATGGATAAAGAAGATCTCAAGGGGTTTTGGTCTAAAATAGATAGAAATATTTCTCTGATGGGTACTTTGCAGATGGGTGCTCTTGCGAGTGAAGCTCCTGCGAGAGCCAATGCCAGAAGGAGTTTGGTGTCGGCCCGCAAAATTGAAGATGGTGCCATTATTACCAAAGACGACCTTACCTGGAAACGCCCTGCCTCCGGTATATCTCCGCGCAGTATTGCAGAGGTAGTTGGAAAAAAGGCCGTACGTGAAATAGAGGAAGATGAGGTGATGAAGTGGAATATGATTGGTTGACCGACCGCATTCTAAACAACCGGTATGTTATTTAACTCAGTAGAATTTCTCATCTTTTTTCCGGTGGTATTGGTATTATTTTACCTCATACCACATCGTTTTCGGTGGGTACTGCTTCTGGTTTCAAGCTACTATTTCTATATGGGCTGGAATCCGGCCTATGCATCTCTTCTTTTTCTAACCACAACGGTTGATTTTTTTGTAGCCAATCGCATGGAGGCTTTTGCTGAAAAGAAGCAGAGACGACCGTGGTTGCTGCTGTCCATTTTCTTCAACTTGGGATTGTTGATGTATTTTAAGTACTACAATTTTTTTGTAGACAACATCAATGGACTTAGCGGTTCAGAAATTCGATACATGGAATTCCTTCTTCCTGTGGGAATTTCTTTTTATACGTTTCAGGAAATGGGCTATGTGATAGATGTGTACCGAGGAGAAATTCGTGCAGAGCGTCATTGGGGCAAGTTTGCAGTTTTTGTTGCATACTTCCCTCAGTTGGTAGCGGGCCCAATCGAACGAGCGAAAAACTTGATGCATCAATTGAAGTCGAAGGTCGTCTTCAGCTATCATAATTTTTCTTTAGGTGGTCAACATATCATTTGGGGACTATTCAAGAAAGTAGTGATCGCAGATAATTTGGCGGTGATAGTCGATAGTGTTTATTCTGATTCTGCAAACTTCTCATGGCTTTGGCTTCTCTTGGCCACCTATCTTTTTGCTATTCAGATTTACTGCGATTTTTCGGGTTATTCCGATATTGCCATTGGGGCTGCTCGGATGATGGGTGTGGAGTTGATGGTGAATTTTCGAACACCTTATTTTTCGAAGAGCATTCGGGAATTTTGGAGCCGATGGCATATTTCGCTATCCACATGGTTTAGAGATTACCTATACATACCACTCGGGGGAAATAGGCTGACACAAACCCGAACTACTATTAATCTAATGCTCGTATTTGTGATCAGTGGTTTTTGGCATGGTGCCGCATGGACTTTTATTATTTGGGGAGCCTTACATGCTATTTATTTATTGGCCGAATTGGTCATCTCAAAGTTTTCTTGGTGGAAAAATTACATGAAAACACGAAAAGGTATTACCCATTGGTTGGGAATTTTTCTTGTTTTTCACTTGGTCCTTTTGGGATGGATATTTTTCAGATCCGATTCTGTATCCCAAGCTTGGCAAGTCCTTCAAGATATATGTACTATGAAAACTTATGAAGGCACATTGCCCATTGAATTGAGAAGGGTGGGTGATACCGGGATCTGGATCAAAGTGCTTTTTGCACTTGCACTTATGCTAATAGATCCTTTGATGAACAAAATTGTAAGAGGCGAGTATCATCGTTTGAATTATCCTGTAAAACTCACACTCTATTCTTTTTTGATTGCTGCCATTGTATTATTCGGTTTCTGGGGAGATGTTGCATTTATTTATTTTCAATTCTAATGAAACGCCTTGTCACAACTAGTATACTCCTGGCGCTCATTGCAGTGCTCATGTACATCTCAATGATGTATGCACTCAACCACATTTCTTTTCGCGGCAAGAGATTAGCTTTGTCTGCAATTCCTTATCTGCAGCGTACAGGAGGACAAGAAGAGAAGATGTTTTCAGATCTTGTTTCTTATTCGAATCCAGAAATTGTTGTCATAGGATCCTCTCATGCATATCGTGGATATGATCCTCGCATCTTTCAACTGGAAGAGTTGGATATGATTAATACAGGCACCAGCTCTCAGCACAGTTTGGCTTCATACATCCTCACCAGAAAATACTGGAATTATGAGTCTAAACCCACTTATATAATTGATGTCTACCCCCAGGTATTTATGGATGATGGCATAGAATGCAGTACGAGGCTCATTCAGAATGTACCCGACCACAATCCAGCATGGAGTTTGGTAACCGAGGATCCGGACCTGCGAAGTTTTAATGCCTATATGGCTAGACTGTGTTGCGACCGCACCATTTCAGAGTTCTCTGTTGAAGATTATGTATCAAGAGGCTACTGCAGCGATAATGACACCCTGCAAGGTATGTTTCCGGCAGTTGATTCGACATTTGTAGGTCAACACAAATATTTCGATTACTTGCACAGATTGATTACTTATTTAGAAAGTGAGGGATCTATTGTGGTGCTGGTAAATCAGCCGATGCCGATAAATTCAGATTATCAGAAGTTCAACGATTCTTTTAACAAGGATCTTCAGAGGGTCTTGGATCACTACAAATCCGAGGGTTTTTCGCATGATCGGCGAAAGGTGGTTTATTTTGATATGGCTCAAGACGTTGATTTTGACGTCTGTTGCGATTTTAGTGACCCGAAGCACCTCAATCAAGGCGGTGTGGAAAAGTTCAATTACAAGCTTATAGGGCGATTGCGAAGCGAGGGGCTTCTCGGACCGGTGAGCGTAGATGGTTCCTTTTCTATGCTCTCTTTGAAGCGATAGCCCAATGTTCACAAAAGAGGAACCTTTGAAGACTATTCATTTTGTATTTTCTTGAATAAGGGTGAAGTTTGTAGCCTAATGGGATCAACATTGACGAACAAGGAAAAGGACTGGGATCTGGTCATCGAACCCGTAAGTAGTTCGATGCAGGCCTTGAGAATCAGTCAGATATGGAAGTACAGGGATTTGATATCTCTATTCGTTCATAGAGACTTTGTGGCTGTGTACAAGCAGACAATCCTTGGGCCAATTTGGTTTTTTCTGCAGCCGATTCTCACCACCATCATATTCACAGTGGTATTTGGAACGGCGGCCAAACTGAGTACAGATGGACTTCCAAAGCCGGTATTCTACATGTCGGGCATTGTATTGTGGAACTATTTTTCCGAGGTTTTGCTCAAGTCCTCAGAAACTTTTATTGCTTATCGTTACATTTTTGCCAAGGTCTATTTCCCCCGATTGGTGGTTCCCATTTCTATTGTTTTTTCCAATATGCTCAAACTGGGCGTCCAATTGATCCTGTTTTTTGCGGTTTACCTTTACTATTGCATAACTACAGATCTGATAGAACCTACATGGCACCTCTTGCTAATTCCATTGCTTATCGTTCCAATTGCCCTCATGGGTATGGGTTGTGGATTACTCGTGGCAGCATTGACAGTGAAGTTCCGCGATCTAAAGTTCATGGTCAATTTTGCAGTTGACCTATTGAAGTATGTCTCTCCAATTATTTTTCCATTGAGTATGATCGACGGAACCTTGCAGACTTTGATTTTGCTCAATCCAATGAGCGCCATCATAGAAACTTTCAGGGTTTTGTGTTTTGGACAAGGAGAATTTGAATGGATATATCTGGCATCTAGCCTTGGAATGACATTCGTACTGTTGGCCGTTGGATTATTTTACTTCGCAAAAGCAGAGAAAACTTTTATTGATACCGTGTAGTCCTTGACTTATGAGTAAAATCGTTTTAAGTGTAGAGTCTGTTTCAAAGCAGTATAGGTTAGGTCAAACCGGAACAGGTATGCTCATGCATGATGTCAACCGATGGGTGCATAGAATTCGAGGAAAAGAGGATCCCTATAAAAAACTGTCGGTGGTTAACGACCGAACCAAAGTGAGCGATAGTAAGTATGTGTGGGCGATTCGCGATATTTCATTTGATGTCTCTCAAGGGGAAGTGCTAGCTATTATTGGAAAAAACGGATCAGGTAAATCAACATTACTCAAAATCCTATCTCGAATAACATCTCCAACAGAAGGAGTGGTGAAGATGCGTGGTCGATTGGGAAGTCTTCTAGAAGTAGGCACCGGTATGCACCCCGAGCTTACAGGGAAAGAGAACATATTTCTCAACGGGGCAATTCTCGGGATGACAAAAACGGAGATTAGCCGCAAGTTCGATGATATCGTAGATTTTTCCGGGTGCGCCAGATATATAGACACACCGGTAAAGAGATATTCATCGGGAATGATAGTGAGAATGGGTTTTGCGGTTGCAGCATTCTTGGAACCTGAGATACTCATTATCGACGAGGTGCTTGCAGTGGGTGATGCTGAATTTCAACTGAAGGCAATTGACAAGATGAAGCAGGTGGCTGAAACAGAAGGACGCACGGTGCTTTTTGTAAGTCACAATATGACTGCGGTCCAAAGTCTTTGTACGAGAGGAATATTATTGAATAATGGAGCTCTCACATACACAGGTTCAGCCGAAGATTGTGTGAAAGAATATGGAGATGCCAATTATCATGAAGTGCGGGAGTCGGCAGTAGCTGTGCGTCCCGATGTAATAAAGACAGGAAGAATTGAAGTAAGCGATTTTTGGTTCGAGAATCGAGAAGGTGAAAGGAAATTTATTTTTATGAGTGGAGATTCAATCCAAATGAAACTCAATTATAAAAGTTCTTTAGATGAATTGCCTTTTTTGAGTGTTTCGTTTGCGCTTCACGATGCCAATGGTTCTCCGTTGGCCGAGCTTTGGAACTTCTCGGTAGAAGGTGCCGAAAAGGTTTATCCTCCTTCCGGAACTATTACTTGCTCTATCAACTCGCTGCCACTGAACGCAGGTAGATATTACATCAATATCACAATTCGCCATAGAAATCAAATGGATTACCTGTTGAAGCACGCAGCATATTTCGACGTCCTACAATCCGATTTCTATGGGCAAGGTTTTATGCCCAATCCGAAGTTTGGTCAATTTTTACTCGAGCAAAATTGGAGTACAACCTAAAATGAAAGGATTCTCACTATTACGGAATGAGTAACATAGCTCTTTTTCAATTGATGCTCGATGTGCGTTCTCGTCGAGGACCGGATGTTTTTTTTCCAATGTTTTTTGGCGAATATGAAAGGTCCACCGAAGGCAAAAACAGAATTTATTATTTCGTAAAAACAGATAATAGAGAAGGAGTAATCGCCGAATTTCAGAAAATTGGATTAGACATCTCCCACGTGATTTTTTTGGATTTGCACCACAGTCGTTTTAAATCCGTTTTGGATAACTTTCAGTTGTTTTCCAAATTAATTCGTTATCGCATCAACGTTCTTCATTTGCTCACATATATTGGAGAAGAAGAGTACTTACATTTTCTGAAATTTATAAAACAACTTCCGCGGATTATTGCGCCAAAGTTGGCATTTACGGTTACCTACAATGGAATTCCCACCGCTTTCGAAAAAGATTATGATAAGCGATTTGCGAAGGATCGTGCCAAGTATGGTAAGCTGTTTTCGTCAATACAATTTGATGGAATTTTGACATGGTACGATAGCTTCAGAGATTTTGCATTAAAACATCCGATGTTTTCTTACAGGCCAATTGTATACAGCATCAAAAGTCGTTTTTGTGACTATTCACGATTTCATCCAATAGTAAAGGAGAAGATTATAATGTGGGCTTCTGCACTTGTCAATTACAAAGGCCCCATGATGTTTCTTCAGGCAATTGACATCTTGTACAAAAAGGAACCGCTTCTTTTTATCGATTGGAAAATTGTGATTGCCGGAAGTGGTCCAATGGAGTCTGAAATGAGAGAGTTTATATTGTCGAGAAGATTGTCCATGTGCGAATTGATAACAGATGTATCAGATATTTCAGAATTGCTCAATCGCTCAATGTGCTATGTGTCCACTCAGGAAATCGATAATTTTCCGAGCCTGGCAATGAATGAAGCAATGGGAGCGGGAAATGTAATCATAGCCCGCAATGTGGGACGCACAGATTTGTTTGTGAAGGAAGGTAAAAATGGCTTTCTTACAAAAACGGATGATGCGACAGGTCTAGCGGAGTCAATAGGAATTTTTTTAAAGGATTCATCCAATCATAAGACGATGATGGATCACAGCATACATTTGACAAAAACAGTGCATACTCCATCTAATTTCATTCGACAAATGGATGAATTTTGGGGGAGCGTGATAAGAACAAAGTAAACGGATGACCGAATTACTCGAAAAGTATTTTGATCGCTTATGGCCCATTTGTAGGAGCATTACGGGCAATGGCTTGCGTGAATCATTTCGTATTTTGCAGGAAATAATTCCGTTGGAGTTGCTGGAGATACCTAGTGGAACTCAAGTGCACGATTGGACCGTTCCGCGTGAATGGAATATCCGGGATGCATATATTTTGACTCCATCAGGCGAAAAAGTTGGAGATTTTAGGAGAAACAATTTGCATGTAGTCAATTATTCAGCGCCTGTTAGCCAAAAGATTTCTTATCAAGAGTTATCTGCACATATTCATACGCTTCCTCACAAGCCTGAAGCAATTCCATACATCACATCGTACTACAATGAACGATGGGGTTTTTGTTTACCACATCAGCAATGGACTTCATTGCCACAGGAGGGAGAATACGAAGTTGTAATTGATTCGGAACTATCAGAGGGGTCAATGACAATTGGACATTTATTGCTTAAAGGAAGAAGCGACAGAGAAATTTTGCTTTCTTCTTATTTGTGTCATCCCAGTATGGCAAACAACGAGTTGTCGGGTCCTTTGGCACTTGCTTTTTTGTACACCCGCATTGCAGCACTTGAAAATAGGGAATACTCTTATCGATTTGTTTTTGCTCCCGAAACTATTGGCGTAATCGCCTATCTATCCATGTTTGGCGAAACAATGAAGCAAAATACTGACGCCGGTTTTGTTTTAACTTGTTTAGGAGATTCAGGAAATTACAACTACAAACGAAGTAAGTTGGAAAGCAGCCTCGCAGATCAAGTCGCAGAACATATACTCAAACAAGGCAGTGATGAGTATGCCACAAGAAATTTTTCTGTTGGCGGCAGCGATGAGCGTCAGTATTGTTCTCCGGGCTACAATTTACCCGTGGGATCTTTGATGCGATCTGTATATCATGAATTTTCTGAGTACCACACTTCATTTGACAACAAAAATTTCATCTCTTTCAGACATTTGGAAAAATCGATTCTGAAATATATGGAAATTGTTGAGGCATTCGAATTGAATGGTGTTTACAAAGGACTTATTCAGTTAGGAGAACCCATGTTGGGAAAACACGATATGTATCCTTCTTCTGCGAGTCCGGAAGTGAACAGGGCAGAGGTGATGAGATTGATGCATTTTCTCACATACGCCGATGGTAATACTTCTTTGCTTGAAACAGCCGTAAAGATGAATTGCCACATTTCACTTTTTGCTAATGTTGTAAAGATGTGTCTAGATAAAGGCCTTGTAAAACGGGAAAGTTGACAATGGAATTTATTCCCTTTCAAATATTAAATCAAGCACTTGAGAAAAGACTGAAGAATATAAATCTTTATTCCGATGAAAATTTTTCTTTCTTGAAGATAGTCCAACATGGTCTTTCATATAGCATGCTTCAAAGCAAGAATAAATTGCTAAAGACATACTTCCACTTGCCATTTTTTCTTCAAGTATCGATGTATTCCGTTCGCGGACTTATCAAAGGTGGTAAATGGAGGGGCCCGACATTGCAGAAGTTTGTTCTTTATGATGAAGGAAGAATTTTCGAATCGAGCACTGGAGAAGTGCAGTCGATGTACTTCCACAAATTGGAGAATGAAATTGGCATAGAAAATTGCACCAGAATTAGACTGGGAGGCGACCAAAGGTTGAGTGCGCAATACAAATGGAGCGATTTTGCGAATTATGAGGGTTCCCTTGATGATCGAGAAAAAATAATTTTGAAGTCGATTAACAACTGTCTGAAGCGACTATCGCGTTCGAATGAGTTTACAGGTGATGAAATGAAATATGTGGAATCCGCGTTTCATGTTTTTTTCGTGAGCTTCCGCCAGCACTATCGTGTTTTGATAGGTTCGAAAATTAAGGCGGCGTTCTTCTGCGTTCATTATCACAAAGAAGGTTTGATCGCTGCACTAAAGGTTCTCGGAATACAATCTATAGAAGTTCAACATGGACTCATATCTGCGAACGACTTTTATTATGTCTATCACAAGCAGTTTGCACCCATTACTTCAAGGGCTTTTTTTCCGGATAAAATTTTGCTTTACGGGAATTACTGGCGCAATGTTTTGTCGCGCGGTGCTGAATGGACCAGTGATCAATTGATAGTTGTCGGCAATTATCTCGCGAACGCCAAAACTGTTGATTCGATTCCCTTTGAAAAGCAGAACATCATTTTTATTGGAGCACAAAAAAATTTGGCAAGGGCCTACACTGACTATTGTATTCTTCTACAAAAATTGATCAAAGCGAAAGGATATGACTGGCGCATTGTAGTTAAAATGCATCCGCTCGAAAAGACTCCTGATATATATCGCAATGAGCTGGTCCCACTTGGAATTGAGATTCTGTGGAATGAGAGTAATTTATTTGAATGTTTGGCCAAATGTCGAATTCAAATTAGTATCTATAGCACTACATTTTTTGATTCACTCGGAATGAATGTCTTGAACCTTTCTCTTCAAGATTATACGAATTCGAGTGACTATGCCAAAGAAATGGTAACAGAGGGAGTTGCCTTACCGCTCTCCCTGGATCAAGACCCTATTCATTTATTGGAATCTTTAGATGTGCCATCTAAGTATTTTTTGGATAGCAAAGATGTGTATGGAGAATTTCCCATTTCGGGAGTGGGTCTGTGGTTGAAATCGTTCGAGAAGTAATTTTTCCATGAATATTTCAATCTTCGTTGTATTGTAATGCCCTCATTTTGCCGGTTTTACATCTATGCGAAGAAATGAGGCACTAGCATCAGTTCGGTTTTTTTTTGTAAATTGCATTCTCCTTTATCTAATCTAGGCACCATGAGACAAATTCTACTTACTTTCATTTTCGTGTACTCTATTCTTTTAAGCGGTTTTAGTCAGAGCGATAATCCTGCCACTGCCCCTCTCATTTTACTTGGCAATTGGGCCACAGGAGGTACCAGTTATGCGGGCAATCTGGGTGCTACAAGCTCTGGAATGGCTGTATGTTCTGGAACGGATGTTGATGACGTTTGGTATCGTTTCACATCCACTACCCAAGCGGTTAGAATAGTTGGAACTACCACAGCGTTCAATATGGTACTTGAGTTATGGACGAATGGACCCGGAGTTTCTTTGACATGTCAAAACATCAATGCCGGGATAGGCGGAGAAACATTGCGTGCGATAAATCTCACCCCCGGAGCACAATACTATTTGAGAGTTCATTCTACAGGCGTTTCAGGTGCAGGAAATTTTAATTTGGCGGTTTCTTTTTTGCCGAAAGCGAATATTCGATCTACATACACACCAAATCCTTTGGGCGACGATGCCATTCCGGGGTATAAAATTGCAAATAATACGAGTCGAAATATTTTCACAGCAGCGCAGAATTTGACCATCGAAGCCACAAGATACAAACTAGAGGATAGCGCAACTGGCATCTTGTATTATAGCACCTCCACCGGTTCAACAGGTCTGAAGAACTTGAACGATTTTGATGGTCTCTGTTACAACAAAACCTATTATGCCTGGGTTGAGATTCAGGTGCAAGGATTTTGGTGCGGGTATTCCGACATGTATGTGATTGTGATGGAGCCATATCCAAGTACAACATTGCAAGCGGGGTTTTCAGGCGGGACTTATGTATTGTCTGAATGGATCAAATGCAATTACGTAGGCAACGAGCAACTTATAGAATGGGAACTTTCTACTGACAATGGCACCACTGTTCTGAATCACAGCAGCGGCAATTCAACTTATTGTTATTTCAATGAGGTAGATTGCATTAGATACAATAAAATTTATCAGGTTCGGATCAGGGTAAATTATTGCGGAGTCTGGGGCCCTTGGGGAATTCCGTATTTTATTATTACTGCTCCCTTACCGTACACCTTTGTATGGCCCATATACTGCAATCAGAATATCTATCCTGGAGGAACAATACTCACCCAGTTTTTAGAAATAGTTGATCAATATGGTTGGCAATTTGCTCCTATCGAAACGGGCGACCCTCTCATGGTTCCCATAGGGCCTGCTATTGTTACATATACCCCCACCACCACGTGTTCACTTTTGCCTATCGGATTGGAGCCTGGGCTTACATATAGAGTGGGCACTAAGCCATTTGTTGGCACAGCAGATAACTGCAATGATCCGCAGGAAGGCGATTATGGCAATTTTTGCCCTATACACATCATTGCTTCCGTAATGGGAATTCAAAACAATATGACTCCAATGGCAGAAGAAGATTTGGTCTATAAGGAGTTAGTTCAAGAGAACACTGGTGCGATACGAATTTTTCAGAATCAGGAGGGTGCACTTGTTTTTCAAGCTGATGCAAGAGAGACTGAGGTTAAAGGAAAGGTCAGTTTTGAAATTTACAATTCAGCCGGACAATTGGTTAAGGCCCACCAATTTTGGGGTGCCGAGCCAGGAGCAGTTTACCAGTTACCCTTAGAATCAGCGGGAATGGGAGTGTACATAGTAAATGTGATCAGCGATTATGGCTCATTTACCCAGAAAGTATATATTCAATAATCTACTTCTCGGCCCACTTATGCGGTATATAATAGTCCAATTCAAAATAATAAGCAACAACTGGGCTTTTATACAAATAGATCGGTGCATATTTGCGCCGGTGTTTTTGTCGGGCACTATATAGCGTGTGAGTTATACAGGAAAAATCTATTTAAGTGATGAGGGCTATGGCCACATTGTCCGTCAGAGGGCTGTGATAGAAGAGTTGAAAATCCTACAACCCAAAATCGAACTAACTCTGCAGACCAGCCAACACCTTGAGGCTGCCAAACGATTTATTCCAAATGTTAAATATATAGATCGTTTCAATAATATTGTCTGGCACAAACAAGTCAACGGTTCGCCGGATGTACCAAGAATACGAGAGCAATACGCCCATTATTCAGAAACAAGTAAGCTCTTTTTGGATCGTGAAATGGCAGAGGAAGAGCAGTATGATTTTCTTCTTTCCGATTTTGTGTATGAAGTGTTTGATTTGGGTGTCAAAAAAGGAATTCCTTCATTTGGTGTCGCACATTTTACATGGGACTGGTTCTTTTCAAAACTTTATCCACCACCCCTTCAGTCATCATTGATATATCAATTAATCGAATCGGCGCACCGAGCGAGTAGGTTGTACTTTCCTCCATTCACGCCCAAGGAAATTTTGATGCAGTACAGAGGAAAAGCTATTGAGGTTCCTCTGATCCTTCGCAAGGAAATTGATCACAAGGTTACAGAATACAAGAACCGTTTTAAGGTTTTGATTGCCGATAGTGGGTCAGGAATTCTTGCCGACTCAATAGCAAAGGCTCTAGATAGTGTTGCCAATCTGAGTGATTTCGTTTTTTTCGTAACAGATAAATTCAAATGCGAAAATGAAAATGTGCATTACATCCCAGCAACAGACCTCATTGTAGATTATGTTTCGGATATGGATTTGGTAATAGGTAGAGCCGGATTCAATACAATAAGTGAATGCATTGGTTTGCGCACTCCTATGTTGTTGATAGGAGAGGCAATGAATCCAGAAATCAATGAAAATATTTTGATGTTGAAACAATATCACTTAGGTTCATTTATTTCGTTGTTTACATTCGAAAATGAACTTGGAAAATTTCTTCCCTCCTTCCTCGATCACGAATACCGGTTTATTAAGTCAAGTATGCAAAAACATGAAATCTTGAGCAATGGCGCTGAAGTAATAGCTCGTGATATGCTTGAACACATGGATCAAATATCCTGATATGAAGAATGCCGATTCATGGAAACCGATTAGATGGAACTTCGATAAGACTAAAAATCGTTTGGTTCCGAATTTATCTAAGATTTACCCCGGCTCGGTTCACATAGCCTACTTGCAAGCTGAAGCGTACCTCCCAATTATAATGAACCATATTGCAGGCCGGATGCTCGATTGTGGCTGCGATCAGGTGCCTTACTATGAAGTTTATCGGGATCAAATCTTAGAGAATATCTGTCTCGATTGGAAAGGTACAAGGTCAGAAATTCCGTGGGTCGATGTATGGGCCGACATGAATGAAGATTTACCTTTTGAAAGCGGTTTTTTTGATAGCATTTTGTGCACGGATATATTGCCGCATGTTTGGAAACCCGAAGAACTTTTCAAAGAGTTCTGTAGGATTTTAAAACCGGGAGGAAAGGTGGTATTAACGAGTATTTTCAACAATTGGTTGGTCGAACCACCTCATGAATTCGGTCATTACAGCGAATATGCACTGAGGAGGTTCTGTGAAGAAAACGGATTTTCAGTAGTCCAAATAGAATCCTATGGCGGTCATGCCGATGTACTTTTGGATACTTTAAACAAAGGCATGACAGGTAGAGTGAGCAATAGAATTTTCAGGATGATCAGGGCATTGGTCATTTCTACGCCGTGGTATAAAGTGAATCGCGTGAAAACTAGACACCTTTATCCCTTGGGGTATTCATTGGTTGCCATTCGCAATAAAGATTGATGCTAATGAATCCATCGGAGAATTTAAGAATCATCGCTATTATCCCGGCTCGCGGCGGAAGCAAGCGATTGCCCGGGAAAAATATATATCCATTTAAAGGAAAACCCTTGATGGTTCATACCATCGATGCTTGCCGAAATAGCAAGTACATCCAAGAAATATTTGTTAGTTCCGATGACGATGAGATTCTGCGTGTTGCTGCCGATAATGATTGTGTACCACTCAAAAGACCGGATTTGCTCGCCGATGAAAAAACGCCAAAGGTGATCGCAATTCGCCAGGCAGTGGAAGACCCTTTGGTTTCTGCGCAGGGTAAACCGGATATCATCATTGTGCCTCAGGCCAATTCGCCTGAGATAAGTGCCGAACAAATGGACAGTGGATTTGAATTAATGTTCAAACACAATTTGTGGGAAGTAATGAGCGCGAATCCAAATGGAGTTCAAAACGCTGCTTTTCGCATAGTGAAATATCATGCGTTGTTTAATGATTTTCTATCTGCTCACTGTGGATTTGTTATTGCCGAAAGCACCGATGTGCACACATTGGAGGATTTGAAAAAATTGGAAGATTGATATGTGTGGAATAGCCGGGTACATAGGAAAGAATAGACCGGGCGAGAGTCAAATTCGGGGTGCCCTTTCGAAAATGGCGAACAGAGGTCCCGACGCTGCAAATTATGAACTTGTAGAACAGGGAAATCTGCAGATGGCTTTTTTGCACAGCCGTTTGAGTATTATCGATCTCGATGAAAGAAGCAATCAACCTTTTCTTCGCAGAGGTTGCACCCTTGTTTTCAATGGCGAGATATATAATTACGTAGAACTGCGTCGCCAACTTTTGGCAGATGGAATGCAACTTACCACCGATGGAGATACAGAGGTGCTCATGGAGTATTATCTGAAGTATGGTGAAGATTGTGTCAAGTATTTTGAAGGGATGTGGTCCTTTGTGTTGCACGATTCAACTCGTAATGCTGTGTTTTTGAGCCGCGATCGCTTCGCTGAAAAGCCACTTTATTATTTTCAATCTTCTCATGGCTTTTATTTTGGCTCAGAAGTAAAATTCATTGAGGCTTTAATGGGAACTCGACTGCCTGTGAACGAGAACCATTTGATGCGATACATGATCAATGGGCACAAATCTCTATATAAAACAAAGGAACACTTTTTTACGGGACTTCGAGAATTAGATTTCGCAGAGCGCGCATGGATATCAGAAGATTTGACCATTACAAAATCAAAATTCTGGACCCCGCGTTTTGCCCCAAAACACGCCATCACCGAAGGAGAAGCTATTGAGGGCATTCGTCATCATTTAACAGAAAGTTTGAAGTTGCGCTTGCGATCAGATGTTCCGTTATCATTCTGTTTAAGTGGTGGTGTCGATTCTGCAAGCCTTGTAAGTATAGCTTCGAAAGTATTTAACGCACAAGTGAATACTTTTTCCATAATCGATTCCGATCATCGATACGATGAATATGAAAATATAAAGGCCACAATTGAAGATACAGGCTGTCAAAGTACTCGCATTGTATTGGAACCCGGCGATCATCATATTTCGCGACTCGAGAAGCTGGTTGACTACCACGATGCTCCTATTGCCACCATTTCATATTTTATACACTCAATGTTGTCGGAGTCTATAGCATCAAAGGGTTATAAGATTTCTATTTCCGGAACTGCGGCAGATGAAATGTTCACAGGTTATTACGATCATTTTATCATGCACTTGTACGAAATAAAGGGCGATCCGGAGTTTGGCGCCTATAAGAATGATTGGGAAAATGAAGTATTGAAATTTGTGCGTCATCCTGATTTCAAGAAGTGGGATTATTTTTTTGATAACCCTGCAAAACGAGATCATGTTTATCTGAACAATCATGAGTTTCGTGGAATGTTGAAGAAGGATTTTAACGAACCTTTTACGGAGACCAATTACAGTGATTCTCTATTGCGAAATCGAATGATGAACGAGATGTTTCATGAAGTGGTTCGCGTGATATTACACGAAGATGATCTCAATTCAATGTTCTACAGCATTGAAAACCGAAGTCCGTTTTTAGATACGTCCTTGTTTGAATTTGCATATAGTATTCCTACCAAACATTTAATTCGCAATGGTTATAATAAGTACTTGTTGCGAGAATCAATGAAGGGAATTCTGAATGATAAGGTGCGTCTTTCAAGGGAAAAGAAGGGTTTTAACGCATCAATCAATTCCATTTTCGATTTTAAAAATCCTGCTCATCGCGATTATTTCTTGTCGGATTCACCCATTTTCGATTGGTTTGAGAAGGACAAAATTGCCGCTTTGATTTCACAAAAGCAGTTCTCGAATTCTTTCAAGAAATTCCTTTTCGATTTTGTCTGTACTAAAATATTTTTGGAACAACGCAATCAGTGATCGCTTTTGGCTAGCAGTCGAAAGCTCAGCCTGTGCAGATCGGTGGTACCATGTATTTCAATGGCTGCCCGATGATCCACTGTAGGATATCCTTTGTTGGCAGACCAGCGATAGTGTGGAAAGTCTTCGTGCCATTTATCCATTAGTTCGTCGCGGTGAGTTTTTGCCAAAATGGAAGCCGCAGCAATACTCGCGAAGATTGAGTCGCCTTTGATTACGCATAGATGTGCGATATCCGGATAAGTTTTGAATCTATTTCCGTCAATCAGCAGTAAATTGGGAGTGATATGCAATTTTTCTACTGCACGGTGCATTGCGAGTATGGAGGCATTAAGAATATTTATTTTGTCTATTTCATGATTGTCTGTTTCTGCAATAGCCCATGAAACTGCATATTCCATTATGATTGGCTTCAATTCGAGGCGTTGAGCATGACTAAGTTGCTTGCTATCATTCAACAGTGGGTGATAAAAGTCGGAAGGGAGAATTACAGCAGCAGCCACTACCGGACCAGCCAAACAGCCGCGACCCGCTTCGTCGCAGCCTGCTTCGCAATATGTTTTATTGTAAAATGGTTTGAGCATTCTAGAGTGCTTTCATCATCGATTGCCATAGCAATTGAGCAGTATTCTCCCACGAAAACTTTTGTACTTGTTTAAATCCTCGTTTTATTAATTCTTCTCTATACAATTTGTCATTGTGCACTTTTTGAAGCGCATTGCTAATGTCGTTTATATCGAAAGGGTCGACCAGATGGGCAGCATTTCCGGCAACTTCAGGTATGGATGTAGCATTTGCAGCTATCACCGGAACACCACATTTGAATCCTTCCAAAACGGGAATTCCAAAACCTTCGAAGTAACTGATATAAACATTGGCTATTGCAGCTCCAATTGCCATACTGAGATCATTTGCTCCCAAACGACCAGCAAAAATCACATCCTTTTTATGCTTCAGATGTTTCATTGCTTCTTTCACTTCAGTAGTAAGAAACATCTCATTGCCAACTAAAAGAAGTTTGGTGTTGGAAGGATTCCTAGATTTGAATTGGTCGAATGCCGGCAAAAGTCTTTGAAGATTTTTTCTGGGATGAATACTTCCAACTGCAATGAAGTAGTCGCATGCTTTAGCGTATCGAGCCTTTGCAACCGAAGTTTCCGCCTTATTCAAGGGCCTGAATGAATCGTTTACACCATTTGGCACTATGTCAATCAAGTTTGCATCAACGTTATATCTATTTGCAATATCAGTTCTACTGAATGCCGACACAGTGGCTATGCGAGCTGCTTTTTTTATAAATAGTGGAGTGTACTTGTGTAGGTACTGATAGTAATGGTTAGGAATATCTTTGGGATAATGTTCGAAGTTTATATCGTGAATCACTATGTGTTGCTTCACCCTTGCTCTCATGCTGAGCTGCGCATCTGGAGATAAGTACAGGTCTGGCTTTATTTTACTCAGAATCAGAGGTACAGAATAATTGTTCCAAATTTTCTGAAGTGAACTATGTCGAGCGGGTGGTCCAAGGAAATGACCTTTTATGTTCTCTGAAAAAATAAATGAATCATCGAAGGGTCGATCGAATAGAAAGTGAAATGATACCTCAGGATGAGCGGCGGCAATTCTTTTCATGGTTTCATAAGTGAACCATCCAATACCTTCCATTTTGTCGCTGAGGAGAAGCCTGGTATTTACTGCAATCTTCAAGGGTGCCAATGTAGAATGTTAGGAGAGGAAATTGGTTTTTTTACCATTGAAAGTTGGGATATTTTCAGATTATCCAAATATCCATGCTTTCAGAAGCCAACCGCTTGCAAAAATGCCTATGCCGCAAACCAGGGTGAAAACGATGGCTTTTACCATAGGAATTTTAACCATCGCGAATATCCAGACGCACATTCCAAAGTAGGCTACAGCATTGGCGATACTGAATATTTCCATGAGTTCGAAAAAATCTGAAGTGTAGGCCGAACCCACGACAAGGCTCGCGACTCTAATGACAAGTAAACCTGCCTGAAATGCCAGAAATTCTTTTTCCCTTCTGAGAACATTAAAAAGAATAGAAAGGGGAGTACTTACCAACCTGAAGAAGTAGTAAATGGTAAGAATTTCGGCAAGTCTACCCGCAGGAGCCCATCTCTCGGAAAAGCAAAAAGAATAAAGAGGTTCGCCCACCACATATATGAAAGCAACAGCTCCCACCGAAAGGAACATCATGTTTTTAAAAACCCTCCAAGTGGCAGGACCGAGTTCATGCGGGCGGTCGGCAAGAATGTCGGTGGCTTTGGGCAGAAAAACGGAACTCACGCCACTGCCCATCAATCTGATTGGGAGTTCTAAAATGATGAGAGCATATCCGTAAAATCCCACCATATCAAAGCCGTATCCCAATGTGGCCAGCATAACCGGAGGCAAATAGTTGCTCACTGTATTTATGAGGTTTCCCGGAAAAATATAAAGTGGAAAAGTTTTGTATTCCAAGGCTACTTCGCGTAGTTCACTTTTGGTGACTTTCAACTTGAAGGTTTTCCATACGTCCTTGGTCACGTATTTTATGTACAATACCGTTTCTATTGCAAAACTTAGAATGTTTGTTATGATAAGTCCAGATGGCGAGGCATTTACGCTTCCATAGGCTACGTTAAAGATTTTGGAAATGAACGTTGAAACGGGACTCCAAATGGTGATTTTTTTAAATGCTTTTTGTCGAACCCCCATTCCCATCACAATTCGATCGAGGGCTACAAACAGGCAGGTAGGCCCTACGAGATATATCCATGCTCCAACTTCCTCGTGATGCATTAAACCAAGAACCCACTGACCACCAACCAATGAGAACAAAGTGATCAGAAAACAAAGGAAAAATGAGATTTTTAATGTGAGCTGAAAAAGTGCGACAAATTGTCTTTCCTCGCGGGGGAGAACGAACGCCTGATTGTAATTGAGGGTGACAATGCTGCCCAAGATTGCAACGTACGAATTGAAGACTTGAAAAATCCCATAGTCTCCTTCAGAGTATATGCGGCTTAGTATAAATGCGAATCCAAACTGAATGGCAATAGACGCACCGGAGGAGGAGAACATTAGGAGCGAGTTTTGCACGAAAGAGCCATCCGTGCGAATAGAAGCGTATATTTCGGAAAAACGGTTCTGCCATTTTCTGATCATTCGGGCGCGTTGATGTTCATGTTGAAAAACAAAGGTAGTGTCTATGAGATATTCAGGAAGTGCACTCTAAATTCACGTCGGAATGACAAGATCTTTTTACATCCGTTCCTTCTGTGCTCTATCGGCATGGCTTTTCGCACATTCTTGGTGTGCGCAAGTATCGCCTGATGTTTACGAAGGTTTAGAGCTTTGGCTCAAATCGGATGTGGGGGTTACGCTCTCTGGAAGCAGCGTATTGTTGTGGGATGATCAAAGTGGAAACGGCAATAATGCCTCAGTTTTCGCCGGAAGTTTGCGCCCGACATTAGTCAATAATGTACTCAACGGATTTCCTGTTGTGCGTTTTGATGGGTGGAATGATTTTCTTGATTTTCCTGAAATAAATAACATTCGAACAGTTTTCTGGGTAATTAAAGAGGACGAAACTGCTAATACAGTTTATCCAAGATGTTTGCTTGGACATTCGACTGAGAAAGATTTTTTGCGAGGCCCGAATAAGTTGATCTGGCATCCTACTTTATCTGCTTTAGAAGTTCGAAATGGAGTTACGCGAGTCAATTTTCAGCAAGTGGATGGCGTCCAGACCCTAGTCCCTTCAAACTATTCAATAATTTCAGTAGCTACCACAGGTGATGTTTCAGCAAGCAGTTTAGTAATCGACCGACTATTGTATGAACGAGTTTGGGATGGCGATTTGCTTGAGATTGCAATTTTTTCTGAGGCACTTACCCCAGAGGAAGTTGAGCAAGTGGAGCTCTATTTGGCTGATCGATATGGACCGGAGTTTTATGTAAGTGACGACGTGAATGTTTTGGAAGGGTTTTGCCCGGTCGAAATTTGTGCTGCGCCCGGATTTAGTTCTTATCAATGGTCGGATGGAAGCGCCAGCGAGTGTATTTCTGTAAATAACTCGGGGGCATATTCTGTGACTGTTCAAGACTTATTTGGCCGGATAAAGCAAGACACTATAATGGTCAGCTTTCCCGGGAATACAAACCCTTCGGATACTCTCATATGTCTGGGAGACGAATTTGTATGGAATGTGGAACTCGATCCGTTGGTTTATGATATCGTTTGGACAGGAGGAATAGAAGGAGCAACATTCAGCACCATGGAAGAAGGTCAGGTTGATCTGTCCATACAAGATGAGAATGCATGTATTTTGATAGTGAGCTTTCAGTTGGAAGTAGACTCTTTTCCCATTTTGGTTTCACTCGGACCAGACGTGGAGTTATGCGCCGGAAATGTTATAGGCATTACCACCGATTCTGAAGTCCCACTTTTTTACCTATGGAATAACGGATCATGGGAAAATGTTCTCCCTATCGAAGAATCGAGTACGTATTCATTGGAGGCTACAAATGCGAATGGATGTGTGGCCGGAGATTCCATCGATGTGATAGTAGTCGGTGTTGCGCCATCTATCTCATTTAATGCAACTTCATTTTGCCATACAAGTACTACAGAGTTTACATCAGTCAATTTATCGGAATCCGATATTGTGTCTTGGTCATGGGATTTTGGCGATGGAAATTTGGGTACGGGAGAATTGGCTGGCCATCCATACGATACCCCAGGAGCTTATGAAGTGTCCGTTATTGCAGTTTCGGCTGAGGGCTGTTCAAATATATATAGTTCATCTATTTACATACACGCCCTTCCAGAGGTATCCTATTTTTTGCCCTTACCATGCGAAAACGAATACTTTGAGCTTGAGAGTGGGGCTAGTTCTACCGACGGTGAAATCATATCATGGCAATGGCAATTAGATGATATATCAACGAATGGAGAAATGGTTTCCTTTTTGCCCCAAAGTGCGGGATTTCATGATGTTTCTCACACTGTTTTCACTGAGTGGGGTTGTGAATCTACTTATTCTGCGACTTTTCAGGTTTTGAATGCGCCTGTTGCAAACTTTTTATTTGATGGGGTCTGTGTAGGTTCATTGACGGCATTCTCAGAAGATGTGGAGGAGAATGGTAGTGGAGAGATTGAAATATTTGCTTGGCAGTTTGGCGATGGCACAGGATCGTTTTTACCCCAGCCTTTTCATTTTTATACCGGGCAAGGGGAATATGAAGTACAACTCATTGCAGCATCAGATAATGGTTGTAAAGACACGATTATTCAAGTTGTTGAAATGAGACCACCTCCACAAATTGACTTTAACACAGGCAATGCATGTTTGGGCGTTCCTTATCCCTTAATGGCTCAGGTGGAAAATGATTACATAGTCAGTTCATATCAGTGGTTTGTTGAAGGGCAGCAAGCTTCAACCGATGCTTTGTGGTATAGTAGTTTTAGTGAAACCGGATTGTTTGAGGTTTCATTAGAGGTAGTTACAAGTGAAGGTTGTTTTAGCTCCATCGCTCAGTCAATTCCTGTATGGCCTGCGCCGGAGTCGTTCTTTTCTTTTGATCCAGACATGGGAGCACCACCTCTCGCTGTGCAATTTAATTCTGATGGTAGCAGTGTCGGTGCGCAAGAATGGTTTTTTGGAGATGGCGGTAGTTTGTCAGGAGAGGATCCTGAGTACATATTTTCTCAAACCGGAAGCTTTGAGATATCGATGATTTTGACCAATGCCTTTGGATGCAGTGATACATCGTTCGCAACAATTTTGGTAGATACTCCCGTTTTGGATATTGTAATAGAGCAAGTGGGCTGTACCGATGACGGAAGGCCTTATGTGTTGTTGGTGAATAATGGCAATTTTGCTGTTCGGCATTTGAAATTGAGTTGGCAGCTAGGTGGAGATTCCCCTGTTTCTGAATGGTGGGACGGAATGCTTTTGCCGAATCAATCGCTTTTATACGAGTTCCAATCGGGGTTCAATGTTTTGCCATCGAACCAGAATTATTTGTGCATAGAACTTGAGGCTTTCAATACAGATTTTGCAGAAGTGAATACGAGCGACAATGTTTTCTGCAAGAACTTGGTGGATAATCTATTTGAATTGTTCCCTCCATTTTATTCTAGTATGACCGGCCTCATGTCAATCCGATTTGCCATTCCTGACGGAGGAGATGTGGCGCTCGATGTGTTTTCGATGAATGGTTCGCGAGTATCTCGAACGGAAATGATCAATTTATCCGAAGGCATTCACACCTACAAAATCGATACGGGGTCGATAACCCCAGGCGTATACATGATCAGATTATCATGGAATGATCGATCTACATCTAAATTGTTTTTTGTTTCCATCACGTAGATACTCGATTTATCGCGTATCCACCGTATCCATATTGCGCCACCATGAGTTGAGCCTTGTCGCAATGAATCGCAAAGGGCCGAAATGAATCGCGCCTCGTCGCAATGAGTCGCAATGAATCGCGCCTACAAGACTCATCTATGCGAGAATCTCCAATACCGTTCGAAACGCAATGGCCTTTTCGCCATAGCGATCAAGGTGTTTCGCCTGAAGCACAGGCGCAAATTCGGTTTGGTATTTTTCAAGAGCATCCAAATTTCGAAGGCGATATTGAACGGCATAGGTGACTCCATTCTCTTCGAATGCGTGAACGCGCAACAGACGACTGTCCAAGAACATTCCTGTGGCAATCACTTCCGGAATGTGTACGTTTTTCATCCAATCAATCCAATCTGTTTCAATACTTGGATCTAAACTGACTGTTACATTATAAATAACCTCATTCATTAGGCAAATGAAGGTAAAAGATCGGCTCATTGTTACTTTCTGCTTTCAGGAAAAGAATTTGGAGCGACGATATTTATTGCGGGTTTTTCTGTATGTTTGACAAAACCAAAACCACCAATATGCACGATATACTACTTAGCCTACATTCTATTCTAAGATATGTCCTACTTATCTTGATTTTGGTTACCATCATTGATAGCTTGGTACGGATGTATAAACCAGAAGATGATGCGGACAAAAAGCTGGCATTGTTTTCCTTGATTATTATGCACACTCAAATTTTGATTGGTTTGGGATTGTATTTTATAAGTCCACTTATCAAAACGCTCATGCAAGCAGGGAAAGTGATGAGTGAATCATTTCCTCGATTTTGGGTGGTCGAACACATGGTAGGAATGATCGTGGCAGCTATTCTCATTACAATTGGCTACAGCCGCTCCAAGAAACAAGACAGTAATTGGGCAAAACATAGATTTATACTCGTTTATTATTCAATAGCACTTATCATCATCTTATTAATGATTCCATGGCCATTCAGAGAAGTAGGGGCAGGCAGAGGCTGGTATTAATTGTAGCTATTGCAGTGGTGGCATTTTTCGCCATTTCGTGCAGTGGTGGCGGAGCGCAGAAACCAGAGCAAACACCAACCGGTGGATTTGATCCTGCCTTGGTTATCAAATTGTATTCTGCGAAATGCGGAATCTGTCACGGGGCAGATGGCGCGATGCAAAATGCCGGAGCAAAAAATCTCACAACAAGTGTGCTTGCTCGAGATCAAGTGATATCATTAATATCAAATGGAATAGGCACAATGCCTCCGCACAAAGATGTCCTTTCTGCCGATCAAATTGCTGCATTAGCCGATTATTCAATCACCCTAAGGAAGCCCTGATGCTTGTTTATTCCAAGACATTCTGAACTACATATTTAGGGTTGTATCTTTGGCATTTAAACTTTGGCGGAGTAAAATCATACATGTGACTAGATCGAAACAACATAGGCGATTTTAGACCTTCCTTAAATTTTTAGAGGTTCCCCTTTAGATGCAGCACGAAGTAATAGGACCGTTGTATCTAAATGCACTTAAACAAACGAAGAAATTAAATTTTGATTAGTACAGAAATAGAAAAGGAGAAATGCATCCTCATTGGTGTCATTACCCGTCAGCAATCTCGCGAGCAAGTGGATGAATACCTTGAAGAATTGGCCTTTTTGGCTGAAACGGCAGGTGCTGTTTGCGTGCGTTGTTTTACACAAACATTGGATCATCCCGACTCGCGGACATTTGTAGGCACCGGAAAGATTGAAGAAATTCATGGATTTGTAAGGGATCAAGAAATCGATATGATCATTTTTGATGATGAACTTGCACCTTCCCAATTGCGAAATCTAGAGCGAATATTTAATGAAGAGGAGAAGAAGAAAGTCAAAATCCTAGATAGAAGCAATTTGATTCTCGACATTTTCGCAAGTAGGGCTCGCACTTCACATGCGCGCACACAAGTGGAACTGGCGCAATACGAATACCTGCTCCCGCGACTTACTAGAATGTGGTCTCACTTGGAGAGGCAGAAGGGAGGTATAGGTATGCGCGGTCCTGGTGAGCAAGAGATTGAAACGGATAGGCGTATTGTACGCGATAGAATTGCCTTGCTTAAAAAACAATTGGAGATTATTGACAAGCAGAAAGTAACGCAACGAAGCAACCGGGGCGACATGGTGCGAGTAGCATTAGTTGGTTATACCAATGTTGGGAAGAGCACACTCATGAGTATGTTGAGCAAAAGTGATGTCTTCGCAGAGAACAAACTTTTTGCTACATTAGACACAACAGTGAGAAAAGTTGTGCTCAATAATCTTCCGTTTTTACTTACAGATACAGTGGGATTTATTCGCAAGTTGCCGCATCAATTGATAGAATCATTCAAGAGTACCCTCGATGAAACGAGAGAATCGGACTTGTTGATTCACGTGGTGGATATTTCACACCCACAATTCGAGGATCATTACCGAGTAGTAAATGAGACGCTTCAAGAAATTGGTTCAGGCGATAAACCCACCATTGTAGTGTTCAACAAAATTGACGCATTCACATACACTCCCAAACCAGCGGATGACCTTAGTGAGGCAACCACAATAAATTGGAGTTTAGACGATTGGCGAAAAACATGGATGGCGCGCCTCGAAGGTCAAAATGTTTTATTTATTTCTGCTATTCGCAAGGATGGAATGGATCAGCTGCGAAGTATCCTGTACAAAAGAGTTCGAAACATTCACATGGAGAGATATCCTTATACCCCCACACCGTATTGGGATGAAAGTCAGTGGGAGGAGGCCGAAGACCGGGCATCTGAGAAAGAATAGAAACCAATTAATTATAGTGGACAGAAGAATTACAAAAGGCCGATTATTCCTGTACAGTATTAGTTCGGGTTTTGGCCTCATAGGACTGCCAATCCATTTGAAATTCCTAATTTTGTAGCCTGATCGTCATTTCTGATCCTTGTGGAAATACTTTTTGTAAAATACTTTTTTTGATGAGCAACAACACTGAAGCACTAAGCAATCGCAAACTCAAGGTTTCCGAAATGGCTGAGAACCTGATTGGTTCTGAAATTATCAAACTCGCTGGAGAAATTAGAGATAAAATAGCCAAAGGAGATAACGTTTATAATTTCACAATTGGAGACTTTGATCCTGCTATTTTCCCAATCCCAGTAGAGCTTCGCGACCACATCATTGCATGCTACATGGAAGGTTTGACCAACTATCCGGTTGCAAATGGAAATCCGGAATTAAGAAAACAGATATCTCGTCTAATCAATAGAACTACAGGAGTAGATTATTCAGCCGACGAAATATTGGTGGCAGGTGGCGCTCGTCCTGTTATTTATGCCATTTTTCAAGTCTTATTAGATCCGGGCGATAAAGTTGTTTTCCCTGTTCCATCGTGGAACAACAACCACTATACGCACCTCAGTCATGCCGTGCAAGTGATGCTGCCCACGTTACCTGAAAATAACTTTTTGCCAACAGCAGACGAACTCCGGCCACATCTTCGTGGTGCATCTCTGCTTGCACTTTGTTCGCCTCTCAATCCTACCGGCACTTCATTTAAAAAGGATCAATTAGAGGCAATATGTGATTTGGTGATCGAAGAGAATGCGCTTAGAGGAGCAGATGAAAAGCCATTGTATCTGATGTACGATCAGATATATAATCTCTTGACATTTGGAGGAACACAACATTTTCACCCTGTGCAACTGCGTCCCGAAATCCGACCTTACACTTTGTATGTAGATGGAATCTCCAAGAGCCTTGCCTCTACAGGTGTGCGAGTGGGTTGGGCTTTTGGTCCGGAGCGGATTATAGAGAAAATGAAATCCATATTGGGCCACGTAGGAGCTTGGTCACCACGTCCCGAGCAGATTGCAACTGGAAGGTATTTGGCCAATGATACACAGGTAGACACCTATTTGGCATGGATCAATTCTGAGGTAGAGCAAAGGCTTACAGGATTCTACAACGGCATTGTTTCATTGAAGAATGAAGGTTTTTCGGTAGATGCCATTGCTCCGCAAGCGGCCATATATTTAACAGTTAAGATCGATTTAGTGGGAAAGGTAAAAGAGGATGGAACAGCAATCAACTCCGTAGAGGACACAACTGCTTATATACTCAATGAAGCGAAAATGGGCATTGTTCCTTTCAGTGCATTTGGTTCTTCGAAGGAAGAGCCTTGGTACAGAATTTCTGTTGGCACAGCGAGTTTACAAGATGTAGCTCAATCCATTGTAAGTTTGCGCTCTGCTCTCGCCAAATTGAAATAGTATTTCTTGCATGGGAGCGCAACTGACAACAATAAAATGAATCAGGACAACAAAAACTTTTGTGTCATCATGGCCGGTGGCATTGGATCCCGGTTTTGGCCAATGAGCAGAAGTTCTTTTCCTAAGCAGTTTCACGATGTTCTCGGCTTGGGGCGAACCCTTTTGCAGATGACCTACGACAGGCATGTGAAAATTTGTCCTCCTTCTAATATTCTGGTAGTTACAAATATTGCGTACAAAGAATTGGTATTGCAGCAATTACCTGACTTAAAAGAAGAACAGGTATTGTGTGAGCCGTACATGCGCAACACAGCTCCTTGCATAGCATACGCCAGTTGTTGGATTGCAGACCGTGCCGGAGATGCAAGTGTTATTGTAGCGCCTAGCGATCATGTGATCATGCGCGAAGACGAATACATTGCTACAGTTTTGCTTAGTATTCAGCAAGCCCGAGAATCAAATAACCTTGTTACACTAGGCATCAAACCTACCCGACCTGATACCGGCTATGGATACATTCAATGGGATGAGATCGGTAAAACGCCTGATTCAAGAGTGAAAAAAGTGAAGACATTCACCGAAAAACCGGATTTAGAGTTGGCAAAAGATTTTCTCGCCTCAGGCGATTTTTATTGGAATTCAGGCATCTTTATTTGGTCCTTACCAGCGATTTTAACAGCTATGAAATCGCATCTGCCGGATATTTATAAGGCCTTCAGCGAGGGTGCCGGTATATATGGGACGTCTGCCGAAGCACAATTTATAGAGCAGACATATAGTACATGCGAAAATATTTCTATTGACTATGGATTAATGGAAAAGGCCAAAAATGTGAATCTCGTATTGAGCGATTTTGGCTGGAGTGATCTGGGTACTTGGGGAAGTTTGCATACCTTGGTTGCTCACGATGACCACAGAAATGGCGCCGTAGGGAAGAATATAATGATGTATCAATGTTCCAATAACATGGTGTATATGTCCAACGATAAGTTGGCGGTATTGCATGGCCTCAACGGGTTTATTGTGGTCGATTCGGGAAATGCTTTGTTGGTCTGCAAAAAGGAGGATGAGCAGAAGATCAAGCAATTTGTGAACGACATAAAACTTCGCGATGGCGATCAATGGTTGTGAGATCAATAAAAATTTAGGCAATGCGCAGAGTGAAGATTCATATATCTTTGCCGCGTTCATTGAAAAAATAGATTTATTGCGGGCGTGGCGAAATTGGTAGACGTACCAGACTTAGGATCTGGCGCCGTGAGGCATGGGGGTTCGAGTCCCTCCGCCCGCACAAATGAGTTCGAGGTTTGCAGAAACAACAGAAACAAACGTTATCTGCGTCCTTTAAGTAGGCCCCCCTTAAACTCAAACTAGTTCTCCGAACTGTTCGTAGTTTACAGAAACAGCAGCCAACGATTTCGGCTAATTTTATTTAAAATCTCTCAAACCCGAACTGTTACTCGAACTGAATTCAGAGAATTCAGATATAGGAACTTGAGCGATCTCATATTTTTCCTGTACCTCTCAAACATCAAAAGATACCAAGACAACTCTTTTCTTCAATTTCTGAGATTTCCTGCAGTGTCGGAGCTTTTCTGCTATGGTAATTATATGATTGCCTCAAACGATCTCAAATGATGCAATGCGAAAAGCCCATTGTTGGCCGAAAGGCATTTTCTGTCAGTAACACAATTTACGAATTTTAAAATGTAATCATTCCCTGCCGGCGTTCATACCCAATCAATTGGTCAGGGCAGCTTTGAACATTTGCTGAACATCATCGAAGGTTTTGGCAGACCTCGGGCCAAGGTTAAAAGACATTTCTATATGATCCCAGAATCCGCTTTGGGATTCGCTATGAAACGCTAATACCGTTGATCCCGCATTACGCATGAGGGCAATTTTTGTAGAATGCGTGTGGGATTCTCAAATCTAAGCGATAGAATACTGCATTCATCGGCAAAATGAGGGTGCAATTTTTCTATCGCTTGATTTGGGTTTATGTA